>CAYZRL010000011.1:0-25832 GCA_964480835.1 uncultured Gammaproteobacteria bacterium
AAATTGATAATTAATTAATCTCAACGCTTTCTTTAGCGGTGATCATATCGAGCAATTCATAGGTAATGCTTTGCTGTCTCAGTTTATTTCGAAGTGACGTAAGGTTGAGAATCACTTCAGATGCGTTATCGGTAGCATTTTTCATCGCGATCATCCGCGCAGAGTGCTCCCCTGCATAGCTTTGAAGAAGTGCAAATCGCAAGGTGCTTTCGATGTAACTTTTGAGCAGTTCATCAATCAGATGAGGCGACTTAGGTTCGATGAGATACTCATTCTCCTTGAGTGCCTCCTTAACCTCTTTTGTTTCAAGTGACTCTACCGCAAACGGAAGAACGCGATCCATGGAAGGATCGGAACGGAGAGTATTAACAAACTTGTTATACGCGACAAAAACATTTTTATACTCACCGTTTAAGAACTTCTGGAGCGCTAATTCGAAGATCGCTGAGATCGTGTCTTCATCCGCGAGTCCTGAATAGTCAGCAACAATCGATGCCTTGAGCTGCGTGAGGACTTCGACTCCTTTCTTGCCTACAGTCACGAAGTCTGAGTCACCAAGAATATTATGTTTCACCAGGTGTCGTAAAATATTCATATTGAACGAACCACACAGTCCTTTCTGAGAGGTAAAGACGATTACGAGGTTCTTTTTGCTCGTAGTGTTTGGGCTCAAGAGCGGATTGTCCTGAGTTGAGATTCCCGATGCAAGCCGTTGAATAGCCTGTTGAAGAAACTCCTGATAGGGCTTCCCTTCCTGAGCAACCTGTTGAGCTTTACGCATCTTTACCGCTGATACAAGCTGCATCGCCTTCGTGATCTTCTTCACGTTGGATACAGATTTGATCTTCTTGGTAACAAGACGCGTATTCATAGATTACAGTACTGACTTTACTAATTTTTCGAGTTCTTTCTCGTCCTTCTCGTCCATAATCTTGTTCTTATTGATTCGCTTCATCCACTCTTTGCCTCGAGTTCGAATAGCGTCAACGAGCTTTTCTTCAAACTCCATCACGCTGTCTGCGTGAATTTCATCAAGATGTCCTTTCGTTGCAGCCCACAAAACCGCGACCTCTTCTGCCAACGAGTAAACATCGTGCTTGTTCTGTTTCAGAACCTGCGTGGTCTTTGCGCCACGGTTAAGGAACTTCTTCGTTTCCTCATCGAGATCGGACTCAAACTGCGAGAACGCAGCAAGGGCGCGATACTGCGCCAGATCAAGCTTCAGACGACCTGACACCTGCTTCATGGCCTTGGTCTGTGCCGATCCTCCAACACGGGAGACCGAGAATCCAACATTGATTGCAGGTCGAACTCCATTATTGAACAGATCGGTCTCAAGAAAGAGCTGACCGTCGGTGATTGAGATAACGTTGGTCGGAATATAGGCCGAGATGTCGTTATCAAGGGTTTCGATGATTGGGAGTGCAGTAAGAGATCCCCCGCCGTACTTTTCGTCGATTCTACATGCTCGCTCAAGAAGGCGTGAGTGAAGATAGAAAACATCTCCTGGATACGCCTCACGACCTGCTGGTCGTCGGAGAATGAGTGAGATCTGTCGGTATGCCCATGCATGTTTCGTCAGATCGTCATAGATGACGAGGACATCTTTGCCCTGGTCAAGAAAGTACTCACCGACCGCGGTAGCGGAGTACGGTGCAAGGTACTGAAGTGCAGCAGAGTCAGAGGCAGATGCAGACACCACGATGGTGTAGTCCATCGCATCGTGCGCCTTCAACGTCTCGATAACCTGAGCTACCTTTGCATTCTTCTGCCCAACAGCGCAGTAGATACAGATCACATCTTGGCCTTTCTGATTGATGATGGTGTCGATCGCAACGGTGGTCTTACCGGTCGTTCGGTCGCCAATGATCAGCTCTCGCTGACCTCGTCCAATCGGGATAAGTGCATCAATAGCTTTAATACCGGTCTGAAGCGGTACCGTAACAGATTTTCGGTACACAACTCCTGATGCAATCCTCTCGATCGGATATCTCTTTTTTGTCTTCAGCTTTATATTTTCAAGCGAATCTGAGAGTGGACTGATGACTCTTCCGAGGAGCTCATCACCCACCGGGAGGGAAAGAATCTCGCCTGTTGCGGTTACCTGCGACCCTGCTTTGAGGCTGAGATAATCGCCGAGCACGACCACACCGACGGTATCCTCCATCAGTTCAATAACGAACCCGCGAACCTGAGTGTCGAACTCAACCAACTCACCGTAGAAGCTATTATCAAGACCGGCGACAATTGCGACGCCGTCCTTAATTTCGATTACCGTACCAACTTCAGATGTTTTTACAGCTCCTTTCTTTGCATTTAGCTCTTTTTCAACTTCTTTTAGGTATTGATCAAACAGTTTCATAGGTGATTTGTTGTAACTTACGTAACTGAGACAGGAGAGAAAGATCGATCATCTTACTCCCTTTTTTAATAATGTATCCAGCGATCAGTGACTCATCAACACGGGTTGTTGCCTTCGCGGACGAAGGAATAGCGAGTGTTTTCATGAGTTTTGAAAGTTCTGTGGCGCTCAACGGATAGGCTGAGACAATCTCAACCTCCTGGTTTTTCTCTTTGAGCTTTGCGAGGAAGACCTTTTTCAGTTCCTCCTTCATGCGACCACTAATTTTCATGTAATCGAATTGATTTCGCTGAATTAGTAACAATTGCTTCCGAGATTTTTTTCTTCATATCTGCCGTAAGTACGTCCTTCAGGGCAGACTGTACGATCATGAAGCTGAGATCGTTCACTTTTTGTTTTGCGAGGCGTTCAATCTCAGCTCGCTCTTGTTCGAGCTGTTTCTTGGCCTTCGCCTTCATATCCTCTATTTCTCTTTGGGCTTCCTCAACGAGCTGAGCCTTGACCTTTTGCGCTGCAGTTTTTGCTTCAGCAATTCGATCATCGGTCTCTTTCTTAATCGCCGCTTTCATGGACTTTTCCTTCTCAAGAAGTTTTTCTTCCATGACCTTCGTCTTCGCGAGAATCTTTTCTCTTTCCTCAGTTCCTTCCTTTTCAGCCTTGATGAACTTCAGAAATGGTTTTGCTAAGTATTTTTTAAATACAAAGAAAAACAGACCGAAATTAATCAGTTGTGCGATCAAGAGTTTTGAATCGATACCCAAATTTTCCATATAACGTAACCTTAGACGAACTTAATAATAAGAGAAATAACAAGAGCGAAAATTGCAAGTCCCTCGGTAAGAGCGATTGCAAGAATCATGGTTGCACGAACAGACGCCTCTGCTTCAGGATTTCTTCCGATAGCCTCGAGTGCTCGTCCTCCAATCAACCCGATACCAATACCTGGTCCAAGGGCACCAAGTCCAATTGCGAGAGCTGCGCCGATCATTTTTGCTGCTTCTGCATCCATTTATTTGTTCACCTCCTTCAAAGTATATATAACGGTTAATGATGCGACTCTGTAGTCGCCAT
The DNA here is from genome assembly GCA_964480835.1 of uncultured Gammaproteobacteria bacterium. GTDB lineage: Bacteria > Patescibacteriota > Microgenomatia > UBA1406 > GWC2-37-13 > CAZLQR01. The sequence continues at coordinate 3,434 of CAYZRL010000011.1, forward strand.
GTTAATTAATACTGCGCTTAGCATTGCGAAAACAACTGCCTGAATTATGCCAACAAATGTTTCGAGTAAGAGAAAAGGAAATGATACAAGAACCGGAATTAAGAACGCCACTACTGAGAGAAGCACCTCACCGGCAAAGATATTACCGAATAAACGAAACGCAAACGAAAGCACACGCGACAGCTCAGATACGATCTCGAGAATTCCGACAAAGAATGCGATCGGGCTACTAAAGTTAAAGAACTTGCTGAGATAACTCTTGACACCGAGCGTTGTGATTCCAAAAAATTGAATCGAGGCAACGGAGATTAATCCAAGTGCAAGCGTTGTATTGAGGTCGGCGGTATTTGCACGAAGCAGCGGTGAGTGATGAAAGAGTACACTTCCAACTCCTGGAAGGAGACCGGACCAGTTTTGTAAGAGTATGAAGAAAAAGAATGCTCCCAGAAGGCCAAAATACGTTGCTGTTTTCTCTTTCATGGCCGACTCGAAGAAATCAAACAATGAGCGTAAACAGAAGTTGATGAAGTAGAAGAATGATGATTTACTCTTCTTTCTTGAATCAAAGTTATACTTCACAACGAGACCAATAAAGAACACCAGCGTGACCCAGGAAAGCAGGAGCGAGTTTACAACAGGAAAGCCATTAACTGTAAAAACTGGTTCTGCTTTGATACTGATGTGTGGACCCGCTTTGTGTTCGGTACTCTCTGACGTCTTCGTTGTATGTTCAGTTGAAGGAGCTTCTACCGTTTTGGTAATGTGTGATTCTTCTTGAGTTGTAGTGTTAACGGCGCTCATTCTTTATTTCTTTTGACAATTTCCACAAATTGTAAAACGAACTGATCGTCCCAAACAAAATCAAAACAATCATCCACACCGGCTTGGTGTGAAAGTATGTATCAAGCTGATAACCGATAAACACAGCCAGCAACAGCGGTGTTGCGAGATACATTCCGGCATTAAGCAATGTCGGATTCATTTTACGCATATATTGTAACAGTACCCTCGTAGGGCTGTCAACGCTTAGTCGCCAAAGTCAACTCTTACTAATGAGTTAGCAGCGTCCGACAGTGTAAGTTGAGGAACTTTGAATGTACCTGGATGTGCAACTGAGTACGCAACCGCTACTGCGAAGGGATTCATCTCAGGTGATGTCTGACCTGCTATCGTCCGATAATCGGAAATCACTTTTGGGTCGATTATCGCAATATTAGCGCCTTGTACGAGAATGAATCCAGGGTGTGCTACAACTCTTATTCCTTCATATTCAACTTGAAAATTCCCCAATGATTTAAAATCCCAACCAATCCCAGATCTTACAGTACTGTCGGGATGGAGGTGGAAAACACCATCCTCACCATCCACTGGAGCTGGAACTGAGGGTTCTTGTCGGAAGAGTTCTGGAACGAGAGCGGAACGTTTTCCCACGCTCGCAACCTCCTCGAACGTTCTTGTTAACACCCGCGATGCATCAAATTGCTTTAGTTGACTTGTAATCGTATTGAGTCGTTCTCTTGCTACTTGTGCAGCGGCTTCCTGAGGTGGAAGTACTCTCACCTGATGTCTGAGTAAATCGCCTCGTCGTAGTTGCTCTGCCATGGGAGCTATTGTACACCCAAATCGGGAATTATCAACTAACCGAGTTTCATTGCGACATCGAGAAGTACGTTGATCTGGTCTTCCTTTTCAGAGACAGTTCCTTTGAAGATTATAACCTGATTGATATTAAGAATATCTCGAAATTTCACGAATAATTTTGGGAATACGATAACCTCGACCGATCCGGTTTCGTCAAATACCGTGAGAAATGCCATTTCATGATTATCTTTCTTGGTCTTGATAATCTTTCTGCCGCTGACGATCCCCACGAGAACTACCTTTTGGCCTTGGTCATTTAATGAAACTTCACCGACTTTTTTTGTCGCCTTTTTCTCAATAATTTCTTGGAACTTTGCAAGCGGATTTTTATTGATTAAGAAGCCAATAACTTCCTTCTCCATAGCATAGATCTCATCGTCAGTAACCTCCGGTAAAGGCTTGAAGATGTCCTTCGACTGCGAACTATCTCCTGCATCAGTAAATAAATCGAACTGACCTTTATCCTGCGTCTCTCTTGTTGATGATATTTCCTTGACCAACTCTGGGTAGTGCGCCAGCAATGTTGCCCTATTGGCAAATGGTGAAAATCCACCTGCTTTAATTAAGCTTTCTACTGTTTTTTTATTTACTCGACGAAGGTCTACACGCTTGAGAAAGTCGGTAAAGCTAACGTACGGAAGCGTGTCTCTCGTCTCGACGATGGAGTCGATCGCCGCTTCTCCTACATTCTTAATCGCAGAGAGCCCGAACCGAATTCCACCGTCCTCAATTTTGAACCGAGCGATCGACTTCGTGATATCGGGTGGCAGTATGACAATCTCCATCTTTTTACACTCTTCCAGCGTCTGCGCCATCTTAATCTCTCTCATTGGACCCGCAACTCCCTGGAGCTCCGCAGTCAACAACGCTGTCATGAACTCAACGGGGAAGTTTGCCTTCATGTATGCCGTCCAGTAGGCAATTAAGGCATAGGATGCCGCGTGAGCTTTATTAAAACCGTAGGCGGCAAACTTTTCGATAAAGCCGAAGATCTTCTCAGCGAGTACCTTTGTATACCCGTTTTTTACACACCCTTCGATGAAGTTCTTTTTTCCTTTCTCCATGAGAGATTTCTTCTTCTTTCCGACGGCCATGCGGAGCAGATCTGCCTCACTCATGCTGAAACCCGCGAGGACTGCTGCGATGTTCATAACCTGCTCCTGATAGACGAGAATGCCGTAGGTCTCCTCAAGAACCGGTTTCAGATCTTTATGTGGGTATCGAACTCGCTTGGGATTTGCCTTTCCTTCAATGAAGGATGGAATAAGATCCATGGGGCCTGGTCGAAATAGCGCAACCATTGCGATAATGTCGCTGATCTTCTCCGGTTTCAGATCCTTCGCAAGACGTCGCATTCCGGCAGACTCGAGTTGAAAGACACCGACCGTGTCGCCGTTACTGATAAGTTCAAAGGTTTTTTTATCATCAAGCGGTACTTCATGAATGTCGATGTCGAGTCCTCGCGACTCCTTTACAAATCGGAGTGCATCTTCGAGAATGGTGAGATTTCTCAGGCCGAGGAAGTCCATCTTCATGAGACCAACTGCTTTGTTGTCCGAGACCGCATTGAGATCAAGGTTGTACATGTCGAACTGCGTGATGATCTTTTCTTCCTTCGGCTCTCGCTGGAGTGGCACATACTCTACCAGAGGCTTGTCCGCAATAATCACTCCTGCGGCGTGCACCGATGCATGTCGCGGCATGCTCTCGAGGCGTTGAGCTACATCGAGCACCTGTTTGGTCTCTGGTTCAGAGTTGTACGCAAGTTTTAGTTCGGCGGTTTCCTCGATCGCCTGCTTCAACTTCATGTGAAATCCCTGACGAGGTGGAGGAATCATCTTTGCTATACGATCTGCTTGCCCATACGACATCCCGAGTGCTCGGGCTACATCACGAACTGCAAGTCGAGACTCCATCGTTCCAAAGGTGATAATCTGAGCTACATGATCGTCACCATATCGCTTTCGTACGTACTGAATTACCTCGTCTCGGCGGCGATCGGCAAAGTCGATATCGATGTCTGGGGGCGATGGTCTTCCTGGGTTGAGGAACCGCTCAAATGGTAGGTTGTAGGTGAGGGGATTAATATCTGTAATCCGCAGACAGTAGGAAACGAGGGATCCTGCCGCCGATCCTCTCCCCGGCCCTACCGCAATACCTTCTTTTTTAGCCCAGTTCACAAAGTCGGAAACCACAAGAAAGTAGTTCGCATATCCTTTCTGAACGATCACAGAGAGCTCGTATTCAATACGCTTACTCACAACATCCTGATCAAAGTTTTTGACTCTATCGATCCCTTGTTGGACACTTTCACGCAACTGCTGTTCTGGGGTAACGCCATCTGGTAATGGATATGCTGGAAGAATCATCTTGCCATGGGGGATCTCTAGTTCGCATCGCTCCGCGATCTTGACGGTATTTTCAACGGCCTCTGGGAGATCTGCAAATAACGTAGTCATTTCTTCCGGTGTCTTGAAGTAAAAGTCCGGGTTCTCAATCATGCTGAGTGGCCGATTTTGCTCATGAATTGTTCGCAGTGTCTGGATACAGAGAAGAATTTCCTGTGCATAGGCATCTTCCTTGTTGAGATAGTGAACATCATTCGTGGCTACTACTGGGATTCCATTCGTTCGAGACAACTTGAGTAGTTCTTTGTTCACAATCTCATTCTCTTCCATTCCTGGATGACGCTGGAGCTCAATATAGAGGCGGTCGCCGAAGATCTTGTGGTAGCGTCTCAGCACTTTTTCAGCTTCGTCTACCTGGTTTTGTAGGATGAGCTCTGGCACTTCTCCGTTTAAACACCCGGTAAGGCAGATGAGACCTTCGTTGTACTGTTCAAGCAGTTCAAAGTCGATTCGTGGTTTATAGTAGAATCCTTCGAGGTGAGCCGCGGTCACCATCTTGAGAAGATTTTTGTATCCGGTGAGGTTCATTGCCAGGAGAACAAGGTGATTTTGGTCACGATCCTGACCTCCTTCCTTATCATGGCGTGATCGCTTCGCTTTGTACGCCTCAACGCCGATAATGGCTTTGATTCCGGCATCTTTTGCCTTGATGTAAAACTGGAATGCACCATAGAGCGACCCGTGATCTGTTATTGCCACTGCCGGCATGTTGTTCTTCTTTGCTTTTGCGATGATGTCATCGGTGCGCGCTAAGCCATCAAGGAGTGAGTATTCTGTGTGGCAGTGAAGATGTACAAAACTCATCGGGATGTATTCTTAGAACACGTAACGCGAAAGGATAGCACTATTTTATGGTTTTCAACAGCTCTTCTTTTACTCTCTGTGCATCGGCTTTTCCCTTCATTTTTTGCATTACTTGACCGACGAGAAACATAAGGATTGATTCCTTTCCGTTTTTATAACTTTCGACAGCACTGTTGTTTGCTTCGAGTACCTCTCGAATCGACGCGCTTAAGAGACCTTCGTCGGTCTGCTTTGGCTGGAGCATAGCTTTGGCTTGGGTAATGAACTCATCCACTCCGACATCGGTTCGTACTTTGTTGTTAATAATGAGGTTCGCCACCTTTTGGGGGTCCAGTTGCGATGTACTGACCACTTGTTCATAAAATGAAGCGGTCTCTCGTTCATGTACAAGCCTATTCGCATCAGTTTCTTTCAAGTGATATTCTTTCAAGTATCTCCGGAGCTTTTGTTCAGGAAGTTCGGGTAGCTTAAGTCCTTCAACCCAGCGCTGTTCAAAAACCAGCGGTGGTATGTCTGGCTCAGGGAAGTAGCGATAGTCATGCGCTTCTTCCTTTGATCGCTGTGATACTGTTTTCATCGATTTCTCATCAAATCCTCGTGTTTCCTGCTTTGGTGTTTCGCCTTTTTCAAGAAGTGCTTCCTGACGAGTAAGTTCGAAGTCAATCGACCGCTTCACGAAGTTAAATGAATTGACATTCTTTACCTCAACTTTATAGTTGGGAAGTTTCCTCTGCTCATCCTCGGCTCCGACCGGGGATCCAGCCTGGATTCCCGTTTTCACGGGAATGAGAGAAAGAGAAATGTTTGGCTCCATTCTCATCGACCCTTTCTCCATATCTGCGTCCGATACGTCGAGGTATCGAATAATTGAATGGAGATGCTGGAGGAAGTTCTTCACCTCTTCAGAACTTGTGAAGTCCGGCTCGGTCACAATTTCTACAAGAGGAACTCCTGAGCGGTTGAAGTCCACGAATGAGTCTGGACCTGAATGAATCAATTTCCCGGTATCCTCTTCCTGATGGACTCGGTGGATTCTGAACTTTCTCCCGTTAACTTCAGTCCAACCGTTCACCGCGACCGGCTGATCATACTGGCTAATCTGATAGCCCTTCGGAAGATCGGGGTACGAATAGTGTTTTCGATCGAATTTGGTCCTTAGATTGATAGTACAGTTGAGCGCTTTACCAATCTTGATACACCACTCAATCGCTTTTTTATTTGGTACCGGCAGCGCTCCCGGTAAGCCTAAGCACACCGGACAGGTGTTTGTATTTGGTTCTTTTCCAAAATAATCTGCCGAACACTGACAAAACATTTTGGACTTTGTTTTTAGTTCGACATGTATTTCGAGTCCGATGACCGGTGTATAGTTACTCATATTTTTTTAGTAATCCTTTCATAACTCCCATAAATTCTGTTTCCTGTTCAAGCTCTCTCGTTATCGAGAGGATGGACTGTTCTTGGAGTCGAGGGCCCATGAACTGCAGCCCGATTGGCAGATTCTGGCGATCGAGACCCATTGGAAAGTTGATAGCCGGAATACCCGCAGCCGCTGCTGGCTCATTGAGTACGTCCATCATCTCACCGAAGAACGGATACTTCTCAAAATCACCCTTCTTAATCGCTGTCTGCGGTGTGGTAGGTGCCAAGATCACATCTACGTCATGAAATGCTCGGTCAAAATCTTGAATGATGAGCTGTCTCACCTTCTCTGCTTTTTTGTAAAAGGCGTCATAATATCCGTGTGAAAGGCTGTAGGTTCCGAGCATGATTCTTCGCTTTGCCTCTTCGCCGAACGATGATCTGCCATTTCCGTATCGAACACCGTCGTATCGATTTAAGTTCGATGAGACCTCGGATCGTTGGAGTATTGTGTAGACAGAGATCGAGTACTTTGGAGAGATGAGTTTTACCGGAACGACTGAATGACCCAGTTTCTTAAGGAGCTCGATCGTTTCTTCGTACCGCTTGCGAATATCCTCATCGATATTCTCAAGATAGTCCTCACTCACACCGATCTTGAACTTTCTAGATTCTTGAAAAGAATAGTGTGTAACACTTGAAGAGATCGATGTTGCATCATATGGATCTTCGCCTTGGATGAGCTCGAGAAGATACGCCGCATCCTTCACTGTCCTTGTGATTGGCCCTGGGCAGTCCCATGAGGAGCCCATTGCGATCACGCCATAGCGAGATACCCTGCCATAGGTTGGCTTAAGACCGATCAGGCCGCACCACGCTGCTGGCTGACGAATTGAACCTGCGGTTTCTGAACCGATCGCTGCAGGCGCGAGATATGCCGCTACTGCAGCAGCCGAGCCACCTGAAGACCCACCGGCGGGACGAGTGGTATCCCACGGATTATTCGTAGTGCCATAGTCCGAGGTTTCGGTAGAGGAGCCGTGTGCCCATGCATCCATATTTGTCTTACCAAAGACCGAAAATCCATTGGAGAGCAATCGCTCAACAACCGTCGCGTTGTATGGAGAAACATAGTTGTCTAAGACCTTTGATGATGCTGTGGTTCTGAGTCCTTTCGTGTTGAAGTTATCTTTGATCGAGATGGGAAGGTCTTTCCCCTCCTTAGCAGGCGGCGTTACAAAGCAGTTCAGATCTTTTTCATACTTCCCTACCCTATCTGAGAAGAACTTCCACAGCTCACCATGAGATATCTCCTTTTTCTCAACCATCTCCTTCAACTCTAAAAGTGACTTGCCGATGAGGTTCATTATTTAAAGACTTTAGGAACAACAAATAACCCATTTTTTTTGCTTCTTGAATTTGAAGTAGCTTCTTCTTGAATAAAAAGTCTCATATTTTCCTCACCGTCCTCAAAAAACTTATTTTCTTGTCCGGTTACGTTTGTGATGCTACTTATCTTAGAGGTGTCGAGATCATTCAGGTTTTCGATATAGGTGATGGTCTCGGAGAACTGAGTGCCAATTTTTGCCATTTCTTCTTCGGTTAAGGTAAGGTTAGAAAGATTTGCAAGTTTTTCAATTTCTGCGGTCGTGAGAGTTTTTTTCATACCCACTCATTATATACGAAGCATGAGGATTGATCTTAGAGATTTTTGTGCTACGCTCAATCTTCTCGGGAAAAGATATGAAACAGCCCTGGGAGTCTCGTTTTTACCGTAACAGATCCTCCTCCTCTATCAATTCTTGTTATTTGCGCATGGTGATGTTGGGTTGGTCTACGCTCAACTATTACATGCTCGGAGGTACTTCCTTTGGGTCTTTCTGAACGTCTTGCAGTTAAAGTAGCTTTACCTTTACCTAACCTAAAGTCTTGTACATAACCTACCTCTACGAATCTAGGCTTTCTTAATGGGATGTTGTGTAGGGAAGATCCCAATCTTAATGATTCTTTTCCTCTCATAGTGTCTTACTTTGTTTTAGCTTTTCGGTCTCTAAAAAGTAGGTAGTGTCCAGGCGTAGGGAGAAAGACTCGAGCTCGATCCGAAGATCCCGGGTGGACATTCTGGACGCAAAAGTCCTCACGAAATGTTCTCCAGGAGTCAGCAACTCTTGTTCTGGAGGAAACTGCAAGTGCCCCATCCTCTCCTGAAACTTGAGTGTCAACTGTTACCTTTAATATTTTCCCGCTTTGTACTCCAAACGCTCCTCCACTTCCTTCGTACTCTGAGGATGCGTCAGTCAGAGGGACTTGACGCCGTTGCGACACTGGAAAACCAAAAAAATATTCGCGAGCTTCAAATGTCATAGTTTTTATTTGCTCGGTCTAAACTGCATTCGTCTTCCTAACGTACCGGTTTTAACGGAAACTTTTCTGTCGGTTTCTCCTATGGCTACCGTATCTCTCTGTTTTTCATAAGAGATTAGACTAGTTCGAACCGCTCTCTTGGATACTATTACTAGTCTTGACTGATCCGCTGATACGATTGTTTCAACTTCCGTTAAGAAGGTTCCTGGCATATGTGTTCGTAACCGTGATTTTGAGTAAGAGGGCTCATGAGCAACAGCTCTCCCAAGGGGTACTGGACTGAATTTATCTGTTGGAAACCCGAATCTTGTGTGTCTACTCTCAAATGGCATATCGGCATTATATACAATCTTGTCTCGAAATCAAGCTTTAGCTCGTTGTGACAACGGTAACCGGAGTTTGTTCCTTTCCTTGGCCCATAGGATTGTCTCGAAATATCTCGGCAAGAACTTGATCTGAGATATCGGTAGTATTTGCCATAATATTTCGTCCGAGATCATTTGCGTCGATAATCACAACGCCACCAAACTGCTTTTCTATCGATCGGGTTAGATTGTCCTTGATGTATGCTTCAATTTCCCTTGCCGCTTTAGCAGGATGTTCTGGCGCGAGCTTTGCCGAGACATTCGATGGGTAGAGTGAGTACTCTGTAGGACCGTCGATAGACCGAGCCTGTTCTCCTGCCACTCTATAAAATACCCCCTTGAGTCCAATCGGTTTTGTAACTGCGGATACTAGAGAAGCCAATAGCATCTTTGGTAGTCCCACTTCATTAATAGCTAGTTGCATCGTCCATTCGCTCCCAAGTCCGATCCCGTATGGTGTCTTTGTTACATACTTTGAAAGCAGTTTGGCCCAAAATCCTGTCTTAATATCCCAGATAAAATACGACCTTCCTTGGGCAATCGCAACAACTTTTTCCGATACGACGACAAACCAACGAGATCGTGTCGCCTTGGTTTTGTTCTCAGAGACCCACGATCTCACCGATGCTTCTATTTTTTCCGGAAAGTTATCTCCTTTTTGGAAGTGAGCAGTTTTTAGCATACTGCGCTCATAGGTGGAGGATCCGACCGAGATTTCTTTTTTTATCGGCTTGTGATTGTCCGCAGCTTGTGTCCGGTTGTCGTCGATAAATTCACGCAGCCAGAGTTCAGTATTGAGGAGTCGCCAGAACAGAAGCGTGTCATCGTTCTTACCTTCGATAAACTGTTGGAATCTCTTCAGTACCATTGTCTGGTTGAAATATGGCCGTGATGCAAATGATGGCGATAAAAAGATCGAGTAGATCTTATTCTTCATTCTCAAAAACCATTCTTGTTCTGGAGTGGTGAAGCCGATTTTGTTTCTCCGCTTCCGAATGGTGTTTGGGAGTAGTTTCTTCGTGACATCTCGGAGAATTTTCTTATTCCAGCCATGCTGGATGATCGTGGAGTCCGGGAGTGAAAACAATAGTCTCAACAGATCCACATCAAGAAATGGTACGCGTCCCTCGATGGAGAAGCGCATACTATTCTTGTCTTCATAACGAAGGAGAGAGGGGAGACTGTTATAGAAAATGTCTTCGATGAGTCTCAATTTCAGATTCTTTTGATTCGGGAGGAACTGTTCACTTGAGAATTTTTTTGAGAAGGACTTCTTCAGGACCTTTCCGGTACTCGAGCTAGCTCCGATTGTGCCGAGTTTAAGGACGAGATACTTTGAAACTACATCGATTGACGACAAAACCTCAATAATCAGTGTCCCCCATCTTTTTTCCGTGAGTAGTTGGCGAAGATAGACAAAATAATAGGGGAGATATCCCGCCATCATCTCGTCGGCGCCTTGGCCATCGAGCAGCACCTTAACCTTCCCCTGCACCTCTCTCATTACACAAAACTGAGCATATGGGCCCGTACTAATGGTTGGCTCTTCTTGCGTGCGTACGTAGTCCTCTATCTCCTCGAAAAAGCGCTCAGGTTTTGGGTGAATTTTATAACTCTCAATTGCTCCCCCACCCTTCCTAATCATGTCGATGAGATCGTCGATATACCGTTCTTCGTCATTCGATGAAGATGGAAAGACTGCGGAAAATGTTTTCTGGGCCGAACCGACGGACCGCGCTTCGTCAGCGCGATTACTGAGAAGTGAGTTTACCACCGAGACTACCGTCGATGAATCGAGACCGCCTGACAAACAGGTACCTACTGGAACATCGGCGATAAGTCGCTTCTTAATCGCATCTTGGAGTGCATGTTCAAACTGCTCGGCAGATGTCTTTTTGTTCACATTCGATGTGGACGCCGCCTGCTTCAGCTCCTCTTCGAGCTGAGTGTAATAGCCATTATTGATAGTTTTTTTACGAATTTTGAGAAACTGGCCAGGCATTAAGCTATAGACATCACTAAAAAATGTCTCTGGGCTGTCGCTGTGAACTCGATACCGAAGATATCGATACAGAACTTTTTCGTTTGGTTGTACGGTGAGGAGACCAGAATGAATGAGAGGCTTGATCTCTGAGCTAAATATGACCGCTTTGTTCGGTAATACGGTGAAGTACAGTGGTTTAATCCCGAAATGGTCTCTCGCAAGTACAAGCTCCTCTCGTTTGAGGTCGTAAAGAGCGACCGCAAACATACCATTGCATCGGTCGAAACAGTGTTCTCCCCACTGTTCGTATCCGTGAACGAGGACTTCGGTATCGGACAGTGTCTTAAATCGGTGGCCGAGCTGCTCAAGCTCTCTTCGAAGCTCTTTATAGTTATAGATCTCGCCGTTATAGACAACTACGATCGACTTATCTTCGTTGAAGATTGGCTGATCCCCCGTCTTGAGATCGATAATGGCGAGACGTCGATTCAGCAGCGATACCTGCTCATTTTGGAAGATTCCCTCTCCGTCAGGACCTCGGTGAGCGAGTTCCTTCGAGAACTTCTTAATGAGCTTCTTGTCCTGTATTCCGTAGTACCCCGCTATTCCGCACATACCGATATTATCTCAAATTTAAGAACCCGAGCGGTTACATCGTCACATTTCTCGAAGTAGTCGTATACGGTCTTCGACAGGTGGGTGCGTGCTAAACAGAGATGCGAGTTTTGCACGGCTTCTGCCTTTTCCAAAGGGATTCGAGATAAAGAGATGCGCATTTGCTCCCGAGGCTGTTTGAAGTGGCAAACCACTGGAAGATATTTTGATGAGGGCGTTTGCGAGCGCATCTGGATTTCGGGTTATTAATGCTCCGGTTGCATCTGCGAGATACTCTCGGCGACGTGAAACTGCGAGCTGAATAAGCGTTGCGGTTAGCGGGGCAACGATCAATGTAACGAGAAACAGTACGATCTGAACTGGGCCAATATTTCGATCGTCGTCGCGGTCACCCAGTCCACCAAACCAAAAGAAACTTCTCTGGAGCCAATCGGTCACCAGAATGAGCGTCCCAACAAGCACGGATACGATCGATGAAAATAGAATATCGTAGTTCTTTACATGACCGAGCTCATGCGCAACTACGCCTTCAAGTTCAGATCTACTGAGTTTTTCCAGAAGTCCTGTTGTGGCAGCTACGACAGCGTGCTGTGGGTTTCTTCCGGTCGCGAAGGCATTCATTGCGGCTGACTGAATCACATAGAGCTTAGGCATTGGAAGTCCTGCAGCGATGGAGACATTCTCGGTTACGGTATAGAAGTCAAAGAACTCACTTTTTGTTGCAGGTTTAGCACCGGTGGTCATGAGAACGAGTTTATCTGAGTAAAAGTAGCTTCCTACTCCGGAGAAAAGCGAGAACGCCAAACCAATTTGAAGATATTCGTTACTGCTCCCGGTAGTTTTTCCGAGGATGTAGAAAACGAGCATGAAAAAGGCCATAAAAAAACCTACAAGAAACAGGCTTTTTACCTTATTTGCAGTGATCTGATGATATATTGTCATATTTTGAGTATCATGATGTGCCCCGCTGTTAGCGAGATAGTAGTATTTCTGTTTTTACTCCCAGCACAAGCTATCTCATTCCCGACTTGATCGGGAATCCATGGATCCCCGCATACGCGAGGATGAGAAATTTTAAGTTAGCAACTACAACACGCGCTCCCTCAGCATAATAAAAACAATTCTGTTCTAGGTCTTTATTATGAAAAATCTACCTTCACGCTTTTTCTTTCGTCTGCTGTTGCCTGGAAAAACTCCACCTTCTTAAAGCCAAATACGTTTGCCACTACGTTGGTCGGAAACACCTGCGTCTTCGTGTTGTAATCAAGCGCGTTACTGTTGTAGAACTGTCTTGAGTACGCGACTTTATCTTCTGTGTCCTCTAACTGTCGCTGTAACTGCTGAAAGTTCTGGCTCGACTGAAGCTGTGGATATGCCTCCGCAACCGCAAACAATGACTTGAGTGAACTTGAAATCATCTCGTTTGCTTTTGCCTTATCTGCTAGTGAGTCTGCCTTCATGAGCGCGGATCGAGCTTTCGTTACCGACTCGAAGACCGACTTTTCATGCTTCGCATAACCCTTCACTGTTTCGACAACGTTCGGAATTAAGTCCGCTCTTCGTTTGAGCTGTACGTCAATCCCCGAGAGCGCCTCATTTATTCGGGCCATGAGAACAACGAAACCGTTGTAGGTAGCCACGACATACACCGCGAGAAGAACAACTGCGCCAAGTAGTAAATAGGTTGTATTCATCGTACTGAATCACCTTCCTTTCAGAGATCATTATAGATTCTCTTGACTTGGTTTGCAAATCTGCTATATTTTGGCGCATGGCAAAGGTAAGGGTGTCACCAAAAAAGCAACGAAAAGTCAAACGACCTGTTCTATCGCACAAATCCGCTCTTCTCGAACGTCTCAATGACCGCTTTCCAAACTTTTTACTTGGACTGACCGTAGTCGTACTCGCCGCTCTCGTGCTCTCAATTGTCTTCCAATCAAAAAACACCACACCAAACTCATTCACAACCAAGATAGCTAAGCTGTTTGGGATGAAGCGAGATCAAGCACCAGAGACATCATTATCCAAGAGTTATACCGTTAAAAACGGTGACACCTTGTGGTCGATCGCCGAAAGCGCATACGGATCCGGTTTCAACGCATTTGATCTGGCCAAAGCGAATAAGATTGCGGATCCAGATCAGCTCAACGAAGGCGCAGTAATCGAACTTCCTGCACTTGAACCAAAAAAAACAACGCAGGGTGAGCTCGCCAGTGGTGTCTTTACCACCAAAGAAGCGACACCGCAGGACTTCCTCGCTCCCGCACCAGCGATGAAGCAGTATGTAATTCAGAAAGGGGACAGTCTTTGGATGATTGCAATGCGATCGTATGGGAACCCCTATCGATGGACTGATATCTGGGAGAATAATCCTTCAATAATAAACCCGGATCTCATCTACGCAGGAACTGTGCTCAACCTTCCGAAATAACCGCCGACTCAATCTCGTCGTTGCCGACTCGATCTTCCGGTTCGATATACCGTAGACCAAGAAAGTTATAGAGCTTCTCTTCTGTATCAAAGCTCAGAAGTTTCCCTTCATGCTTGAGATCTTTTAGACCATACTCGTTGAGAGAATACCCCCGCTGAAGCGCCCATTCACGAAGTTTAATGTTATGGGCCTTGCTGCCGGTAAAGTACTGAAGAAGGGCACCGTAGGCGTCTTTTGGGTGTACTCTAAGGTCGATACGCAGATGCGGAGGGAGATATATGGAAGCTTTTGCGTCGCCGGCATTGTCTACCGATACCTTCTTTGGGTAGCTCACGAAGTGTTTCACAATATCCTGAGCATGAGCGCTCTCTGCGACCACCGCAATATCAACGTCTCCGATCGTAGCTGCTTTTCGCCTCAGGGAACCGAGCGCGTCTACTCGCTCAACTCCAGGAGCACGCTTCATATAGGAAATAAGGTCGTCTGCGACTCTTTTTGCATAGTCGTATGGGATACGGTCTGGCATCGTGTCCGCTGCCTCGTACTGCGCAAGAGACTCGATCATTACCTGTTCAGACTTTTCTCCAAAGCCGGGGAGTTCCGCGATCTTGTGTTCATTACACAGTCTAAGAAGTTCGGGTATCACCGTCTCTTCATCGGTAAGATCGAAGGTCGTGACTAATTTATACGCCTTAATTGGGCCTATTTTCGGGACTTTTGTGAGTATAAAGACCGTGGATGGGACCTTCGCTAATTGACGGTCGAAGAACTCTACTGAACCCTTCTCAAATAGTTCCTGAATGTGGTCAAGTACGGTTGGACCAACTCCTTCAACCGACCTTAACATCCCCTTCTTCCAGAGCTCATACAGTTCCTCGGTCATCAGCTCGATTGCGTCCGCAGCTTTTTCGTAGGCTGCAACACGGAAAAAGTCTTTCTTCTCAATTTTGTACACAATCACAACCTTTCTCAAAAGATCTACGATTTCTTTGTTCGTTCGTTGCATACCCAAGTAGTATAACCAATATCTTATTTGTATAATAGGTTCACAGCGGGATTAGTACAGTGGTAGTATGCATCCTTCCCAAGGATGAGATACGGGTTCGATTCCCGTATCCCGCTCAGCACTCACATCCGATGTGAACGTCGCTATAGGCCTACTAGTTTTAGTCCTTCCTTGATACCTTTTGGCTTTGGCCTTAAAAAGCCTGGCTTTGGCAACCTTCGAGGATTTCCAACGCGCTTCTCAATTCGAACTGGGTAACCATAGTAAGCTTTTTGGGCATATGGAAAGCCTGAGTTACTATGCTTGGCGGGAGGTGGCAGGTGTACTTCAATACTCTCACTCCATAACTGCTCGAAATACCGACGAGCATCATATACATTCGCATTCGGAACCTGAAGTATGATGGTACCTCTTGGCGCTGCTATATTCCAAATTTTCTGCAACAGTAAGTAGTACAAAACTTCGTTATCAGGTATAAACTTGTTCTCCAGTCCACCCTCTGCTCTTGAGAGTATCACGTCAAATCCATTCGGTGAAACTATATCTCTCTGGGCTTGGATATTGGACCAGGTATCATTGAATGTAATATCTCCGTTAACGGTACGGACAACACCTTTTCCAAATTTCTTATCCCATGTCGTTTCATGCTTGAAACCGAGCGACACCGCTACTCCGTACTTAAATCCAAGACCATTCACCGCCTCGGCCACTACAGATTCACTGGCCATAATGTCTAATATCGATCTATAACCTTCTACAACTACTAATTCACGCAAAAAATCACCCATGAACTGATCAGGCAGTACATGATGAAATACTTGGCCGTACTCGGCTATTGTACTTCTGTGGAATCCCCATCCGGCTCTTCTGTCATCAGTTGGAAGTGAGACCTCCTCTTCTCGCGCTTTTTGCTCGGTGTTGCGGCCAGGTTTAGCGACTCCAAGAAATCTTCCAAAACTCCTACCTGATGTATTTTTAATACCCATATCTTCACTTCATACAGAGTAATTTTGGTAATGGCAATCTTGTTGGATTCGCCGGCCTTCTCTCGATTCTCACCGGATAGCCGTCCAGGGACGTTACGTCCTCCCAATCTGATGGTAGATGAACCTCAATACCTCTCTGTTTAAGCAATGACAAATATTCCAAGGTGTTATTCAACCATGAGCGAGGAACTTGGATAAGTAGTGTGCTGCGTCTTGCCGATATGCTCCATATCCTTTGAAGAAGTAAGAAATAAAATCCGGTATTTGCTGGCAAAAATTGAGATCTTAACCCAGCCTCGCCTCGACTTAATACTAAATCAAACCCACCGGGAGTTATGTCATGCATTTTACCACGAATGTCTTTCCATGTTTGTCTCACGGCTATGTTTCCATTAACCATGGATATGGCACCGTCACCCAGTACCTCATCCCAATGCTTTTCATGCGGCATTCCCAGCGAAACAGCAACCCCAGCTTCATATCCTAATAAATTAACACAGTCGGCTACAGCCTCTTCCGACGCCATTAGATCAATTGAAGATCTGTACCCATCTAAAGATACTCGTTCACGAACATACTCTATTAAGCCTTGATCTAAAACGGGGCGAAAAGTGGACCCGTACTCCGCAATACTACTATGGCTCATTATCCAGCCACTAGCAAGGTCACTTCTACTTGATCTGCGCTCAGCTACTTCAGCGCGGCCAGTCTTTTCTCCTCCTGAATATGGAATGAGGTTTCTTCCGATACTTCCGGCTAGTTGCTCGCTATTTACCATAGTTTTTCTTCATTCCTAACATCTTCAGCGTTGGTAATTCTACCGGCATTTTATCTGTCTTAAGTAGGTAGACAGGATAACCATGTTGTCTTGTAGCTTCTGAGGTTCCAAACCTAACATTATCTGGATATAGTTCTTGCAGCTTTTCGAGATATCTCCACCCTTTCGCATGGGTTCCAAACGGTGCTTGAACGATTAATTGACCGTAATCTGGGGTCAGCATTTGCCACATATTCTGCAATAAGTTCAAATGAACGACTGGAAAAGGAGTTAAATGACTTACGCCTCCTTGTGGCCTTGCTAGCATTACGTCGAAGTGCGTTTTGCCTACGCTCATCAATGCTAGCTCGATATCTTCCCAGGTATCAGCTGAAAGAATATCGCCATTTATAATGTCGATTCTATCGCGGTAACCATCGTGTAATCTCGGAAACCCTAGTGAGACCGCAAGCGCGTATCCGAATCCAAGATCTACCGCCTCCTTCAACGCATTATCCGTTGTCATAAAGTCGGCAATTGCCGCATCAGGATTTCGTTCCAATACAGTTCGTAGCAATGTTGACAGGTCGACTCCCCCTAATAAATCGGCAAAAGTCCTTGAGTAATCTGCAAGATCACCTTTGTGTATTTCCCATTTAGACCGGTAGTGAGTGCTGGGGCTAGACCTTATTTCTTGCCTAGCGATTATTCCGTTAAGTCTAATCTGATCTTCAACCGCTCCAGGATGTTTTTTACGAATATATTCAGGTACAACCTCTTTCATAGATATAGAGCCTATAGTATACCATAAAATAGCCTCAATTTGAAGCTGAAATGAGAGCGGAGAAGAGATAATTTCTCGCACAATCTCAAGTGTACCGACGAACTCGGCCACGAAGGCCATTCGGCTAGACACCTACAGTAGATCTGCTATAGTAGGCTTGTTAGAATCATTCGGGTATAATATGGTTGACGAATGCCCTTTTAGTTCAGTGGTAGAACAGTGGTATCGTAAACCATTAACGTCAGTTCGATTCTGACAAAGGGCTCATGAGCAGAGTACAGAGAGTGCAGTCAAAACAATCGCATAAGAAAACACTGTTTTATGTGGTGCTTTTTGGGCTGATTGGCTGGTTCCTTCTTACCTCAGGTTTCTCCTTTCTTGTTAACTCTTCTGTCTTCATCGGGGATTTAATTGGAGGAAAGCGGTCTGAGTACGACTACGGAAAGACACCGGAGTTTTATACCCTCGAGTTCAATGATGTCCCTGTTGCTACGAACAGCGCGTCTCTTGCTATCTCTGGGACCGCAGATAACCTCCAGGAGGTAACACTTTATCTCAATGATAAGCGCCTCAAAAAGATCTCTGTAACAACCGATGGTACGTTTACAACTACGATCGATCGCTATCACGAAGGAACAAACGAACTTTACGCGATCGGAAAGAACACTAAAACGAACGAAGTAAAAAAGACTGAAACCATCTCGTTTTCATACGCAACATCTAAGCCTGTTCTGGAGATTACTGAACCATCCGATGGGTACAAAACACCACGGGATGAGGTGAAAATTGCCGGAAAGACCAACGGTCAAGAGATGTCGGTACATATACAGGGATTTTTAGCAACGGTCGATGCCTCGGGGGCATTCCAATCTTCAGTTCGACTGAAGGATGGAGAGAATAAAATAACTGTTTCTGTTATGGATCAAGCGGGAAACAAGGAAGAAAAAACGATCACTGTCTTCTACGAGAAATAAGATCGATACTTCGTACATATACGAGCATTGTCAGAACAAAGGGGTGGAGAAGAACATTATCAAACAGCGCAAAAACAGAAAGAAATAGAATACTGCTCGCAATAACACTACTTTCCTGAGAAAGTCCGATGAGATATGCGATATATACCGAAAGACCGATAATCCCGCCCGTAGCAAGAATTATCAGAAATGATGAGTGAAAGGAAGCGCCCGCATGACTATCGTTGACTTCGATTTCTTCACTACCACGTTTTACAGCTCGGATGTGATTATACCCAATACCGAGCGCTGGATTCATGAGCGAAACTCGAATCCCCTCTTGATAGTCGGTGAGTCGAGAGCTGATTGTCGACCTCCTCAGGAGATCAACACCCTCTCCGAATGGCTTTGGGGCAAGAGAGGCTACGAATAAGATGAGGAGAAGTGCTGCAATAATTACTCCTCGAAGATTTTTTTTACTGGGACCAATGCCGATGAGTGTTACAAAAGACGCAAGATAAAACGCACGAGAGAATGTCAACGTCGCGAGGACTAACAGCCCGATGATGTAGCCAATGATGATTTTTTTGTATTGTTTCAGTTTCCAGAGTGCAACCAGAGATACTCCCATCAACATATAGATTGCAGCTGCGATAGCTGGTTCAAAGTACTGTCCAAATATTCGGAATTCATGCGGATCCCAGCCTTGATAAAACAATCCCCGCAGATCCGGAAACAGCGCGTACTGGAAAACGGCTGGCAGCATGAGCGCAATTGAAATAATGTGAATATATGTTGCGCGTATGGCAGAAAACTTTCGGGAGATGTATACCGGGACAATGTCAATGGCAAGCAGATATAACGTAAGCCTCAGCATGTAGAGAACCGCAATGAGGTTTTGACTCAACGAGAACCAGAACAGAGAAACCACTAAGCTCAATGCCAAAACACATGTCAGTAATTTTGTTACACCTTTAATCTGTGTTCGATACTGACGATTCAACAGAAGCGACACGGTTCCTAAAAAGAGGAGTGGCTCATATGCATAGAGAACTATGTTTTGATTCCAGAGTCCCAGTCTTCCAAACTGACCAAGAAGAAACAAGATCCCGGTTGCAAATATCATCATAGTCGAAGCATTTTAGCTCGTACGAGGAATGAATGGAAGCTCATCATAAATGAATAGACAAATCCCTCAGCGCCGTCAAGAAAGCCGAATTTGAGTACGTAGGTGTAAAGAAACTTTGCCGGAGGATACAGGCACAGCTTCCATAAGGAAAAATGCTCTCCCCGCTCGAGGAGTTCAGATGCACGAAGGTCGCTGTAGTGATTCACTGAGTTCAGAAATTCGGCAATCGATGGGTGAGGTGAATGATCAATATATGAATGCAGCGATCCTACACGATGGGAGGTAATAAACTGTTCATGCACTCTCCCCTTCCAAACGCCTGAGTTTTGTTTCACGAGTCGGATTAATCCCGTTCTTCGAACTGAAGCAGTCTCACCATGCCGAAGTTCGCGATTCCAAAAAAAATCTCTTCTTGGAATTCTATAGCAACTCCGATGGGTTTCTCGAGAAATGACATCCCCAATCTCTGTCCAAAGACTCTTCGAAACAACCTCGTCTGAGTCGATAAATAAGACCCATCCATGTTGAGCGTGAGTTAAACCCACGTTTCGAGCTTGTGCAAAGTCGTCAGAGATTGAACAAGTTACTCGCTTCGTACCCTTCGTTACCTTCAATGGGAGCTTTGTGTCTGCCGCACAGACAAGAATCAGCTCATCAGCTTCCTTGACCGAGTCAACCGCCGCGATGAGTGACTGTTCACCTTTTGTGAGTATGCAGACCGAGATGCGCATATCAAGAAGTATACCTGTTTTTTTGATACAGTCGCAGAAGGCTCCGTGCAAAAACGTTACGGTCGTATCGTTGCTTCGCTCGCCGACGTGCGTTATCCCTCAGTACCTCGTATCGCTTCCGATCGGTCTGGAGTGTCCGAACCGCACGATACAGTTCGTCTATATCTCCTTCCGCAGCGAGTATGCCCGCATTTCCAACAACCTCCTCGACCGCACCAGTCCTGTAAGCGATGATCGGCAGACCTGACGCCATTGCCTCTACCAGTACCATGCCGTACTGCTCCTCCCAGGTTGGCGTCGAGCGAGCGAGATGCAGAAAAACATCTGCGTCCTGATACCATAGCGGCATCTCTTGATACGGAGCATCACTTACCCGAAGAAATGTCGCGGAAGGTATCCGACGCTGTAATTGTCGATAATCATTAATTCCTTTTTCCGGAACATTTCTCCCTGCTGATAGAATATGGAGCTTGTTTGCTCTAGAACGAGTTGGTTTCGTTGAAAAGCGAGAGAGATCGACGCCGAGTGGTAAGACCGTGATGTTACGAGCGTGGACACCTTCCTTCATGAGTGAGGTTTTTGCCTTGTTTGTATGACAAAGGTAATGATCGACGTACTGCATGGTGAACTGTTTTATTCTTCTCTTTGCCGCGGTGGATTCATTATTAAACGGGATAGTTTCCCAGCTTGTCGCAATAAGTTTACGGATCATCCCCTTCCTTCGCATCTTCGCGAGTTGAAAGCTGTAGTAATAGTGTGGATCAGCGGTATGAACAATGTCCGCATCCTGAACAACACGACTAAGACCCCAAAGATTTTGACGGTCACCGAGCGTTCTATTTGCGATCCATCGTGGAAAGGATATGTCAGCAAGTGATGGCAACCGTACAACCGGAAACGGAAAGGACGCATGAAGTGTTCGAACGGAGCCGATCCCCAGCAGTGAAATGTCTCGCTGTAGAATCTCGTAGTTCTGACCCTCAAACATATTGAGGTAGGATCCACGAACGAACGTAACCTTCATATGACTATGACGAAACAACTCTATCGGTAAATTTTTTCCAGGAGAATCGATCGTCGAGTTCAGCGATCTTGCGTCTTTTTCCACGTTCAGTTGCCGCTTTCATAACATCAACAAAGTCTTCAAGTTTATCGGCAATGGTTACAAAGGGCTTTAGTTCCTGGATAATTGCACTGCTCTTTCCAACAACAGGAGTCTGCATTGATACTGCTTCAAGAACAGGAAGATTGAAGCTTTCATACAGAGATGCCGTGAGATACCCAACGGCGTTTCGATAGAGTTCAGGGAGTTGATCGCGTTTCGCATGGAGCGAACGAATACCGAGCTCCCCATTTTCCCAGCGTCGGTGATCGCCAATCAGTAAAAGCTCGGTATCGCTGTATCGTGGATCCGATTTATATACCGTAAATGCATCCACGAGGAACGAGATATTCTTGATTGGGTGATTCATACCAACAAAAAGAAAGTACGGTTTTTCGTGAGATTGTTTGTTCGTAGGTTTCGCTAGCATGTCGTATGGAATTCCAAATGGATTGACTACTGCGTCATCGAATCCAAAATGATCAGCGAGTTCCGTCTTAACCCGCAACGATGGAACAAACACAGTGTCAGATCGAGATATAGCGAATAGAACTTGGTCCTTGAGCGCCTCATACGAATCGCGATATAGATCCTTGTGAAAAAAGAATGAAAGTCCGTGGAGTACTGTTAATACTTTTGCTCGTGTGTACCACGGAATAGCCTGATTTAACCCAAGAAAAACATCCGGTGGATGGATTAATTGTTCTACACTCACGCGCGCAGCCATCCAACCGAGAGAAGGGCGCATGACTTTGTACTGTACGCGGGGGAACTTCTCAGTCTCGTTCGAAATTCTCTTATACAGGTAGGCGGTGTAGTCGTGCTCTTCGTGAGTAGCAAGACATCTGAGAATATTTTGCGTCACGACATACGTTCCAAACTGATGTCGAGTGCCACCGCACAACGCGCCTGCATCAACTGAAATCTTCATATCCTTTGAGGGCAAGTGGAAGTACCGCAACAGCGTTGAGCACTTC
>CAYZRL010000012.1:0-19047 GCA_964480835.1 uncultured Gammaproteobacteria bacterium
TAAACCGTTTTTAGTTAAAAATTGGTTTCTTCCTAACCCGATTAACAGTCTAAACAAAGATGCACCCTATCTGATACTTCCTGAGAGATACACCAACGCAACTCCTACGAGTACACCAATCAGCGCAATGAGTTGATAAAGAATGTAGATCGCGTGATTGTCTAATCTACGCAGTCCAAAGTCGTACGGTCGGTACGAACGGGATCCGAACTGCTGGTGAATCCAGTACACCATCTCCCCGCCAAAACGAACCGAAATGTAAATGCCTATCATATACAGTCCAAATGGAACCGACCAAATCGTAAGCGCAATCAACACGACGATCAATGGAAGAAGAATGAGAAGGTCTCCCTTAATGAAGATGAGAAAAACTCGAAGTGCGATTCCCGGATCGGAGAAGAACCATCTCGACGTGATACTGGATCTCATATCTTATGACAGCCCCAGTATCTTTCCCGCAAAGGATAAGACAACGGCTGCGAGTATAACACCCATCGCAATATACAGAAGGATTTTTTTTGCCCCTGAGATTACATATTTCCCCATAATACCCGCATCACTAGCGAATCGAATAAGGAAAAAGAAAATCATCGGCAGCATAGCTCCGTTTAAAAAGTCGACATAGAGCGTTATCTGAAACAGTCCGACCTGTGGCAGAAGCGAGACGAGAAGTGCAATTCCGATCTGAAGAATAAAAAAGAGATAAAATAATCGACCCTTCTGAAAATCGGTGTCCAGACTCCCCTCAAAACCAAAGAGTTCGGCGAAGACATATGCAGTTGCAAGCGGGATGATCGTGAGTCCGAGGAGTGAGGCCCCAAATAACCCGGCGCTGAACAACATAAACGCACTATCTCCTGCGAGTGGCTTGAGTGCGAGCGCTGCCGCTGCTCCATCCTGTACCTGTATATGGTTCGTGAACAGCGTTTGCGCGACCGCTACCGCGATAAAATACGAGAGCACGTTGGTAAGAATTGCACCGAGATAGATCTCCCACTTTTCATACCGAAGTTGATCAAGAGATAGCTTCTTATCGTTCACGAAGCTAGCAACAAAAAACTGTCCCCATGCAGTAATCGTAGTACCGAGCACCGCAATCAACGAAAACCAGTACCCAGGCCCCATAGAGATCTTCTGCGGAATCAACGTTTCCTGAAATAGAGCTACCCAGTTCGGTTTGGTCTGAAATGCGACAAGAATATAGGAGAGGTAAAAAAAGATAAGTAAGAAGAAAATCCGCTGCAAGCTTCTGTAGTTGAAGTACAGAACTGCTGTGATCAGCACAAGACATGTTCCAATTAGGGGGAGCTGCCAAGGAATCGAAAGTAATTTGATCGCGGCCTTTAGTCCGCTCATATTCTGCAACACCACTCCTTGATTAACGATAAAGTACAGAACGAACACGAGTGTTGCGATACGAATCCCATACCTCTCTCGAATGAGATCCGCAAGACCCTTTCTGGTTACTACTGCGATGCGAGCTCCCGCTTCTTGGGTTAGCGCCAGAACAATCGTGGTCGGAATAATCATGAACTGAGACGCAATACCAAATAACGAGGCTGCAACGGTGTAGGTTGCGACACCGCCCGCATCGTTATCAGCAACAGCGGTGATAAGCCCGGGTCCGAGAACGGCTAAGAAAATCCACATCCGTCGCGACCAGCGATAAAAAAATTTCTGCATTGTTACTGCATTATCAACTCACTAACATCGTCTAACTTAACCAGTCCAATCATTCGTCGATCCCGATCAACAACCGGCATAACATAATACTTATATTTCAGTAACTTTTTCCAAACCACACTGACCGGCGTCGATAAAGAAACGACCTCGATCTGAGGTCGCATAAATTTATATGCCGGTGTGTCCGGATTTTGTGCCACAATCGACTTCAAACTCGAAACGCCAATCAGCTGCTTCTCGGAATTAAGATAGTACACATACAGAATTTCACCAAAATCTTGTGAAACCTCCTTTACTGTTTTTAACACCTCTTTTGCTGTTGAGTTGGAGTCCATGGTAAGGAACTCTGTCGATAATAGATCTCCGACCGGACTCTCTGAGATACTCAACAAATGTTCTATTCTTTTTCTGCTCGATTCATTCAATAGTTCAAGAAGCACGTCCTTCTTTTTCTTCGGCAACGCCGCGAGCACATCCGCTGCTTCCTCTGGCTCCATATGGCTCATGAAATGGGCCGCCTCTTTCGGATCATTCTTCTTGAAGAACTCTACCTGATAATTGAGATTGAGATTGTCGAGAACCTCTCCTGCATGTTGTAATGTAAAGGATCGAAGCACGTGGCCGATATTATCGATGTTTGTCTGTTCGAGGTAATCTGCGAGATCCTCTGGGCGAATCTTTTGAAGCTTGAGCTGTTCTGTTTTAATGCGTACATGACCACGACTCAGCTCGAGGGTCTGAATATCCGCCCAGGAAAGGAACTGCGACTTCAGTTTGATGCCGTACCGATTGAGCATCTTATTCGCAAAATCCTCGAGACCGAACCATCGCAAAAAGCCAATGAGACCGATATCTACACCTGCGATAAACAGACTCGGTTGGTTTTGGATTGCGACATCATTAACTCGAACCATCTTATCTCCCGAGATATCGATGATCTGACTGTCGAGAAGATTTTTACTGAGGTAGAGCTCGTTCTCCTCCAACTCAACCACATGGTAGTTCTTCTTGATGGTGATTGAGCCATTGACCTTGATCAGATCTGCGGAGTCGACAATAGTCTTAGGATCAAGTTTCGACTTGATAACAAGCTTTGAAATATCGGCACGCTCTGACAGCTTAAAGATTAGATCTTGCAGCTTACCAACGTACACATTATCTTCGGTAAATATCTTTCGGTCAACGAGCTCGGAGAAATACAACATAGATCCATTATAAACTGATAACCGAATATGAATGCAAGGTAAATTGAGTGCGTCCGGAGTAGGGTGGACGCTAAGGGACTCGAACCCCTAACCCTCGCGATGTAAACGCGATGCTCTAGCCATTGAGCTAAGCGTCCAATTTCCACCACATGGTGGGCGCAGATAGAATCGAACTATCGACCTTCGTCTTATCAGGACGACGCTCTACCACTGAGCCATGCGCCCAAACCTCTTCAATTATAACATGGAAATGGGAGAAATTTTCTCTGCGGTTTCACGATTTGGTAATGAGCTCTATGAGTTTGCGTGTTTCCTCTGAGGGAGTACAGTGACTCTTGATCCATGTTCGTGCAGAGCGTTCGTTTGAACTTACATTTTGATACTGTCCGAGTACATCTCTGGCCACATTTCCAACCGAATCAAAAAACGCATCAGTGTTTACGATTACAACACGGCCATTTTCGATCTGAATCGAACCGGATGAAAATGCGTCATTCATGGTAAGGGCGGCACCACGAAAGTAATCATCATTCTCATCGCTCGCACCATCACGTAAAAGTTGGATCGAGTTGCCAACGAGTCCCTGTGCCCATTGCTCTCTCGTGCCTTGTAATACGCCTCGATCAATCATCGCTGGGATCAATGCGCGATATAACGATTCTGCTTTGATTTCTTGCATAGATCGGTTTACGTCCCCATCTCCGAATCGCTGGTCCTCGGGTGAACCCCCAGGATATACCCAGTGACCGAGTTCGTGCATAACCGTGCTTGTTCGAGGAATGAATTCGGCAAGCACGCGCCCTTCTGTAGTTGTTAAACCTCCAAATGTTGCCTCGGCTTCGTGAATGAATCGTTCCAGTACTTCTTTTGGAAACTCGCGGTCATACGATCGTGCCTGCGCATTCAGATAGATCTGAATCGTCGGATCTTCTTGGGCGACCGCATCGAAGTTAAGATTAACACCGTAACCACCCAGCACCATTGATCCAACAACGAGCTGATCCCTCACGGATTGAGCCTGGTCCTGAAGACCGAGACCACTGAGTGACTGAGCAAAACCTTCCTGCATCTGTTTCCATTTTTCCTCATCAGCTCGTGCGTCTTCAGACCGTAGCGAAACCTTTAGTTCTGGGTCAATGTATGGTGGCTTTACCGACTCGTCCGTTGGTCCGGTTAAGACAACCGGGAAACCTTCTGATATGTACTCTCTGTAGAGATCGTACCACTCTTGACGAAGTTGAGTGGCGCGCTCAGGGTTATCTTCGAGGTAGTATTTGCTACTCACCTCAAGGTAACGCTTAAACGTTTCACCACCTGGCATGGATGTCCAACTGCCACCTTGATCCGCCAGCTGTCCAAATCGAGTTCCAATTGATTTCGTCTCCTTCGGAAACAGCTCGCGAAACGAATGGGGAAGATCATCGCTGGGTAACGTAAGCCCTTCGGGTGACGCAGTGTTGCTTGGCTGACCGGACATCCCTGCGTATGCCATGAATCGGATGAAGAGCGGATCGGCGCGTAACGATGTTTTCATGAGTTCGACGGTCAGATCTCGCGTACTCGGGTCAAGTGATAGTTTCTGTAGCTGTTCTGGTGTAGCTGAGTGGAGGATGTTCATGAACACTCCGGTCTCGATCTTCCGTACAGCGTGAGCCATTGTTGCAAGTAGTACCTCGCGGCGTTGTCCTGAGATGTCTATATCTTCTCCGCCTTCTGTTTTCAACTCTTCAAACCACCCATGACCAAGCGCCTTCACAACTGACTCATCCGATAGGTCTCGCAGTGACGTCGCGCCATTTTTTAATGCCGGCACCTTATTTGCGACCCAGTCAAGCACAACTGAACGCACGTTGTCGGTGAGCTGATGTGATGACTGCCATGGTTCGACACGAGTGTAAAGATCCTGCCAGCGTAGTGTAGTTCCGTCTGGGTGCATTTCTGGCTTCAAAAGCATAAGCGTCTTTCGTATGAATCTGAGTTCGGGCGCCGGTCGCCCAGTTGTCTCAAGATGCCTTGAAGGTCCGATAGGACTCATTTCCAAATGTGGGGGTTGAAATGCGTTTTCAGCCATAGTATAACTATACCTTATCATATGACCACGAAGGATGTTTTATTGAAGCATCTCCAAGATAATGTTTATGTGCGGATACGGCCGTCGGGAGTGCATGGCGTAGGGCTCTTCGCCATTCGCGACATACCAAAGGGTACAAATCCTTTCAAGAGTCTTCATCATACAGAATACGTTGATTTTCCCGAAGAGGAGCTCAAGGCAACCTTACCCAAACCGGTATTTGAGATGATCGATGCGTATAGTGCGAAAGAAGAAGGTCTTATCTACGTTCCCACACATGGGTACAACCCGATCGATCTACCATATCTCATCAACCACTCAGACACACCCAACGTCGGTACAGACGAAGACGGGGAACATTTCATCACACTGCGTGATATTGCCGCCGGAGAGGAACTATTCTCCGATTTTTCCACATATCACGACGGGAACGAGCACTACATCAAAAAATCTCGGTAGGAATGTGATTATCGGTCTTTGGAGAAGATGAATCGATCTGCTTTTTCGAAGAAACGATGCTTCCAAGTATGATCCTCTTGTAGACAGTCAATCATCTTGAAGCGATGATTAATAGCGTCTTCGAGTTCGACGTATACCATATAGTTCCCAATCCCATTGAATCGACTTGTGTCATTGACCCCTTGGAATTGGTAGTAGATGTCGTTATAGGTAATAATCATGTCGACGGCGGCAATATGGTTCTGAATTTTTGCCACGAGAAACTTGACATCGTAGACACCTGCATTTCGCACAATCTGTCGGAAGGTTGTTTTGTACTCCTCTTGTTCGAATACGCTCTTCTCCTTCTCCGATGCAAAGCGACTGATGTTCATCGCAAATAGCGTTTCGAGTACGGAAAGCTGCTCTTGTTTGTCTTGCTCGATCACCTCAAGGCGTACTCCGTAGTTTTTCATGCGGAGGTAGTCAGTTTTCAGGTGATGTCGGTCTTTCTTCTTATACTCTTTCAGTAAAGAGTCGATTGACTGTATTCCTTCGATGTTTTTGTAAAAATTCGGTTCATTATCGAGATCTACCGAGCCAAACACCTGCATCCGCTCGAATGGTTGATCGGCGCGAAGTGACCAGAGTGTCATTGGTGTTGGGAGCGTCGCAAGAAAAAAATCAACGAGATGATCATCACTCACGAAGAATGAGTTTCCCTCCACCCACCAACCACCAAAGAATTCGTAGCGTTGTTCTTGACTATTGAACCATAGCGGCATGACACCGAGTGCCTTCCGCCCTTCATACAGGGTATAAAAGTATGGCTTATGCTCAAACGCCTGATAAAACGAGTATCGCATATCCCACGCATCAAACAGCGAAGTTCGAGGTGAAAATGTATCCCAAAGTGAGTAGCATTTCTCGAGATCAGAATGGACTTTGATTGTGAGACGCGGGATGAGCTTCGACAGTCCGTTCTTATAAAAATGCTTGTTTGCATTCGTATCCGGAAGCAGATGGGTGAGCGGGATCGCCTGGTGTGTTTTTTGTATCGACTCGATGTCAATTGGTGTTGCTTTCATTGAAAAAAAACGAACAAAACAATACGCATAAAATCAGACCGATTTTATTTGTATAAAATCCATATTGATAGGTGCATCACTGTTTGTCAAGAGTGAAATGATGGTGTGTTTTTTTTGGCTTGTTTTGACAATCTAAAAAAATCATTTCTCTTTTGTTCTCTATTCCCTATAATGATCATATGCAGAAGAAAATTCGTACTTTTTTTGTCGCTTCACACAACCTTTTGCTGTTTTTATTTCATTTCTTTTCGGTATCCGCACTGCTGAAATCGTTATTCGAACCTTGGAAGAACATTCAGATCGATGAGCAAGATCAGGATCAAAGCCATTCATGGTTGGATCGATTGACCTTTAACGCGATATCTCGGGGTCTCGGATTTACCCTTCGCAGCTCGCTCATTATTGCATTCCTTATCGTTGCGATGCTGTACATTATCGCCCTTCCGGTTGCCACGCTTCTTTTTTTTCTCCTCCTTCCTGTTCTTCAACTGGAATCGCTCATCCCACCCTCCGAAGAAGCACTGAAGCAGTCGTTCTATGATTCGTTTATGAATAAGCATGCAAACGAACACAATCGAGATTCAGTGAAGCGATGGTTTGATTTTTATTACGAACACTTCCTCAAGAAACGAGAGTGGTGGAGTCTTGCAGAGCTTCTCAAAATCCAGCCGTTAGGGTATGACTGGACATCTGGTTTTACGATTCACCTCAATCAGTTTGGTGATGACACGCTCAGTGCGAGACCCTATCTCATCGGACGAGAAGAGGAGCTTGATGAACTTGCGAGAGCACTAATGAAAGAGAATGGAGCGAATGTTGTACTCATCGGTGAAGATGGAGCGGGAAAACATTCGGTAATCTACGAGCTTGCAAAACGATCGCAGGAGGGGACTACTTCAAAACAGCTAGCCTACAAGCGATTTATTCAACTTGATATCGAAAAAGTCCTTGCACGGTATCAAACACCAGAGCAGCAAGAAACTTTTTTTGCAGAGTTGTTACGCGAAGGGGATCGTGCAAAGAACATCATCCTCGTAATAGATAATCTTGGAAAGTATCTCTCGAACGATGCCACCGGTGTAAATCTCACGTCATCTGTCCAGAAATGTGCAGAACATAGTTTAATTCATCTGATCGTTTCAACAACGCCACACGACTATGAAAAATACTTCCGTCCACAAGCAAGTCTTCAAACGCTCTTCTCACCACTAGAGATTAAAGAACCGACCCCAGAAGAAAACACCCTCATCGTTGCACAAAAAGCATTGACCTTTGAACAACGATATTCCTGCATCATTCCCTATGAGATGATTGAGCAATGCATTGAAAAGAGTGACTACTATCTTTCACAACTTCCATTCCCACAGAAAGCTCTGGGTCTTCTGGAAGATGCCTGCACCATAGCTGCTCAACAGAAGGCCACGATTCTTACGCTTGCCCATCTGCAGGCTGCGATCTCAAAGGAAACGAAAGCACCAACAGAAATCGACAGCACTCTGAAGGACAAACTCCTCACGCTAGAACCTCAGATGCAGAGAATTATTCTGCACCAGGATCAGGCATTGCAAACACTTGCAGCAGGACTTCGGAGAGCCTTTGTCATGCTTGGGAAACGTAAAAAACCACTTGCAACGCTCCTGTTCACTGGTCCGACCGGCACAGGAAAAACCGCTACAGCAAAGGCGGTGACAAAGATTATCTTCGAACATACCGAGGGCACGGAAAGTCATCTCCTCCGGTTCGATATGGCGGAGTATCAGCAACCCGAAACCATCGCACAGCTTATCGGTGGTGGTGATGATGCGCACCCCGGCCTTCTAACCGAAGCGGTCGAGCGCACGCCATTTGCCACCTTACTACTCGATGAAATAGAAAAGGCACATCACGATCTCCTCAACATTTTCCTTACCATTCTTGATGAAGGCTATTTTGTGAGCGGATCGGGAAGACGAGTGGACTGCAAACACCTCATCATCATCGCCACATCCAATGTTCAACGCGTAGAGGAGACATTCTCACCGGAATTTCTCAACAGATTCGATGGCATTGTTCCATTTCAGACGTTGGAAAAGAAAAATGTTCTGGATATTGCTCGGAATCAGGTTCGAGAGATCACCGACAACTACCAGAGTCTTCACCATATAACCATCCAGGTGAGTGATGCCACAATTGCTACGCTCATCGAAAAACACTATCGACCAGAGTATGGTGTGCGTGATATACAACGCATCCTTGCTACACACATCGAAGACGTCATATCGAAGAACATTCTATCGCAAAAGCTCTCGGCGGGTGGGTCGATTACGTTATAATAATACTTTCCATGTTTATCGTCATTGAAGGAACCGATGGTTCGGGAAAGGAAACGCAGGCACAGCTCCTTCTCGAATACTACAAAAAAAAAGGAACTCCTACGCTGTACCTCGACTTTCCACAGTACAACAGTTTTTTTGGAAGAATTGTCGCCAAGTACCTACGGGGTGACTTTGGCGGTATTAAAAACATCTCACCATACCTCGTATCGATTGTGTACGCTCTCGATAGAAGTACCAGGCGAGAAGAGATCAGGTCGTTCATGCAATCCGGTGGCGTTATTGTCGCGAATCGATACGTTCCTTCGAATGTAGCACACCAATCAGCGAATATTCCCGATCGGGAAGAACGATTGAAGTTCATGAGTTGGATTCAAGAGCTCGAATATGTACATCTTGGAATTCCAAGAGAGGACCTCGTGATCTATCTCGATCTGCCCTGGAATATTGCAATGCAAAAATCCGAAGAAAAGCTTTTAAAAGGGTCGGGTCACGACTATCTAAAAGGCAAAGCAGACATCCATGAGATCAGCGAAGAACATCGTCGAAGTACCGCCGAGACCTACGCCGAACTTCAATCTTCAAGCAGTCATTGGCGCACCGTGTCCTGCACTGACGCTCATGGTGAACAGCGTACACCAGAACAAATTCATGCCGACATCGTTCAGATTGCCGATGATGAAATGAATAAAAAGATCGTCACAACAGGCTAAATCACCTACACTATTTGACATTGAATATTCATTCGCCATATAATTAGCCAATGGACAGGAAGCTTGCAGGACTCATTTCATTGTTTTTCCTTACGTTTTTTGTGTTTCTCTCTGTGATGGTTTTTCAGAAACCACTGAGCAGATTTACGAGAGCGGCAGAGGACTCCGAACCATCAGCCGAAAAGAGCCTTATGTTTGCTTGGCCGCTCACGATACATCCGACACCCAACGACTCGGTAAAGGTTGATGTGTTTGTTCGGAGTAAGACCGGCAAGCCACTCGCAACCCGCGAACTCGTGATGAATGCAACCCTTGGCACCATCAGCCCGAAGACTGCGATAACCGACAAATTCGGAAAGGCATCGTTCACCCTCACATCAGAAGAAGTTGGAACAGCAACTATAACCGCGATCGTTGACAACAGCATTGAACTAGCGCAACGAGTTACGATTAAGGTAGAGTAATACATGTCAAAAATAAAAAAAGCAGTTATCCCCGCCGCTGGTTTTGGGACCAGATTTTTACCACAGACCAAGGCAATGCCGAAAGAGATGTTGCCGATTGTCGACAAACCGGTTATTCAGTATGTCGTCGAAGAGGTGGTGCAGTCCGGAGTTGAGAATGTAATCATTGTCACCGGGTCGAACAAGCGAGCGATTGAAGATCACTTTGATGCGCCAAATGAAGATCTCACAAAAAATCTTCTTCAAGGGAGCAAAGAACATCTTCTCGAAGAGGTGAAAAAAATCGCCGACATGGCAAACTTCATCTACGTACGACAAAAGGGACCGTATGGAAATGGTACCCCCGTTCTCGCTGCAGAGCCCGCAATTGACAATGAACCGTTCGCAGTACTGTGGGGAGATGAGTTTATTTATGCAAAACCCCCTCGACTTGCCCAGATGATCCCCGTATACGAGAAGTATGGGGGTATTGTTATTTCTGGAGTAAAGATAGAGAAGAAAGAAGATCTCAAGCGATACGGAATCGCAGATCTAGAGCCGGTATCTGGTGAACAGAATGTTTATAAGATTAAGGCCATCGTTGAGAAGCCTGAACCCGATGAAGCCCCATCTCAGATTGCCACTCACGGATGTTATATTCTCCCTCCAGAGATTTTCTCCGCTCTCAAGCGTCTTCAGCCCGGGAAAGGTGGCGAGATTTGGCTCACCGACGCAATTAATCTTTTGAAGAGTGAAGGAGTACCGGTGTATGCAGTTGAGGTGGAGAATGGGAAGTACTATG
This sequence comes from uncultured Gammaproteobacteria bacterium, assembly GCA_964480835.1. Classification (GTDB taxonomy): domain Bacteria; phylum Patescibacteriota; class Microgenomatia; order UBA1406; family GWC2-37-13; genus CAZLQR01. The sequence continues at coordinate 10,756 of CAYZRL010000012.1, forward strand.
ACACCGGCAACAAACTTGAGTATATGAAAACGTCGGTCGAACTCGCGCTCGATCACCCAGAGGTAGGACCAGAGCTCCGTGCATACCTCAAAGAACTTCTTAATCACTGAGTGATTTAGATTCACATTACGGAAATTTTTTTGATATAATTACCACATGGCAACCGCAAAAACGAACGAAGTAAACGTCCAAGATCTTTTTGACGCAGAGCTTCATCTTGGTCACAAACGTAACAGACTTCACCCACGAGCAAGAAAATATGTCTACAAAATGGACAATGGTATTTCGATCATCGACCTGACGCAGACTGTCTCACAGGTTGAAAAAGCAAAGTCATTTTTGCAGACCATGAAGGTGGATCAGAAGGTTGTGCTCGTGGTTGCAACAAAAAAGGTTGCAGCTCCGGTTGTTGCCGAGTACTGCAAACAACATGCGATTCCATTTATCACCGCGAAATGGCTTCCAGGACTACTCACGAACTTCGAAACACTCGCAAAGAACATCAAGAAACTCAATGACCTCAAGGCCGAAGAAGCACAAGGTACCTGGAGTAATCTTGCAAAACATGAGACCGTTAAACTTAAAAAGCAGATTGCGCGACTCGAAAAGTTTTATGGAGGAATTAGCACACTAACCTCGCACCCATCCGCGCTCTTCATCATCGACAGTAAGAAAGAACACAATGCTGTTGATGAAGCGCAAAAATCTTCTATCCCAGTAGTCGCAGTCACCGACACAAACACTGATCCAGACACCGTTCAGTACCCAATTGTTGCGAATGATGACTCGCCAAAAGCGATTGAATACATCGTAACTCAGATCCTTGGAGTCTTAGCGAAATAACTACCCTCCGATCAGACGATTCGGTATACTGGACTATTACCTATGGCAAACGCAGACTTAAAAAAACTTAAACAGCTCCGCGAAGAAACTGAGGTTTCATTCTCTCTCATCAAAAAAGCACTTGAAGAAACCGACAATGACGTTGCAAAAGCAAAGAAAAAGCTTCAGGAATGGGGAGCTGACAAGGTATCGAAGGTAGCAGGTCGTTCAACAAGTCAGGGCTCAATCTTTAGCTATGTTCATCACGACGGAAAAACCGCCGGACTCATCGAACTGTTGTGCGAGACCGACTTCGTTTCAGGTAATCCAGACTTCAAACAGTTTGGAAAAGAACTCGCAATGCAGATCGCTTCACTCAGTCCGAAGGATGCCGATGAACTTCTCAAGCAGGAATATATTCGCGACTCTAGCAAGACAATTCACGACCTTCTCAAGGAGACGGTCCTTAAATTCGGCGAAAACATCAAGATCGCTCGAATCCTCCGCTGGAAGTTAGGAGAATAAGAATCATTCTCCAATCCCGAACGTGATTCGGGACCCCCACACCTCCATTCATGAGTTTCATTTAGAAAAATATCCTCTATAATCTTTACATGGAAATCGTCTCGCAGTTTAAGCAAAACGCACAAAAGATCACCGTAGCGCTGAAAGAAGACCTAAAGTCAATTAGAACCGGGCGCGCAACTCCTGCACTGATTGAGAATGTTCAGGTTGTCACCTATGGTGGCACGACCACACTTCGCCTCCGTGACATCGCGACAATCACTACAGAGGGACCGCAGGCACTCATTGTCGTACCGTTCGACAACTCCACCATCGGAGACATCGAAAAGGGGATTCTCAGCTCGGGGACTGGTCTGACACCCGCAACACAAGGAACGCGTATAATGATCAAAATTCCACCGCTATCCCAAGAGCAGCGAGACAAATTTATCAAACTCGCGAACCAGAAAGTCGAGGAGAAGCGTGTACAAATTCGCGCACAGCGCGATGATGCTCGTCGAAAAATAAAGTCACAGTTCGAAGCAAAAACAGTAGCCGAAGACATGAAGTTTCGGCTTGAAAAAGATGTGGACGCTGCGAGTACCGAGGTCATGAAAGAAGTAGACGCAATCAAAGAATCGAAAGAACGGGAGATACGAGAAATCTAACCTATGTACGTTGTCGTATTTATCATTATCCTCGCAATCCTCGTCCTGATCCACGAACTTGGACATTTTCTCGCCGCAAAGAAAAACGGTATAAAAGTTGAAGAGTTTGGTTTTGGATTCCCACCACGGATATGGGGCTTTCAGAAAGGTGAGACGCTCTACAGTATCAATCTCCTACCCATCGGCGGCTTTGTAAAACTGTACGGCGAAGAATACCACGAAGAAAAACGTGGTACCCCATTACCTGACAGTGCGAGAGCATTTATTAATAAATCCCCGTTACAAAAAATGGCGGTCGTCGTAGCGGGAGTAGTCGGCAACTTCATTCTTGCATGGATTCTCATTTCATATCTTTTTACACAAGGTGTCCCAACACCTACACAACACGTTATCGTTGAAGCAATTTCGAAGGGGAGTCCTGCAGCACAGGCTCAACTGAAATCGGGGGATGTACTCACGCAAATAACCGTGAACGGACAGTCGTATGAGCTTCATTCTACCCAAGAACTCATCTCCTACAGTAAACGGTTTGCAGGACGATCAGTTCAGTTTCTGGTGCAACGCAACTCGGTTACAAAACCGATTACCATGATACCACGAACGCAGCCTCCGACTGGTCAAGGCCCATTAGGTATATCGGTCACTTCGTACGAAGTAAAGCGGTATCCATGGTACAGTGCGCCGTTCTATGGCCTCATTCATGCCGGTACAATTACGAAGCAGATTGTGGTCGAACTCACCTCAACCGCGATTCGGTTCTTCTCGTTTCAGAATGTTCAGGTGGATGTGGCTGGACCGGTCGGGATCGCTCAGTACACCGGGCAAGCTATACGGTTCGGACAGAATGCTGTTCTTGAACTCATGGCGTTACTGTCGCTGAATCTTGCGATTATTAATATTCTTCCATTTCCAGCACTTGACGGTGGGCGGCTCGTCTTCATTCTCTACGAAATGTTTGCAAAACGACCAGTGAATAGACGGGTCGAACAGTACGTCAACATGTTTGGGATGCTGACACTTCTAACGCTCGCTGCCATCATCACTATTCATGACGTTATGAAATTGATACACTAATAGCCACAACTATGTTTTCCCATCCAACATATTCTGCAATTACCATCTCAGGAAAGATTGCTGTTGGAACGACAACACTCGCAAAAAATCTCCGCGACACGCTTGGGTGGAAGTATGTGAATACCGGCGCTCTGCAACGAGAATACGATCGAAAGCTTGGACGAAACGACAATCGTGTAGGCGCAGCCACTCGCACTGACGAGCATGAGCGGGGGATGGAAGCGATGACCGAAAAAATGCTCCATGAAGAGAAAAATATCATTTATGAGGCGTGGTTATCCGGATATGTTGCGCGGAATATGAATCATGTTTTTCGAGTGCTTGTGATATGCTCCGAATATGCGGTGCGTGTTGATCGAGTTGTGAATCGCGAACGAATTACGGTAGATCAAGCGAAGGAATGGATGCGACAGCGTGAGGAAGAAAATATCCCGACCTGGAAACGTCTGTACGGAGACGAAGACTTCTGGGATCCAAAATTCTACGATCTCGTCATCGATACCTATCACTTAGGACCAAACGAAGCGCTCGGTCTCGTACTCGATACGCTCGGATATAAAAAAGAGGCGAAATAATCTATACTATCTCCATGCGCTATTCGAAGCTCTTTGGGAAGACATCAAAAACAACCTCGTCCGATGATAAGATTATCTCGAGCAAGCTTCTTCATCAAGCAGGCTTTATTCGAGAGTCAACTGCAGGACGATACTTCATTCTCCCCCTTGGTCAACGAGTACAACAGCGAATTATGCAGATTGTGAAAGAGGAAATGGACGCAGCGGGTGGACAGGAAATGATATCACCCATTCTCCATCCGATCGAGTTATGGAAAGAAACGAACCGAACCAATACCACCGGTTTTGAACTCATGTCCATAACCGACCGAAGAGATGCGAAGTTCGCACTCGGAGGAACAGCGGAAGAGATGTTCGTCGATGTGGTTCGTAAGTTTCAGATGAGCTACCGCGATCTTACCTTTAACATCTACCAGTTCTCAACAAAGTTCCGAGATGAACTGCGGGCACGTGGTGGACTCTTACGCGTTCGTGAGTTTATCATGAAGGACGCATACTCGTTCTCACCTGATGAACAAGGGTTTAAGGATGAGTATGAAAAAATGGCGCAAACCTATACGAAGATCTTCGAGCGACTCGGTCTCAAGACCTTTCGTGTAGAGGCAGATAATGGCTATATCGGTGGAGAATACTGTCACGAGTTTGTTGTAGAGAGCGCTGTTGGGGAAAGTCGTTTCTTAGTAACCCAAGATGGATCGTATGCGTCTCATGAGGATGTAGCGGTGTTCAAGAAGTCAGACAAGAATCTCATGGAAGAACTTGGACAGCTCCAGGAAGTCGATGCACAGCGGGGAACAACAATGAAGGACGGTGAGCAATTCCACGGAAAGCCTGGATGGCAACAGATCAAGGATGTACTCTATGTCGATGATCGAGGGCGTTTTATTCTTGCGGTCATACGAGGAGACTTTGATGTGAATGAAACAAAACTCAAACATGTTGCTCGGTGTATCACGCTTCGCCCCGCTACTGACGACGAAATTCGGTCGAAGATACACTCTGAGCCAGGATTCATTTCACCGGTTCGCATCAAAGATAAGCTCGAACCAGGGGTTGAGCTGATCGTTGTTGGCGATCCATCTCTTCGCACTGTTCGAAATTCGTTTGGTGGGGCAAATATGGTACATAAAGATCTCCTCAACATCAACATCGATCGTGACTATTCTCTCGATATTGAGGGGGATATTGCAATGGCAGAAGCAGGATTCGAATCCCTCAACGGGAAAGGAGCCCTCGTTGAGAAACGTGGGATTGAGGTTGGTAATATTTTCCAGCTTGGATATCACTACAGCTCTCTCATGAAAGGTGCAGACTATGATGCAGAGAATGGAGAACGAAAGCCGTACTACATGGGATGCTATGGAATTGGCATCGGTCGCACGATGGCGGCGATTGTTGAAACACACCATGATGATCGCGGGATGATCTGGCCTCACGAAGTCGCACCATACGCTGTCCATCTTATTGGTCTCGATCTCCATGACCCATCTGTTAAAACTCGTGCCGAAAAAGTGTACGAAACATTAACTAAGGAGCATAGTATTCAGGTGTTGTTCGATGATCGAGAAGATAAGCGAGCCGGTGAAAAATTTGCCGATGCAGATCTCATCGGTATTCCACTACGAGCCGTTGTCTCGAAAAAGTCGGGAGATAGTATAGAAGTTAAAAGAAGGATGGGCGATGAAGCAAAACTCGTCTCCTTAGAGGAACTGCTGAAGATGCTTGTATAGCATACAACGCATTACGCATTACGCATTACGCATTACGCATTAGGCAATAAATTTGTAATACGCAATACGTAATTCAGTAATGAGAAATATGTCGAAAACTATCGTAACCCATATCTCCGTTGATCTCGACGCTACAACCAGCGCATGGTTGATTAAGAGGTATCTCCCTGGCTGGGACGAAGCAACGCTTGTTTTTGTTCCAGCAGGAACGACATGGAATGAAATGCAGCCGGATATCGACCCTGATATTATTCATGTTGATACCGGACTCGGAGTGTTTGATCATCATCACATAGAGGATCGGTCGCTCTGTGCGGCAAAACTTGTATTAAACCATCTTGTCGAGCAACGCCTCATCTCAGAGGAGGACCAACGAGCGCTGGACCGTTTACTCGGATACGTGATTGTGGATGATAACTTCGGCGATGTGTTCTTCCCCGAACCGGATGCAGATCGATATGATCTTGGTTTGAATCGCCTGATCGATGGGTTCAAACGTAGCCTCAAGACCGATCAAGACCGATGCGATGCAGTGTTTCTCATGCTCGACTCAGCACTTCAGGTCTTTAAGATGAAGATTCGCGCCGAGCAAGAAATTGGACAGGGGTACTCATTTCAGACTGCGTTTGGAAAGACACTTTGCCTGCAGTCAGAGAATGAATCGGCGATAAAGCTGGCACTGAAAAAGGGGTACGAGCTCGTCATTCTCCACAATCAAAAAGACAACTCATATAGAATAAAGACGTTGCCTTCGACAAAGTATAATCTTACTCCACTCTATGAACTGATCAAAAAGCAAGATCCTCAAGCAACCTGGTTTCTTCATATCTCAAAAAACATGCTCCTGAACGGGTCGTCGAAGCGCCCCGACTCAGTACCATCCTCACTGCCACTCAAAAAGGTAATTGAAATAACGAAGAGTATCACGTAAAATAGCGATATAACCATCGAGCTGTCTTGGCCTCATCATTTGTATTATTTGGTTATTCAAGATTCTGCAAGGCCGTTCAGCACATTTTTGAAAGGAGCGTGTAAACGATATGGTAGTAGTATCAAAACGAAAAGGCGAAACGAAAGACTCAATGTTCAGAAAATTCTCGAAGACATTTTTCGAGGAGAATGTTGTTGAGGAAGTTCGAAAACGTCAATATTACAAAAAGCCCTCGCTTCTGAAGAAAGAGCAAGAAAAGGAGCGATTGAAGAGACGACATTCGAAACCTCTAGTCAGACGACGAACATGGTGACCATAATCTCGTCCTCACGATATCGAATCAACCGAGTTCGACTCAAAGGAACGGTTGAGCGAGTTCTTATCGAAGCTGGTACGCCGGCAACTCATCTGAATCTCGTCTTTGTTGGTAAAACAAAGATGCGGTCGATCAGTTCGACCTACAAACATGAGGATGTCGCGCTCCCCGTGCTCTCATTTCCAATTCGAGACACGTCCGATCCGAAGCGTGAATTCATTGGAGAAGTATTCATCTGTTATCCTCAGGCAATTCTACTTGCCGCAGAGCGCAACAAACGAGTAGATGACCTCATGACCGAACTCGTCGAACACGGAGTTCGAAACCTCCTCAAATAATAGACTCCGTCAATGTTGTAAAATAAATAGAGTCGTTCTACAATGCTGATGCGATATGTCGAGAGCATCTGAACGTTTGTTCTGAAGATTTTTGAAATGTACTATTTAACTTACCGACCACAAACCCTTGACGAGATCGACAACTCACATGTTCGCGATATCATTCGGCAGATACTCGACGCAGAGAATGTGCCGCATGCATTTTTATTTGTTGGCCAAAAAGGTACAGGGAAAACATCGGTCGCACGCATAGTCGCTCGCTCGCTCAATAAACTATCTCATCAAGATATCTCACCAGACATTGTAGAAATGGATGCAGCTTCAAACAGAGGCATAGAAGAGGTGAAGTCGCTGATTAAAGAGGCATCGTATCTTCCGATGACCGGCGCATTCCGAATCTTCATTATCGACGAAGCACATATGATAACAACAGAGGCTTACAATGCACTCCTTAAGACGCTTGAGGAGCCACCAGCCACCGCAGTGTTCATTCTTGCTACCACGAACCTAGAGAAGGTTCCAAAAACGATCGTCTCACGTTGTTCGGTGGTAAATTTTGGAAAAGCCAAGGATGAGGATGTTGTCGCGATGCTCTCTCGAATTGCGCTCCGTGAAAAGATACCAACCTCTCCTGAACTGTTTCAGCTGATTGCTCGACATGCGGATGGATCGTTTCGTGATGCTGCAAAAATTCTAGAGGATCTTGTCATCCAAAAGAAACTCTCGGTCGGAGAGGCGAAGGAACATCTCGGAATCGTCGGCACAAAGAACCTTATTGAGGTTGTCGATGGTTCTTCGCTCCCACAGGCACTTGCGTGGATTCAACGGTTCACCCAAGAAGGAGGAAGTATTAAAAATCTCATCGAAACAACACTTCACGATCTTCATACGTTAATGCTACAACACCACGCCATTAAGACCGATACCGAAAAGATCGTATCGAAACTCACTGCATCTGAGGTTGTCCAGTTGATAAAACACCTGACCGAGGCATACCGAACACTGTCATTTACCCCGATTGAGTCACTCACACTTGAGATTGCGGTTGCTGAGTTTTATAATGAAAGACATGTTTAATCCACTCAAAGGGTTAGGAGATATCCAGAAACTCCACAAAATGCAGCAAGAGTTACAGCGACAAGAGGTGACCGTTGAGAAGAACGGCATTACGATCGTGATGCGTGGTGATCAGAAAATTAAAGAGATTATGGTCGATGGCGAGAAAGACTCACGAATCACCGATGCGATCAATGAAGCTGTTAAAAAAACACAGGAACAAGCAGCTCGAACACTCATGAGCATGAGTCAGGAAGAGTAATATGGTGCTATTCTCT
>CAYZRL010000013.1:0-18047 GCA_964480835.1 uncultured Gammaproteobacteria bacterium
CCAATGAGGATTCAGAAAATATCGCATACTTTAATTGCTCACTCATTCTTTCTCCTACTCCAACAAGAGTTCCCACGCCCACACCCAATGTGACATGTAAAATTGTGGGAAACAAATGTTGCTCGATGATGACATCTGCTTACAAATGGACATATTATTGCCATAATAACCTAAAATGCAGTTCTCAAACAAAATACGGACGTTGTCAACGTCGACTGATGCCGAGTGTAAACCCAACAAATCCAAAACCTACACGAACCGCAACATCCTCTGCGCTCCCAAGCACTCGATAATACCTACCGAGTGTCTGAATAAAATGAAGTACTTATATCTGTCAACTCAGATGTTGCTTTTAACCATCAGAAGTTCATTCACATACTGACCTCGATAGGCGATGGTATTTGGAAGAGCTCCGACCACCGTAAAGCCACAGCTCTCGTACAGCTTCCGCGCTGCGACATTGTTTTCAAACACTGAAAGCTGAAAAATACGCAGACCCGATAGTTCATTCTTCGCTTCAGACAGCAATGTCTCGAATAGGAGTCTGCCCAGCTTTTTTCCACGAACTGATGCGTCAACCGAGAGTCCGATATGTCCAACATGCTTATGTGTCCTCGCCCCGAGGGTCACATCCGCCGTCCCACATATGCTTCCATCCACAACGAGCACGAGCTTTACGCATTGTTTTTTCTCCATTCGCGAAAGAGTATCCAGTATATAACTCCGCTCTTCTTCCTCAGTGTATTGCTCGCCCTGAAGGGTAATAAACGTTTTCTCCCGCGAGAGCTGATTAATATAGTCGCGCAGTTGAATAACATCGACTGCTTCAATATATCGAACTATGACGTTATGGCCATCAACCTCTTTTTGTGCAATGATCTTACCGGGAATCATGATGATTAATTATAGACTAACCTGATCACTATTCGAATCACATCATTCTTCGATTAATTAATTAATCGAAGTATAAGAGCGAACGACTTATTTAGGATTGTCAGTACGCTATAATATGAGGTATGGAAGATATTGAACGACGAATTGAAAATGTGCTCGAGAAAGCGCATCTGTCAAAGAAGAAAGAAGAGGTAGAACAACTTGAGGCGCAGACGTATAATCCAGACTTTTGGAAGGACTCTGAAAAAGCAGGAAAAATCTCAAAAAAGATTACCGACCTAAAAAAGCAGATTGAAGATATCGAAATGCTCCAGCTCCTTCATGAGGAAAAACAGTATGAAGACGCCGAAAAACTTCTGAAGAAGTACGAAACACTTCTCTTCCTCTCCGGTGAATACGACGAGGAGGACGCGATGTTTGCCATTCACTCTGGTCAAGGAGGCACCGAAGCAATGGACTGGGCAGATATGTTGTTTCGTATGTATACGAGGTACTTTGAATCAAAGGGTTGGAAGTGGGAGGAGATCGACAGAGTCCCGGGAGAAGAGGCAGGAATCAAGAGTGTTACGCTCAATGTGTCCGGGCAGTATGTGTACGGATATCTCAAAGGCGAGGCGGGTGCCCACCGATTAGTACGCCAGTCCCCATTCAATGCAGACAAGCTTCGACAGACGTCATTCGCGCTCGTCGAGGTACTTCCACTCATCGAGAACAGTGATATTGAGATAAAGGAAGACGATCTTGAGTGGCAGTTTTTTCGGTCAGGTGGCCATGGAGGCCAAAATGTGAACAAGGTCGCAACCGCTGTTCGACTTATCCATAAACCAACCGGCACCACGGTGACCGCCCAAACAGAGCGTCAACAGATGCAGAATCGTGAAATCGCACTCAAACTCCTCAAATCAAAACTTTGGCAGGTTGAGGAGGAGCGTCGCCAGAAGGAGATGGAAGGCCTCAAAGGTGAAAAGATTGCAAGCTGGGGTAGGCAAATTCGATCGTATGTCCTCCATCCCTACAAAATGGTGAAGGACCTTCGAACTGAGTATGAAACCTCACAGGCGGAGACGGTCCTTGATGGTGACCTCGACGGCTTCATCGAGGCATATCTCAAGAGTAAATAATCGATCATTTGAATATTGATTATTCCCAAGAAGAGTGTTATTCTGAACTCTATGGAACCGAAAAAAACCGTTGTACGACCTTTGAGCTCAACACCATCAGCTGGGCAGTCAACGGTACCAACCTGGCTTGCCATCGCACTCCTCGTCGTATCTGGACTTGTAGGAGGTTTTGGGGGGTGGGCGCTCGCCGGTTCAAAAAAATCATCGTCAGATGTACCTACACAAGCAGAAAAAACAGGCAAATCAGCAGGTATTAAGGATGCAAAGCGATTTCCAGACTCTGCTGTAGGCATTCTAAAAGAAGGCGGGGTTGATGGTGAAGGAAATTTTCATCTTCAACGACCGGGTGGCGTGTCACAGAACGTCTACCTCACTTCAAGCATTGTTGATCTGTCAGAGTATCTCAATAAAAAAATCAAGGTCAATGGGCAGACCTTTGAAAGCCAGAAGGCTGGGTGGCTCATGGATGTAGGCTACGTTGAGCTGCAGTAATTTGTTTCCCACTTCTCTCGCCTCTCCTTTTCCTCTATAATGAAGTTGTCATGATTAGTTTCCAGAATGTATCCATGCAGTTCCCGATGGGGAATGCGGCGCTTCGTGATGTGAGCTTTGAAATCCAGGATAATGAGTTTGTGTTTCTGGTTGGCCCCTCAGGAGCTGGTAAGACCACGATTTTGAAGCTAATCACCCGCCAACTCATACCATCCTCAGGAGTTGTTATCGTAAATAACCTCGAGGTCTCAAATCCAAATTTTCGTCAGACCGAAGAGCTACGACGCATGATGGGAATTGTTTTTCAGGACTTTAAGATTCTTACCGATAAAAATGTGTTTGAAAATATTGCGCTCAGCCTTCGAATCCAATCCGCATCGAGATCGCAGATCGTATCTGAGATTAAAGAAGCACTCGAGCTTGTCGGACTAAAACATAAGGAGCGTGCGTTCCCTGCTCAGATGTCGGCAGGCGAACTGCAACGTATAGCAATTGCACGCGCTATCGTAGGCAACCGAGACATTATCATCGCAGATGAGCCGACAGGAAATCTTGATCCGAAGACATCATGGGAAATCATGAAGATATTTAAAAAATTGGAAGGGAAAAAAACCATCCTCTTTGCTACCCATAACAGTGATATTGTAAATAGTATGCGCAAGCGAGTATTTGTAATGAAGGATGGCGAGCTGAAGAAGGACCTTAAAAAAGGAGGGTATGATCTATGAACGAAATACTGACATCCATAAAACGAACTCCGTATCAGTCAACGGCATCGTTTCTCATCCTGTTTTTCACACTGTTTCTCGCCCTTTTTCTCTTTACGATGACCACCTTCTTTAATGGAATTCTCTCGTTCGTCGAAACCAAACCACAGGTAACGGTTTACTTTAAGAACGAGACAAAAGAGCAGGCGATCGGATCGATTCGATCGCAGCTGATGGCATCTACCCAGATTGCACAGGTAAAGTACACATCAAAACAAGAAGCGCTCAAGATCTATCGAGATCTAAATAAGAATAATCCACTCTTACTCGAGATGGTAAGTGCGGACATTCTCCCCGCTTCGCTTGAAATCTATGCACGACAAGCAAGTGATCTGCCCGTAATCGCAGATCAATTACACAAACTACAGGGAGTGGATGAAGTTGTATTTCAGCGTGACGTAGTAGACAAACTTGTCACTCTCACTACCTCGCTTCGACGAGCCTCAATTTTTCTCCTCGTGTTCCTCGTAGTGGTGGTTTTCATCGTACTCATGACAACAACAGCATTTAAAATTGCACTCAAGAAGGATGAGATCGAACTCATGCGCCTGCTTGGCGCCTCTCATGGATATGTGCGGTGGCCATTCCTTAAAGAAGGAATGTTCTTCGGCTTCGTGAGTGGAACCGCTGCGTTTACGATTTACTATCTACTTGTGTTTATCTTGCAGCCGTTTATGCAGTCATATCTTTCTGGAATTCCACAGCTTGAGTTTATGGGTCTTGGATCGTATGGACTATTTGTCTGGCCACCGAGCCTCCTCTTCGTACTTCTCTCGTATATCCTCATTGTTGTTCTTGGAATGGGGATTGGATATTTTGGGAACTATCTCTCGACATCAAAGTACATCAAGTAATTTGAATTTTTGTTAATTTTTAATTTGAACTCATCCCGTTCAGATCGGGATCAAATTTACATGCGACGTACGCTGCGTTTTATTGCCGGACTTTTATTTACTGTTATTTTTGCTTTTATCTTCTTTACGGTCGCACGTGCTCAGTCCTGTAGTAACGAATCGGACTGCAAGCGCTTGATTCAGGAGTATGAACAGAAGCTCGTCGGTATACGGGAACAGAAGAATACTCTCTCATCTCAGATCGATTTTGCGGATACACAAATCTACATTGCATCGCTTCGGATTCAAGACACTGAGCGAAAAATTACCCAGACTGCAGATGAGATTGAAAATCTTAAAGGGCGGATAACGACGCTCAACTCATCGCTCGACTACCTCACGAAACTTCTCCTTGAGAAGATTGTTGAAAGCTACAAGCGACGTGAAGCGCCGTTCTTCTCCATCTTCATCGATCCGGACAGTGCCTCGTTAATGGTCAATCGTCTGAAGTATGCAAAAGCAGCCGAGGAAAATGACCGAAGATTGGCATTTCAGGTACAACAAGCGAAGTTGAATTTCGAACAACAACGCGATCAGCGGAAGGTGAAACAGGCTGAACTCGCCAACCTTCAGTCGGTGCTTGAAGACCAAAAAGCAGCTCTCGACTCCCAAAAACAGGCGAAACAGAGTCTTCTTTCAGCAACGCAGAGCGACGAGGTAACCTATCAACGACTTCTCGCACAGGCGCAGGCAAACTTATCTGGATTTGGCTCGTTCGTACAAGCGGCGGGAGGCGCGACGCTTACATCGTTCGGATCAGGGAGTAACGGATGGTACTATACACAACGTGATCCGTCGTGGGGAACAATGCTCCTTCCCGGTTCATCCTCATCGGTTGCATTGGCTGGATGTGCGGTGACATCGGTTGCGATGGTATGCCAGAGCTATGGACAGGGTACAACACCAGCATCGATTGCGGGCAATTCGGGCAACTTTATCGGCGGCGACCTTCTCAACTCTGCCTTCAGCTGTTCAGGAAAGAGTACGATCTGGTTAGGTAGTGACAAAGGAACGGTGCAGTCATACGTAAATGGTGGGACGCCGGTAATTCTCCGTCTCGTGGCTCCGAGTGTCTCAGGACTCCATTTCGTTGTCGCGTGGAGGACCGACGGAGACGACTTCATCATTCATGATCCATATTATGGACCAGATAAAAAATTCTCAGAGCGGTATAGCTGGGGTCAGGTAACTACCGCGATCGCGATACGCTAAGAGCCCTCTACATCAACCTGATCGTCGTGTTTTGTAGCACATAAGCGACTGACAACTCTGCTTCCAAGATGTACTCTCAACGTGAGAGTATGAAAATGAAAGATCTTCCGCTGGTTGATCGTCCGCGCGAAAAACTCTTTCGCTATCGATCTGTCCATCGCATTACAACTATTGAACTACTCGCGATTATTCTTGGCACAGGCACAAAGGGTGAGAATGTACTGAAACTTGCCACTCGCATTGTAACAAAGCTCAAGCAGCTCCATGAACAACCTCAACTCAATGCCTTCCTGAACATGAAAGGGGTGGGAAGAACAAAAGCGGCACAGATTGTGGCAGCGATCGAGCTCGGCAAGCGACTCCAAGCACCAGTCCAAACAATGGATATTCTCAAACCTTCGGATGTATGGACCGATATGTCTGCCACATACACAACGAAAAAAGAATACTTCTACGCGTACTATCTCGACACTCGCAATGCGGTCATAAAAAAAGAACTGATCTCGATCGGATCACTCAACGCAAGTATTGTTCACCCGAGAGAGGTGTTTGAACCTGCCGTTCGCCACCTTTCAGCGCATATTGTCCTGAGTCACAACCATCCCTCTGGAGACCAGACTCCATCAGAGGCGGATATACGCGTAACCCGAAAACTAGCAGAAGCTGGTAAGATCCTCGACATTGAAGTACTCGATCATGTTGTTGTATCGCAACGTGGATTCACAAGCATGAAGCAAAATAACCTCTTTTGATTGCTATACTGGGAGGCATGCAATCTCGATCGATAGCTCTCGTTCGCACAACTATTTGGCGGTATTATCGGAACCACATGCGATCGTTGCCCTGGAGAACAAAGATATCACCGTACCGTATTTTTATCTCAGAGGTAATGCTACAACAAACACAGGTTACCCGTATTAAAGAGGCTTTTCCAGTTTTCCTGAATCAGTTTCCGAACTTCACATCACTTGCAGATGCGAAGCCGAGCGTGGTCCTTCGAGCGTGGAAAGGTTTAGGATATAATCGTCGTGCGCTTTACCTGCATCGCGCAGCACAAATCATCGTAAAGGACTTTACTGGAAGACTACCGAAGAACATTGCAGACCTAGAACAGCTCCCTGGTATTGGACCGGCGACCGCACGATCGATTGCGGTATTCGCGTGGAATCAGCCAGAGATTTTTATTGAGACCAACATTCGAAGAGTGTGCATTCATCATTTTTTTCCCACAAGAGAGAAGGTAAGCGATCGGGAACTACTACCCTATCTCCACCGATTAATAGACAAGAAGAATCCTCGGGAATGGTACTACGCTCTGATGGACTATGGAACACACCTCGCGACTCAGGTTCCAAATCCAAATCGAAGAAGTAAACACTACACAAAACAGCCTCGATTCCAAGGTTCAGACCGTGAACTGAGAGGTAAGATACTACAGTTACTCCTCGAGAAACGATCGCTTAAAAAGCTCCGTGATTCACACAAACACGACGATACGATGAAACGCCTCGATCGTATTCTTCAGGACTTAGTTAAGGAGGGTTTTATCAAAAAAGCTGGCAAGAGTTACACTCTTGTATAATTACTCCAATTAATTAAATAATCGAAGTGAAGCAGATAATAGGGAGGCGGAAACGGGCAATGGAGATCAACCGGAGACTGAAACAGCTCTTTCCAAATGCGCACTGTGCACTCCATTACAACAGTCCCTGGGAACTCCTTGTCGCGGTCATGCTTTCCGCACAGTGCACCGATAAAAAAGTGAACGAGGTGACCGCCCAGCTCTTCAAAAAATATCCATCATTCACTGATTACCTCAGTGCAGATCCTAAAGAGTTTGAACAAGATATATTCTCGACTGGCTTCTATCGAGCCAAAGCGAAGCATATTCTTGCAACGGCACAAAAGATTCGTGCCGAGTTTCACGATACAGTTCCGCGAAGTATGAAGGAACTCGTTACCCTCCCGGGTGTCGCGCGAAAGACCGCGAATGTGGTGCTTGGTAATGCCTATGGAGTCATTGAAGGGATTGCGGTAGATACTCATGTCATGCGCCTCTCTTTTGTGCTTGGACTCACCAAACACCACGACCCTGTTAAGATCGAACAAGATCTTATGAACCTCCTTCCGCAGTCTGAATGGCTACCATTTACCTACCGGCTCATTGAGTATGGCAGAACATACTGTAGTGCGAAGAAGCACGATCATGCGCATTGTCCACTCTCGATAATTACGCTCTAAATCTCATAGAATGGTATCTGCATTTTTCGCTCTGGTTTTTTCTTAATCATTCTGTTCTTGTCAAACAGCTTACTCCCAAAGTCAACCTTACCATTTGCTATGCCCGCTAGATCTTGATCGATGAGGTCATATAACTTTTTGACACGATCCTCTTTTGCAGGCTCAAAGTTGAAAAGCCCTTGTTGTACAATCTGTGCATCCTGCAGATCGGAAATAGTACATCCTGTAGCTCGATAGGCTACACCGTTCTCATAGATACGGTCGAAACCTTTCATAAGCTCTTCGCGTATGAGGAGTGGTAAATTGGTTTTCTGCTGGAGGGAGACCTCGGTTGCGCGATAGGTGAATCGCTGTGTTTTGAGGAAAATATGGACCTTACCAACAACGTAACGAAGGCTCCTCGCCTTTTCAAAGGCGTCCTCAACATGATACATAAGCTTCGAAAATAACATACTTCGATCGTTGGTAGCTGGAGAGAATGTCTGTGTGCGTGAAATTGATTTATAACTCTCTTTCTGCGAAGTGTTGAGTTTATAGATATGTTCACCTCGTAGTTCGTGCCAAATCTCACGATATGGTCGAGCGATGTTTTTGTTCATAAAAAAATGCTCAGATTGATTGGCGAAGTCGAGGGCGGTTCGTATGCCAAGTTTGTTGAGATATGCGGTTGTCTGCTGCCCAATCCCCCAGACCTCACTGACAGGAATATTCGACAGAAACTCTGGAATCGATCTTCCTGACACCATCGTGATACCCTCTGGTTTCCGGTGGCCCGAAGCAAGTTTCGCAAGCGACTTTGTGAGCGATATTCCGACCGACACCGTAATCTGAAGCTCGGCCTTCACTCGTGCCGCAATTGCGGAACCAATCTCTTGATAGCTCATTCGGAGCGGTCTACGCATCCCTTTGATGTCCAGAAATCCTTCGTCTACTGAGTAGACCTCTACCTCGGGAGAAAACTGACGCGCGATCTCAAACATCTTCTTTGAGTACAGTCCAAAAAGCTCGAAGTCCGACTCCACAAAGATTGCGTCTGGAACCAACTTCTTGATCTCGGAACTGAGCATTCCTCTGCGCGCTCCTTTTCTTTTTGCCTCATACGAAAGTGCGGTTGCAAGCCCGCGCTCTCGACCCACGATGACCGGCCTTCCACGGAGTGACGGATGGGCAGACTGCATCACCGAGGCAAAGAAAGCATCGGCATCCATATGAAGTATGACATTCTGCCAAGAATAAATCGGTGCCCACGGCGCATTCTGAGAAGAGGTCATGAAGTTCAGTATAGTGAACATTCGTTCACTATTGCAACTGCAAATGTGAACGCTAGTTCACTGCACGATTTTGTGCTTTTTTGACTTTGAATTGAATCCTAACTATTATTAATAGTATGGACGGACTGAATAAGTTAACTGAGCAAATTGAATATATGTTTTTAAAAAAGATTATCCAACATCTCCAAGACGACTCTTACACGATCCTCCAGGCAAAACAATTAGCAATCGATTTTCTAGCCCTCCAGCCATTTACATCTGCGCAGGACTCAAAAGAGAAAGTATCGCTATTCATAGAGAAAAATAAAGATTTTTCGGACTTAATCGACCTTGTTACCTCATTTCATACCGAACAAAAAACAGCCGAGGTCATAGAACGAATGAAATCGTATCTGAAAACAGATAGAATAGATGAAGCAATTACTATAGCAAAACAACAATAATCTATGCCACCACTCATCGATGCCCTCGCATCCGTACCTCGAGCAGTAACGGCGGCACCAAAAATTGCCGAAATCGGTGGTGCGGTGCCTAAAATCGCTGAGGTTGCAAGAACTACTACCGTACCCCAAGCGCTCGCTGGAGGTATCGAAGCTGGCCTCAACAATCCACATGCAACACTCGGTCATCTTGCAACTCTCAAAGAAGGAGCGCTCCCTCCACCAACGCTCGGTTCAACTCCAATTTCAACCGAAGTTCCTCATGCGGCCGCAAAGGGTACCCCTGAAGCATCGTCTCCGGGCGTCAACACCTCCCCTCCAGAATCTGGAGTCGTTGATAATCCTACCCAAACAAGCAATACTAGTGAAACCACCGGGAAGGCAGCTTCGGTAGTCGACCCCAACGAAAAATGGGCAGATGCTGGAAAGACTACATCTACAACCGAAGGGCCTGATAAACCAGTGGACCCGAATGAAAAATGGACGGAAGCGGGCTCACCAAAAGATACGACCAACGGAGAGGGCTCTACCAAAGCTGAATCAGGCGATATGCAACCAAAAACACCAGAAGCGAGCGAACGGGAACAACAAGTACAAGATGCTGAAGCGAAAGGCGAAGCGGCTTTTGAGGCAATGGCAAACGGGACTCCTGAGGAGGCAGAGCGAGCGATCGCTGAATTTCAGGAGGCAGCAAATCATCTCAACGGCATCACTGAGAAACTTAACGGAAATCATCGAGGTGAGATTAAAAAAGCAGTAAGCGAACTGTTCACTAAAGATGCAAATGGCAATGAAACCCAAGAAGCCACAGAGCTGCGGATGCGACTTCAGTCAATGATGCAGACCGAAGCACAACTTATGGTGTACCGTCAGCAACTCGAGCAGATTCGTGAACAATACAACAAAACTCGCGACAAACTACGATCTGTTGATCAATGGTGGAATCGAGCAGTTTATGACAAAGACCCTAAGAAACGAATGGAAAAGTATCAGCTATACAGCCAGCTGATCGGACTACAGGAAATAGGCAAAAGAATTCTAAATACTGTTCATGAAGCGAAGGCGGTCTATGCAAAAAATATCTCTATTTTGAACTCTCGACTTCATGTACACGGAATTCTTGGCACGATGGCAGACTATATTGTCGCAAAAGGATACAGAGTAAATGCATCTGCGCGAGAAAACTCAGATTGGCTCACAGAAAAGATGACCGGGAGTATGTAATTAATATCTTTTTTCTACTGGTGTGACGACTCCGTTTTCAATGAAGAGGTACTGTGAGAGGCCATAGTTATTGAAGCCACCGTTGATATAGTGACTCTCAAGATCGACCTCAGCATAGTGCGTATGCCCTGTGATGAGATATTCATTCGCCGTATACTCTCCCCGTATCTTTCGCTTAATTCTGTCATTGAATCGCTTGTAAGCAACTCGAATGAAAGTTTTCCCCATGACTCGAAAAACCACATCTTCAATATATTCAAGGATATGGCGCATCGGATCAGATAGATCAGGAAAGCGAATGAGACGATTCCCATGCTCAACAACATATCTATTCTTCCCTGATACGAACTCGTATCGATCTCCTTGTTCTACAGAAAAAAGTGCGACGCGTTTATCGGAGAGTCGTTTTGTGTCATGATTGCCAAATAGATATACCGCCTTCTTCTTCTTCAAAAGCGGAAAAAGCTCTGTTGCCCATCGAGAGTTCACAAATTGATCGAATGTGCCGGCAAATCCCTCCCAAAAATCTCCGTTAATAATAACGCGATCAGCGTGTGTAACAGCCTCTCTCAGGATCTGAAATTTGGCAGGTTCAAAGGTGGGAGTGAGGTGTGTATCTGAGAAGATAAGATAGCGCATTATTTTTCCTGAAGCGCCTTCACAATATTCTGAGGAACCTCTTCATAGTGTGAGGGCTCAATGTATGGAATGCCTCGTCCTTCGGTTAAGGACCGGAGAGTGGTGACATATCCCGACAGTTCTGCGAGTGGTGCAAACGCCTTGATAACAGTCACCTTTCCCTTTTTGTCAGTTCCAAGGATCTTACCTCGCTTACTGGAAAGATCACCGATGACGGTTCCCATGAACTCATCTGGAACCGTAACCTCCATCTTCATAATAGGCTCGAGAAGTACGAGTCCGGAGTTCTTTGCACCATCCTGTAATGCCATTGATCCTGCAATCTTAAACGCAATATCTGAGGAGTCGACATCGTGATAACTACCGTCATAGAGGGTAACCTGCATGTCTACCATTGGATATCCAAGCAGTACGCCCTTTTCCATCGCCTCTATCACACCTTTTTCAATTGGTGGAATAAACTCAGCAGGAATAGAGCCTCCCTTAATTGCATTAATGAACTTAAATCCTTCTCCACGACCGAGTGGTGCAAGTCTAATAAGACAGTGACCATACTGACCGCGGCCTCCCGACTGTTTAATATATTTTGCTTCCGCTTGACCTTCTTTAGAGATGGTTTCTTTGTATGCAACCTGTGGTTTTCCGACATTAGCATCCATTCCCATTTCTCTTCGCATACGGTCAACAAGAATCTCAAGATGAAGTTCGCCCATTCCTGACATGATTGTCTGACCGGTTTCGTGATTAATCTTCACCTTAAAGGTTGGATCCTCATCTGAAAGTCGTTGAAGAGCAAAGGCAAGTTTTTCTTGATCTGCCTTTGTCTTTGGTTCGATCGCCAATGATATGACCGGCTCAGCAAAGGTGATCTTTTCGAGAAGAATAGGATCTTCTTTCTGGGTTAGTGTGTCTCCGGTGATACATTCCTTCGGGCCAACAAGTGCGACAATTTCACCTGCATACGCCTTATCAATCTCCTCTCGATTGTTTGCGTGCATGAGTAAAAGTCGGCTTACGCGCTCTTGCTTTCCGGTGTTTACATCATAGACATATGATCCTGCGGTCAGGGTACCTGAGTAAATGCGTGTGTAGGTGATCTTTCCGACATGCGGATCAAGTTGAATCTTGAATGCAAGCGCGGAAAACTTTTCATCCGATGTAAGTTGTCGCTTCTCTTCTTCGCCTGTCTTCGGGTTTGTCCCAACTACTTCTTTCAAATCCTGTGGTGATGGGAGATAGTCGACGACCGCATCGAGTACCGGCTGCACGCCTTTATTTCGAAGCGATGTTCCACAGTAGACCGGAATAAGTTTATATCCGATGACCGCAGCACGAAGTGCTTTTTTTATTTCATCAACGGTAATATCTTCTCCTGCGAGGAACTTCTCGATGAGGGCATCGTCGGTTTCGGCAACCTTTTCAAAGAGCTTCGCCCTCCATTCTTCAACCTTCGCTTTATAATCTTCAGGGACATCGGCTACGGTATATTTTGTTCCCTGGGCATCCTGGTCCCAGATGAATGCCTTTCTCGAGAGAAGATCAATCACTCCCTTAAATTCATCCTCTTTGCCGATTGGGTATACCATTACGACAGGGTTTGCGCCAAGTCGATCTTCTATCTCTTGCGTAGTGCCTTCAAAATCAGCACCGAGTTTGTCCATCTTATTGATAAAGCAGATTCGTGGAACTCGATATTTATCTGCTTGTCTCCAGACCGTCTCTGATTGGCTCTGGACTCCTTCTTCTGCATCAAAGACAATGACTCCTCCATCAAGCACACGAAGCGAACGCTCTACCTCTGCAGTAAAGTCAACGTGACCGGGGGTATCGATGATATTGATACGAACATCCTTCCAGAATGTGGTGGTAGCGGCTGAAACGATTGTGATTCCTCGTTCTCGTTCTTGTGGCATCCAGTCCATCTGAGTATCACCATCATCAATATCTCCAATCTTGTAGGATCGACCGGTATAGAAGAGGATACGTTCGGTTGTTGTAGTCTTTCCGGAGTCAATGTGTGCGATGATACCCACATTTCGAATCTTGTCGAGTGGGACATTGCGGTCTTTTGTGATGATGCTTTGCTGTGCCATATATTCTAATTACTTATATCTTGTAACATGTTGCTCAAGAGTCACACTTGAGTTACACGCTACAAGTTACACGTTCTTGCGGGGTTACCACTTAAGGTGAGCGAATGCTTTATTCGCCTCAGCGAGCTTTTCGGTCTGAGCTTTTTTCGTCACTGCGTTCCCTAGATTTTGAGCTGCTTCAGATAATTCTACATGAAGCTTGTTTGCAAATGTTTTATATTCTTTATTTGATCGTGTTTGAGCTGCTTCGATGATCCAGTTTAGCGCAAGGAAAAGCTTTCGCTCTTTACGAACCTCTACCGGAACGAGATATGATGCGCCTCCCAACCTTCGTGGTTTTACTTCATGATTTGGTGCGACATTGTGAATCGCCTGATGAAGAATCTGAACTGGATCTTTTTTCTCCTCGGTTAACTTTGCAAACACGTCGTGAACCACGCTAATTGCAACGCTTTTCTTACCATCTTTCATCACATAGTTGATGAGCTTGGCAACTTCGTGACTCTTAAAGACTGGGTCCTGTCGTACGGTATTTTTTTTGTATTTTCCTCGTGGCATAGTGCTTCTATAAATTATGAAGATCGTTCAAGTTTCGTTCCATACTTGGATCGAGATGTCTTTCTTCCATCTACTCCACCGGTATCAAACTTACCGCGGACAATGTGATACTTCACACCCGGAAGATCCTTCACGCGGCCTCCACGTACGAGTACGATGGAGTGCTCAGCGAGATTGTGACCAATTCCTTGAATGTATGCGGTAACCTCCATCTTATTCGAAAGACGTACACGCGCAACCTTACGAAGAGCTGAGTTCGGTTTCTTTGGTGTCATGGTTCTCACCACAGTACACACACCTCTCTTCTGAGGTGAGTTTGACTCAACATATCTTCGTTGAAGAGTGTTGAAGTTTGCTTTTAGTGCCGCAGCACGAGACTTCTTAACTCGCTTTTTCCTCTTGTGCTTGATCAGCTGGTTGATTGTTGGCATATTTACTAATAAACCTCCCGTAATACTTACTAATGAGCTCCTCGTTAACGGGAATTAACCTTCCAATTATAACATTTTCTTTCAGTCCTAACAAGTAATCGACCTGCCCTTTGATTGCTGCAGAGCTCAAAACCCCTGTTGTCTGCTCAAATGATGCGGATGACAACCATGAGTCGGTGTGAATCGCTGCCTTGGTAATTCCGAGGATCGAAACCTTTCCAACCGATGGCTTTGCACCCTGTGCAAGGATCTTCTTATTCTCTTCTTCAAATCGAATTCGTGACACAACCTCATCCTTAATGAATGCCGTGTCTCCTTCATCCTCGATGATGATTTTTTCGCTCATCTTTCGAATAATGACTTCGAAGTGTTTATCATGAATCGCAATTCCTTGTGACTCATAGACCTTCTGAATTTCGTCGAGAAGATACCCTTGCGCAGCATGGAGACCCTTAATTGAGAGGATATCGCTGATATCGAGATACCCCTCTGACAATGCGGTTCCTCGTGCGACCAAGTCGCCATCTCCTACCTTAAGATGCTGTGACAATGGAATCATAAACTCCTGTTCCTGCTGATTACTCTCATCGGTTGAGGTAATTTTGACCATGTATACGTCTTTTGCGAGATCTTCACGTACCGAAACCTTACCATTGATTTCCGCGATCGGTGAGACAACCTTTGGTGTTCGTGCCTCAAACAGCTCTTCTACACGCGGAAGACCTTGTGTCACGTCTGAGATAACAATACCTCCAAAGTGACGAACTCGCATCGTGAGCTGAGTTCCCGGCTCTCCAATTGACTGAGCTGCCATAACTCCAACCGGGACACCGATCTCAACCGTTCTACCGTTTGAAAGATCGAGTCCGTAACACTGTTTACATACTCCGTACTTGGATGCACAGTAAAGTGGCGATCCAACAACTACTCTCGTGACACCGTTCGTCTTAACAACTTCGACGGCTTTTTCATCAAGGAGATCCCCTTTCTTCAGAAGTACATCGCCCTTTGCACTCTCAACATTCTCAAGGAGATATCGTCCTCGGATTCTCTCCATGAACTTGTCTCCGCGATCGTCTTCTATGCTAACAACAAGACCTCGATCGGTACCACAGGTCTCTTCTCGAATAATAACATCGTGAGAAACATCGACCAATCGACGAGTGAGATATCCTGCATCTGCGGTTTTCAGCGCAGAGTCGGTAAGTCCTTTACGCGCACCTCGAGCAGAGATGACGTATTCAAAGATTGAGAGGCCTTCTCGGTAATTCGACTTTGTAGGAACTTCGATGATTTTTCCAAGCGGATCAACCACGAGTCCCTTCATTGCAGAAAGCTGCTTGAGCTGTTCTCGAGAAGCGCGTGCTCCTCCAGACTTAATGATAATCTTCACCGGGTTCTCCTCATTCAAAATTGCCCAAGTCTTATCTGCAAGATTCTCGGTTGTCTCAATCCAGAGTTTATTTGAGAATCGTCGCTTTTCTTCAACGGTGAGCAGTCCTTGCTCATAGCTTCGCTCGAGTTTTTCAATTTCTTTCTCTGATTCCTTAATGATGGCGCCTTTCTCATCAATGACCTTACAGTCAAAGACCGAAACGGAGAGTCCGGCAGAGATGGTTGCTCCCCAGAATCCAATTTCCTTTAGACGATCGATGAGTTCTCCAACTTTTTGATTATCGTTGTATATTCTCGTTGCAAGAACAATTAAGTCCTTCACATCCGACGCCTTAATATCTCGGTTCAAGAACTGCAGTTCTACCGGGAGAAGCTGATTTACCAGAATGCGACCAACACTGGTTCTCAACAGTGATCCCTGCACCAACACCATGAGCGGCTGTCGGAGCGTTACCTGCTCGAGATGATATGCGGTTACCGCTTCGTCTGGATCGGTGAATGCCCGAAGCTCTACATCTTTCTTCTCAGCAAAGGTATTATCAATTGTTGTGAGGTAGTAGATACCCAGTGCCATTTCTTTATTTGGAATGACGATTGGCGATCCGTCTGCAGGCTTCAACAGATTGTGATATGGCAACATTCTGTTCTTTACTTCCTCAATCGCGTTCTGCGAAAGCGGTACGAACAGACCCATTGCATCTCCGTCAAAGTCTGCATTGTAACCTGCACAGACTGTTGGATGAAGCTTAATTGCATATGAATCGGTCAATACTGGATAGAATGCAAGAATCGAAAGCTTGTGGAGTGTAGGTGCACGATTCAATAGAACAGGATGGTTCTTTGTTACCTCTTCAAGGATATCATAGACTACCGGATCCTTATGTTCGAGGAAGGTCTTTGCGCTCTTGATATTCGGTGCGAGACCTCGAACAATAATCTCACGGAGGAGATGTGGCTTGAAGAGTTCAAGCGCCATTTCCTTTGGAACACCGCACTGATCAATACGAAGCTCTGGTCCAACGATAATCGTTGATCGTCCTGAGTAATCGACTCGCTTACCGAGAAGATTCTGTCGGAAGCGACCCTGCTTTCCTCGCAGGACATCAGACAATGACTTCTGAATCTTTGACGCAGAACCTTGCGATCGCGATCGACCACGGGACTTCTGCAGATCTAATAGTGAATCAACTGCTTCCTGCAACATTCGCTTTTCGTTTCGCAAGATGATCTCAGGCGCACCCAGATCGATCAACTGCTTCAAGCGATTGTTTCGATTAATAACTCGTCGATAGAAATCATTCAAATCTGAGGTGGCGAATTTACCACCGGGGAGCTGAACAACCGGTCGGAGATCTGGAGGAATAACCGGAAGTACGGTTAAGACCATCCATACGGGTTGAGTGTTGCTCTTGATGAATGATTCAATGACACGAACTTTTTTCAGTAATTTATTTCGTCTTTCACCTTTTGCTTTTGGCAACTCATTGAGCGCGGTCGAGTACAATGCCTGCAGATCAAGATTCTGCAATGTATCGTGCACGACTTCAGAACCCATTCCAACGGTAATGCATTTCTCAAGATTGTACTCTCGCAAATAGAGATAATCATCTTCCTCAAGAAGATCATTTGGCTTCAGTGACTTTACGATCTTGATAACACGATCGAAAAATGCTGTCTTCTGCGATTTCTTCTCTACAAATTTATTGGAGAGCTGCTTGTACTGCTCCTTCTCTTTCAAAGAAAGTTCTTGAAGCGCAATTTCTGCCTGCTCCTTGTTGGATAGTCGCTTTTCTAAAGCAGCGCGCTGTTTTTCAAACTGTGCGCGGACTTCGTCTTTATCTTTTTCATGTTGTTCTTCTTCCTTTGTGATTTCCTTTTTCTTTACGTCCTCAAGAGCAACCACTGCCTTTTTTTGTTTTTCTTCATTTACATCGGTTACAAGATAGAGGGCATAATAAATGACTCGCTCTAATGACTGTGGAGGAATATCAAGAAGTGTGCTTAATGGTGCAGCTGCTCCCTTAAAGTACCAAATGTGAACGATCGGTGATGCAAGCTTGATGAAACCCATGCGTTCTCGTCGAACCGCTGAGGTAGTTACCTCAACTCCGCAGCGATCACAGACAATTCCCTTATATCGAACTCTCTTGTACTTACCACAGTAACATTCGTAGTCCTTTGTTGGACCGAAGATACGCTCATCAAACAATCCGTCTTTTTCTGGGCGGAGTGTGCGATAGTTGATTGTTTCTGGTTTCGTAACTTCACCTTTTGACCACTGAAGAATATCCTCAGGGGATGCGAGTCGAATTCGTAAACCGCTAAAATCAACTACTGGTAGTTCGTCCATTATTTAATGTAATCAACTGATAATCC
>CAYZRL010000014.1:0-16972 GCA_964480835.1 uncultured Gammaproteobacteria bacterium
ATTGACTTTTTGTCCGAAGTTGGTACTATTGACTGATATGGAAGATCAAAATACACTCGATGAAAAGTGTCCAAAATGTGGTAGCCCACTTGTGATGGCGACAACGAGAGCCGGGAAAAAATTGAAGCGATGTTCCACAAATGTATGGAATCCTGAGACACGATCTTCAACGGGTTGTGATTATGTTGAGTGGCAGAAAGGTTCAACCGAAGAAACAGATGAACAGTGTCCCAAATGCGGTTCGAAACTTGTCCTGTACACCAGTGCTGCAGGCAAGAAGCTTAAGAAATGTTCAACGAATCGCTGGAATCGCGAGACAAAGTCGTCAGAGGGCTGCGACTATGTACAGTGGTTATGAGCAGGCAGGCAAGAGCGCATCTTACTCGAGTTGATCCGATTCTTTCCCAGTATCTCCATCTCGTCACTGGTAACATCAAGCAAAAAGAGAAATCCTCAGACGAGCTCTTTGCCGACCTCTGCGATACGATTATTTCGCAACAGCTTTCAGGCAAAGCTGCCGCTACAATCTTCGCGCGATTTAAGAAGCTTTTTCGTGGATCACGGATGACGGCCAAAAAACTTCTCTCCCTCCCCGATGAGTCTATCAGGGAAAGTGGATGTTCATGGGCAAAGGTCAGAAGCCTCAAGGACCTCGCACTCAAAGTAGATTCAGGTGTTGTAAACCTCAAGGGTCTTGATAGGCTTGCAGATGAAGAGGTCAAGAAGACACTTGTACAGATCAAAGGTATCGGACCGTGGTCGGCAGAGATGTTCCTGATGTTTGCTCTCGAACGAGAAGATATTTTCTCCCAAGGAGATCTTGGGCTTCGGAACGGATTAATGAGGGTCTATGGGTTGAAGAACGCTCCCACTCAACAACAGGTGAACAAGATAACTTCCAAATGGAGTCCGCATCGAACGTTCGCAAGTCGAGTTTTATGGAAGGTTTTGGAGCTCCGATGATTACTTTCCAACGATGACGATAATATCAAAGTTCGAGTCGTCGCTGAGTGTTGCAACCTCGCTTTCGACTGTGTAGTCCTTGAGAAGTGACTTGATTTTGGTCGCTTCTGCAGATGCGGAATCTTTTGCTTTTATCGTTACATTTTTATAGTCGAAATTATCTGCATTAGCTGTTTCGATCGTGTCATATCCAAGATCTTCAAGTGCAGTTTTCATCTTTCCTGCAACTCCTTCTTCTCCGCTTCCATTCTGGACTTGAATTGAGGGTCCAGCGCTCTTTTTCGCTGCTACTTTCTCGGTTGGTGATGGAGTCGCAGATGTGTCTGGAGTTTCGGTGACGGTGATCTGCTCAACTTCCTGTGTTGGGCTGATGGTGATTGTTGACTGTTGAGTTGGTTGTGACTCCTTAGGACGGAACACGAGAAAACCAATAATAGCAATTACCACTACTACAACGAGGATCCAGAGTTTTCCACCATTACCTCGTTTTCGTGACTCGACAGTCGGATACGACTGAATCGGACTTTGATCCGACATAAATCCTTGCTCTTCCATACCAGGATTGTAGACCATTGGATACGATATGTCAAAGCTAATGTACCTGTAAAACCTTGACATTATGGTCGGCTTTGCTATGCTTTTTGGGTGATGTGAGAACGTTGGAGTTTTCGGGTAGGTCCAAGGACTTTTTGAGTTGAAACCAACACAGAAAAGTTGCTCAGCTAGATCAATGAACATTGTAAGTTTAAATCAGAGGAGGTGAACACACAACGATGTTAGCATTCAATATGATGACGCAGCGACCAGGGTACGGTTACAACATGTACTGGCAGAATCAAGGTGCAGAGGTTGGATCGTTTCATCCTGTCATGGCTCTCGTTACCTGGGTTGCTTTTGTGAGCGTTCTATTTGCCCTTGCGCGATATCTCTGGAAAAAAGGAGATAAGCTTAAGTAATTAGGTAGACCTTCGCCGAGATGTAAGCGTATGCAGTATCTTTATGAGGAGAGAAAGTTTTCCTGTGAATAAGAGATAGGTGATCGCGATCACCGGGACAAGCGGAGAGAGATAGAGGTAGAGTATGATATTTGAGTTTTGCCTTTCTGAAACAGCAATGATGACAGGAAGAAGTAGAAAGTACAGAATACTGTAGCCGATAATCGTCCGGAGTGAAACCTGAATCTTGATCTTTTGAAGATCGTGAATCTGTTTGTTTAGTCGATGATCGCTTTTGTGATACACTCCTACAGATTACCATATAATTAAGTATGCGGAAAACCTCCATCAAAGGAAAACTTATTCTCATGACCGTCATGGTTCTGTTGTTCGGACTATATCTCCTGGTAAAGTTCGTCTTCTTCGGATCATCTGCCGATCTGGGAGAAGTTACCATCATGTCGACGCCGAAGGCGACCGTATTCATTGATCAGGTACAGGTTGGCTCTACGCCTCATCGACAGACACTCAAGGTGGGTGAGTACACCGTAAAGTTAATCCCGGACAAGGATGCGACACAGTCTGCCACCTGGCAAGGGAAGATATCTGTTTATAAGAACGCGGTAACCTACCTGGGTCGAGCGCTTGGTGCGACAGATATCGCAACCGCAGGTGAGATCTCTACGGTCACGAAGATGGAAACCAAACCATCTCGTGAGGGTGTTGGTGAAGTCTTTATTAACACCGATCCTGCAGGTGCGCTCACCTATCTTGATCTTGACGAAAAAGGCGTAGCCCCACTTCTGTTAAGCGATGTTCCAAAAGGCACGCATGAGATTATGGTGTATCTGCCAGGCTTTCTCCGACGTACCTTTAAATTAAATGTTGAGTCGGGATACAGAACATCGACCGTAGTCAAACTCGCCATCGATAGCCTTACGATGAAGTCGGCGACAACGAGCGCAAAGATCAAGAAGGAAGAACCATCATCGTCAGCTACCACCACAAAAGCAACGAAGGTGCGCATTAAAGATACACCGACTGGATGGTTAAGGGTTCGATCGGAACCGTCCGTCCAGGCATCTGAGTCGGCAAAAGTGAATCCTGGAGAGACCTATGATCTTCTTGAGGAGCAGCCAAATTGGTATAAGATTTTATTCAATGATGAGCAGGAGGGATGGGTTGCGTCCGAATTCGCTGATAAGATATCGCAGTAATTAGCTCCTTATTCGGTCTTTGGTTTTTCGTTCTTCCAGATGACCTTGTTGTATAGTACGTATGAATACGGAATGATGATAAAGAGAAGAATACAGATCTTATACACAAACCAGAGACTTCTTCCAAACATTGAGACGAAGAACTGAATCAACCCAGCTTGAATAATGATGGAGCCAATCGCTACCCCATTGAATGCGGCGAGGCTTTTGAGAAATGCCGTAGATTTATGAGAGACTTTTTTATGCGCAAAGGCCCAGTAGTTGTTCCAAAAAAAGTTCCAGACGATTGCAAGTTCCGCACTGATTACCGTCGCTAACCAGACCGGAAAATGCGCTGAGCTTTCGATGAGTGCAAACGACAACCCAAAGTCAATCACGAAACCCGATCCTCCAACAATCACATACTTTACAAATGAGGAATGGGATAAAACGTACCAAAGCGTGTTCTGTATATACTGCCCAGAGTTAAGTTTCGAGACACCATACTTTCTATCAACAAACTGGATCGGAAGCTCCTGAATTATCGCATGACGTTTTATTGCATTCTCCAGGAGTGCAACTTGAAACACATAACCGGTATGTTGCTTTATGTAGTCAAGACTTGACTCTGCAACCCATGCTTTCATCGCACGGTACCCCGACGTCCAGTCGGTAATGCTGAGCTTCATGAATCCGAGTCGAATAACAATGTTTCCGAGGACAGAAAACGCTTTTCGTTTGAGTCCCCAGTCTGCTGGAATAGATCCGCCTCTTCGATATCGTGAACCAATAACAAAGTCAGCTCCGTGATCGATTTTATGTAAAAACTCAGGAAGATTCTTCGGATCATGGGACGAGTCTGCATCCATTTCGAAGATCACGTCTGCATGGAGCGTATTTAGCGCATAGGTAAACCCATGCAGATAGGCTTTACCGAGTCCCTCTTTTTTAGTCGTCATTGAGTGTAGTTTTTTGTATTTTGTTTCCAGTTTCTTGACGATATTGATAGTGCCATCAGGCGATGAGCTATCGACAATCAGAATTGATACTGACCACCCCGCAACCTTACCGGTAATTGAGAAGATCTCATGGATGAGCGATTCGACATTCTCAGACTCGTTGTATGTTGGGATAACGATGACGGCGTTTTTCATACTGTTGAAAGCTGCGACTTCACGAACTCGATAGTCTCTCGGAGACCCTCTTCGAGGGTAACAGTCGGTGACCAGTTGAGGAGACGTTTCGCCTTCGTGATATCGGCTCTCCTCACCTTCGGATCATCGACCGGGAGTTTTTCATCATGGACAATCGATGAGGACGAGTTCGTCACTTGAATGATCATCTCTGCGTACTCGTTCACGGTATGCTCCTCCTCAGATCCGATGTTGCAGATCTCACCCGTGATTCCTTCATGCTCCATGAGAGCGATTAACCCACGAACCGTATCGGTCACATAACAGAGTGAACGGGTTTGCTTTCCATCTCCGAAGACCTGCACCGGTTTATTCTGTAATGCAGATAGGGCGAATGACGCGACCATGCGAAGATCGTCTTTGTGCATGTTTGGACCGTAGGTATTGAAGATCCTTGCGATACGTGCATCAAGATGTCTTGACCGTACGAAGTAGGCAACGAGCGTTTCTCCGAAGCGTTTTGCTTCATCGTAGACCGAGCGGGGTCCGGTAGTTGATACGTTCCCGAGATATGTCTCGGGTTGAGGATTCACGAGTGGATCACCATAAATTTCTGAGGTTGATGCGAAGAGAAACCGCGCGTGTTTTTGTTCGGCAAGCTCGAGCATTCGATGCGTTCCATTTGTATTAACCATCATTGTTTCCATTGCGAGCGCGTGGTAGCTGATGGGGCTGTGGTGGTTTGGTGATGCGGGAGATGCAAGGTGGTACACGCGGTCAATTTCACCGTCGACCTCAAACGGCTTCGTAATATCCTGTTCGATCAGCTGAAATCGATCGTCTCGCAGAAGGGCTTCAAGATGGGCTTTTGTTCCGGTGATGAAGTTATCAACACAGACTACGGTGTTTCCTTGCTGGAGGAGTGTTTTGCAGAGATGAGATCCGATGAACCCACCTCCTCCGGTAATTAGTATTCTCATGTGTGTCTAGCGTGTAACCTGTAACGCAACATTTCTCTGCGATACATGCTATACGTTATACCTTTTTCAAGAAGATCTTCCAACTCCAAAATAGGTGAAGCCAAGTTTTGCCATCTTCTTTGGTTCGTAAATATTTCGACCATCGATGATAACCGGCTTTTTCAACATAGACTTCACTTTTTCAAGATCCGCTTGCTTGAACTCATTCCACTCGGTGAGAATAAGAAGTGCATCTGCGTCCTTTAATGCATCATATGGATTATCGACGAGCACGAGTCGCTCATCTGAGATGATCTTCCGCGCATTTCCCATCGCTTCTTGGTCGTAGGCGCGTACCGCCATGCCGTCCTTCAGAAGCTCCTGTATCGTATAGATAGACGGCGCAAACCGAATGTCATCGGTGTCAGGCTTAAACGCAATACCCCAGAGTGCAACGGTCTTTCCTTTCACATGTTTTCGTACTTTCTCTACGAACAGCTCACGGGCTTTTTGATTGATGTTCTCGACCGATTCGAGAAGTGCCACATCAATGCCGAGCTTCTTCCCAGTATCGGTAAGAGCTTGTACATCTTTTGGGAAACACGATCCACCGTATCCTGCTCCTGCATACATAAAAACTCTTCCAATTCGTTTATCCATACCGACTGCATCGAGCACCATCTCTGAGTCGGCGCCTGTTTTTTCACAGAAAAACGAGATGAGGTTTGCAAACGAGATTTTAGTTGCGAGGACAGAGTTCGACGCATACTTGATCATCTCTGCTGAGGGGAGATTGGTCACAACTCGTTTCCCAGGAAATGGTTCATGAAGCTCGAGCATAACCTCAATAGCTTTTTCATTATTTGATCCAATGACAACACGGTCAGGTTCGATGGTGTCGGTTAGCGCAGAACCCTCTCGTAAAAACTCTGGACAGGATGCGACCGCGATCGTAGCCTTTTTTGGCTTATACTTTGAAAGTATTTTTTCAACCTCAAGATTCGTTCCCACAGGAACGGTGCTCTTGCAAGAAACTACCGTGAAATGATCGCCGAGATGTCCGGCAATTTTTTCCGCGACATGGAAGACTGCTGAAAGATCCGCGCTTCCATCCTTCTTTGGTGGTGTGCCGACGGTGATAAAAACAACAGATGATTCCTGTACGGCTGGATCATACGAATCAGTGAAGTGTAGTCTTCCCGCTTTAATATTTTTTTGGAGCATCTCTGCAAGACCTGGTTCGTAGATGATCGGATCACCATTCTTGAGTCGCTCAAGCTTCTCTGGAGTGTGTCCTATTACCCAAACCTTATTGCCGAAATCCGCAAATACACAGGCGCTCACGAGCCCGACGTATCCGTGTCCTACAATCGTAATTGTCATACTAATACTAAATTCAAAATCAGGTAATTAAGTACTAATCTTACTTCACCGAACGCTCTATTTCAATGAGACCCTCACGAAATGTTTTCATTGGGTGGAAGGTGTTTTTGGTGGAGATTGTTTTACCGTTGCGTGGTCTCTGTGCCTTTCCTGAGAAGAACTCGTCGTAGGTAATCTGTCGAATGAGATCGCGTGATAGACCTGCGGTGTCCGCAATGGTGCGAAACGCATCGTACGGGCTCATTGAGTCGCCTCCCACAACATGGTAGACTTCGGGCAAGAAGTGTGTCATTAAATAATCGAGCGAGTATGCAATATCGTCAATGAATGTTGGGGTGATGATAGAGTCGGTAATCCCCCCGATCGATTTCCCCGAACTCAAGAGTGATCGAATGGTACGATAAAAGTCCGATCGCTTTTCATACACGCCACGATATGGATACGAGATACGTACGATCATTGCCCGGTCTCGCACTTCTTGTTCACCGAGGTACTTTGTTTTTCCATACATACCGATCGGGTTTGGAGTACTTTGCTCGTCATAAACATCCTCGTTTCCTGAGAATACAAAATCGGTTGAAATATAGACGAATTTCTTGTTCATTGACTGCGTCGTATCGAACAAATGTTTGGTTGCAGTTACGTTGAGGAGGTGTGCTTGATCGGGTTCGATTTCTGCTTTATCGACATTCGTGTAAGCTGCGAGATGAAGAAGGAGATCGTAGTCGAGCCCGCGGAGTGCGGTTTCGACCGATTCCTTGGAGGTGACATCGACTTCTGAGTGACCGAGGGGAAGAAAGGTATGTTTGTCGCCAAGCAGCTCAATGATGCGTGATCCAACTAACCCTGCCGGACCGGTGATTGCAATGTTCATGTAAATGTCAAAACTCAGTGATGGTACTGTTGTTGATAGTAGTCTTTATACTCACCAGATTTGATATGCTTCCACCAGGTCTCATGGACGCGATACCATTCAATCGTGGCTTGAAGGGCTTCATCAAAACCATGTTTGGGGGACCATCCTAACTCACGCTGAATTTTTGAGAAATCAATTGCATACCTGCGATCATGACCGGGCCGATCGGCAACATGTTCGGTATTACCTTCGAAATCTTTACCCATCAAGGAACAGATTTTTTTTACAATATCAACGTTGGGTACATCCTGTGTCATGCTCCCTATACAGTACGTCTCCCCAACCGCTCCTTTTTGAAGGATCGCATCTATCGCTTCACAGTGGTCTTCCACGTACAACCAGTCACGAACATATCGGCCATCACCATAGATTGGAACCTTCTTACCCTCCATTAGGTTGGTAATCGCAAGAGGAATGAGTTTCTCAGGAAAATGGTATGGTCCAAAGTTGTTTGAGCAGTTCGAGATGGTGATTGGGAGTCCATAGGTGTGATAAAACGCACGGACGAGGTGGTCAGACGCCGCCTTTGACGCTGAGTACGGACTTCGAGGATCGTAGGGAGTCTGTTCATTAAATTTCGTCGATGAGTTGAGCTCGAGCGAACCGAAAACCTCATCGGTTGAGATGTGGTGAAATCGTTTCACAGAATGATTAAGCGCAGATTTCAGTAGAACCTGCGTGCCAACCACATTGGTCTGTACGAATGGATCCGAGTCTTGGATAGACCGATCGACATGAGATTCTGCAGCAAAGTGAACGACAACATCTACCCCACCCATCGCTCGATCGACCGCCTCCGCATCGCAGATGTCTGCATGTACGAAGGAGTAGTTTGGATTCGTCTGGACAGTCTCAAGATTCTCAAGGTTTCCTGCGTAGGTTAGTTTATCTACATTGACGATCTGATCGCTTGGGTGGTTCTTCAGCCAGTACTGAACAAAGTTCGACCCTATGAATCCGGCGCCCCCGGTGACCAGCAATTTCATACAAAGATTATAGCGTATTTTCCTCCGACCTCAATGACTTAGCTCCGTGCAGGAGCTACAGAGAGATTGGGGAGATTGATCAGTTCTTCGAGAATTTTCCAGCGCTTCTTCTTTATAGGATGTGGGACTGAGTCCTTCATTAGTTTTGTTGCTGATGTGAGTGGTCGCTGAGAATACATTGCGAGGTATGCCTTGGAGAATCCGATGTCCTTTGCAAGTTGAACCGTGTTCTCAAACTCAGTATCGGTTTCACCCGGAAAACCAACGATAATATCGGTGCCTATGCGGATATCCGGTACCTTTGCCTTTATCTTACCAACGAGGCTTCGATAGTCATCTGCCGAGTACCAACGATTCATCCGTTTGAGGACTTCTGTGTCGCCCGACTGCACCGGAATATGAAGATCTCGAGTAATGTTCTTATTTCGAGCGATGACATCGATCAGCTCATCCGAGAAGTCCCACGGATTTGAGGAGTAAAAGTCTACCTTCTCAAATCCGAGTCGTGCCACTGCCTCAAGGAGATATGGGAACAGTGTGGGTATTCGAAAACGACCGAGGTGCTTAACATAGATTGGTTCGATCGCCTTTCCATTGAGTTTGAACGAAATCTTCACTCGAGGATTGGTGAGCGTCTTCTTGTCGCTAAAATACGTCTTTTCCAGATCTCGTTGCGTCTGTATGTTCGACTCTCCAAGAAGCAGATCGGAACCATATGAGTTCACATTCTGGCCAAGAAGCGTCACCGACGTAAATCCCTTTTTCTTCAGCAGTTCGCATTCGTGAATAATCTCATGGAATGGGCGGCTGATCTCCCGCCCGCGAGTGAACGGTACGACACAAAACGTACAGAAATTGTTACACCCATTTGCAATCGGTACCCAGGCATGGTGTGCACTCTGGCGTACCGGTTCAATATCAAAACCTATTTCTTCTATGGGAAGAAATTCGTCCGCGGCAGGCATTGCTTCGCGGATTTTTTTCAGGAATACTCCCGTACCATCTCGAAGCGCCATGCCGACCATGCAACCGGTCACAATGATTTTAAAGAACTCATTCTTTCTCTCCTTCTCGATCTTCAGTTGGCCGAGATTATTTACCAAGCCATAGACCCGATTCTCAGCAGACTCTCGAATCATGCAGGTGTTAATGATGACGTAGTTTGCGTCTTCGAATGCTTGGGCAGGAGTAATGCCTCTCGCGGCAAATGACTGTTCAATTCGTTCTGAGTCGGCGTGATTTTGTTGGCAACCGAATGTCTTAATAATGTACTTCATAGTTTTATTCCTGTGTTATTCGTGCTGAATAATAGGAACCGTCAGTGATCGCGATTTTCGAACCGTTTGATCTTCAGTTTGTCGATAATGACGATGAATGCTAGGAGCGAAGCGCTCACCGTGATAAATGCGAGCACCTTTTCGATCCCTTGCAAAAATAGACTTGCCACTCCGAGAACCGCAGAAACCGCCCAGTAAAAAACTGCAATTCTTCTGCGACCCCAACCCAGTTCGAGCAACCGGTGGTGAAAATGACCCCAGTCTGCTCGGAATGGCGACTGTTTATTCCGAATCCTTCGAAGAATGCTGTATACGGCATCGGTTGTAGGAATGGCGAGAATTAGTACCGCGGTGCCAATTTTTCCAAACGAGAGAATAGCGAGAATGCCCAACCACAGACCCGCGAGTCCACCGCCACCGTACCCAGGCATGATCTGCTGCGGATAGAAGTTGAATGGCAAAAATCCGACATATGCACCCGCCATGATAAAGGACAGAATCATCACAGTCTGCGCATTGATGTCGTGTGCGACAAACCGTTGTGAAAGCAGTCCAAGGAAAATTCCGGCTATAGCCACAAATCCTGGTAACTGCCCGTCAACTCCTTTACTCCAGTTCACCATGTTAGTTGTCCAGACCAGCCAAAGAACTGCGAGGGTATCACCGATCACCATCAAGCTATGTGTACCAAAGAACTGAATCGTCCAGATAATCGTGTCGAATCGAATGACGCCACCGAAGGGATTGGTAAGGTATGGAATGCCCAGTCCCGCCGCAACCACGAGTCCAGCAACCAAGAAGTTGCCAAGAAAACGAGCGTACGGTGAGCTGTCAATATAGTCATCATATAAGCCAATGAGCACATGAAGGAAGCTCGCGAGAATCATGCCGATTACGATTTTTTCTGAAGGAAGAAACAGCAGGGAGGTAAAAAGAAATGCAAGAAAAATCGGTACTCCTCCCGCGCGGGGAATAATGCCGGTATGCGTATGTGCTGGATGGAAGCGTGTCTTTTTATTGGTGACCAGGTTGTACTTCTTTGCAAACCAGATCGTAGGGATCGTAAAGCAGTACGCAAGTGCAGCGGAGAGAATGAAGGCGAGTAATGGGATCATGAAACCAATGATACTATTTTAATGAAGAGTGCTGTAAAGATGATGACAATTGCAAGATTTGCGTAGAAGATAATTTTGTTTGCGAAGTCTGATTCGGAAAATAATTTTTTGGTAAGTTTTGCGTTTAATACATAGAGGAGATTCATACAAAGCGGCAGAATGGAGATAAGCCACCACGCACCCAGCTGCAGTTCGCCCTCCGGTTTTGAGTAGAACAACGGAACCATAGGGGGAAGCGTTCGAAATGAGAACGCAAAAGTCACGAGCATGAGAATATTTGCGACGATGAGCAAATAGATCATAGCGAATAGTTTTTACGCAACGGGAAGGCAGCGCACAGCGCGAGAATGCGCCTGCGAATCGCTGACAGTCCGGTTGTTTTTGCGATGATTGTACGTCGGATCTCGGTGTTACGTTCATCCTGATCAGAGATCTGGAGTTTCTGTTTAGTTGCAGAAACGAGCTGAACGGTCTCATGAATACAGGCGGCAATGACCTTCATTTCTTTCTCTTTCATTCGACGAGACGTGATCCCTGGCGTTCCGAGACGAATCCCTGAAGGATAGAACGGAGGATTCGGATCAAAGGGTACGCCATTTCGGTTGAGCACGATATTTACCGCCTCGCATGCTTCGGCGACGGTGTTGCCGAGGAGTCCCTTGTTTCGACAGTCAATGAGGAGCAAATGTGAATCGGTTCCTCCGGTAACGAGTGTAAAGTCATATTTTTTTAGCTCGGTCGCAAGTATCGCTGCATTCTTAACAATTTGTTTCGCATAGGTCACAAACGATTTTGATGATGCCTCTTTGAGGGCAACACCAATGCCAGCGATGGTATTCAGGTGAGGTCCGCCCTGAATGCCCGGTATGATTGCTTTGTCAATCTTTGAAGCAAGATCAGGATCTTTCTTCAATCCCTTTGCGGTTACCATAATCAGTGCGCCGCGTGGACCGCGGAGCGTCTTATGAGTTGTGGTTGTAACTACATGGACGTGTGGCACCGGTGAAGGATAAACACCAGTAGCAACGAGTCCAGCAATATGAGACATATCTGCGAGGAGGAGTGCTCCAACCTCATCGGCGATCGCTGCGAACTTTTTCCAGTTCAAGATTCGTGCATACGCTGTCGTTCCTGCAACGATAATGTCTGGTTTTTCCTTTTTTGCAAGTTTTCGTACTGCTTCATAATCGATAGTACCGTCCGGTCGCGTATCGTAGTTCACCGCGGTAAAGTAGATGCTACTCGCATTTCGTTTTGCACCATGAGTTAGATGTCCACCGGAGCTTAATGAAAGTCCCATGATCTTTGCACCCGGCTTCAGTAATGCGGTATAGACCGCAAAGTTTGCAGGAGATCCAGAGAGTGCTTGGACGTTTACATGTTTCACATTGAAAAGCTTTTTTGCTCGTTCAATAACCAATGACTCTAGCTTGTCTGCAAACTCCTGACCTTGGTAGTAGCGCTTTGTTGGGTATCCTTCCGCATATTTATTTCCAAACGATGATCCAACCGCTTCCTCAACTGCGTATGATGCGGTGTTCTCGGAAGGAATCATCATGAGGGTCTGTTCCTGGCGCTTATCCTCAAGCTTTATGAGGTTTGCAATTTCCTTATCAGTTTTGAGTAGATATTTCATGACGCTATTATACATTAAGGAAGCATTTCAATCTAATTTACGTTCTCTTTTCATATTTTCTTCCAGGTCTTCCGTTGTGAGGGTTAGATTTGACATCGTCCGTTGCACGAAAACCTAATTTTCTTAAAACAGCAACGCTACTAACATTCTCGTCTTCACAAATTGCAACAAACCGATTAATCGGTACCGATTCAGATGTAATTCGTATAATTCTGTTTACGGACTTTTGAACGATGCCTTTTCCTCTTTCTTCAGGTGTTAAAAAATATCCAAACCCATAGTCATCTAGATTGTGTTCATTCCAAAATCCGTCATCCCTCCAAAGCGAGACTAATCCCACCACGTTGTTATTTTTTAAAATCACGTAACGAATTAAGCCAGAGTCTTTTTTTATGCGTCGAATTTCATCAGAAACATCTCTAGCGGTATGAATGCGAGATGCCACGTACACAAACTCCCTAATTTGAGAATCCTTATTGAGAATGTCAAGAATGGCCTGAGAGTGTTTTTGACGTAAGGGCACTAAGGATATTCCATCCCCAACGTCAATATGTTGAAGTGCTGTGATCGTGTGAAGATTTATGCTTTTGACCATCGTTGTGTTTAGTTTATTGACTGGATGTCGTAACTGAGGTTCGGGTGGAGGATATATGCTTTTCGCGGGAATGGAGGAAGCGTAGCGGTTACGTACTGTTGGGGAATTAATACTTTTCCGACATACTCCGGTAACTCTCGATAGTCTTTGCGATAGATATATACTCGTTGTTCGTCGAAGTAGTACTGCGCGGTATGGAAATCAAGTTCGTTCTCCACGTAGAGTACATCCGTTGGATTCATTATCTTTTTCAGCATTGAGATCGTAGTTCGGAGATCTGCTTTTGTTCGCTGAGTCGACTGAACAATATTAAACTGAACGGAAACGATGATTAAGATAACAAATGCACAGAGCGCAAGCATTCTTGGTAATCGATGGAACGAATAAACGGCGACGAGGGATATACCAACTGTTGAAGCGATAAAATAGCGAGGAAGAAAAAATGGCTTCATCAATGATACGCCGAGCAGGACAAGCGGTGGAACCCAGGTCCAGAGAAGGAGCGTTGTTCCAACACGATCGCGTTTGAGTACTGCATGCAGAGCCACGTATCCCGAGCTCAGGAATCCGATGACCGTAAAGTACCGTAGCCACACTGATCCGGTGTGGAACGACTGCTCAAATCCTGTGAATAGGATTCCGGGAAGCGATTGAATGGTGGTGATGGTGGGGGAAGGTATCCAGAACGCGCTGTCAGAAGAGCCATGAGATACGAGCGTGAAGAGCGCCCACGGCAAAAATAACACTCCGATCCCTACAAACGATCGATAGCCGGTCGTTCGATGAAAAAGACGATAGGCGATAAACTGTGCGAGGATGTTAAGTGCGGTGAAGTAGTGTGTGTACACGGCGAGCACCGAAGAGAGAATGTAGAGTCTCCGCTTTCCGGTCAGCATTCCGTACCATGACAATGCAGTCCAAAACGCT
The DNA here is from genome assembly GCA_964480835.1 of uncultured Gammaproteobacteria bacterium. GTDB lineage: Bacteria > Patescibacteriota > Microgenomatia > UBA1406 > GWC2-37-13 > CAZLQR01. The sequence goes on from CAYZRL010000014.1 coordinate 14,022, forward strand.
GCCATCGTATACATGCGAGCCTCAGCAGCATAGTAGAGCAGGAATGGATTCAGAAGCAGGACAAGAAGCGATAGGATGCGATGAAGCTTTCGTACATGGAGCACTTCAGAAAGGATATGATCGACGGTGTAGATCGTTGCAAAGAAAAAAACGAGTGAGAGTGAGCGAAGTGCGATTTCGGACTGCCCAAAGATCATCATCCAGTAATGGAGAACAATGTAGTACAGCGGTGGACTGAAGTCTTTTACGGTCGACATAACAATCTCGCCGATGGACTGCCGCGCCATGAGGAAGGTAAATGCTTCGTCTCTCCAGAAACTCTGGGTGAAGAATATAAATGGGGTCTTGGTGAGGAAAAAGTTCAGCATGGTATCAAAGTCCACATTCTCATTCCCAACTTGATTGGGAATCCATGGATCCCCGCATACCTGCCTGCCGGCAGGAAGGCGCGAGGATGACAGAAAAAGTTTACTAAAATTTTCAGACGGAATCCTTCGATGTTATTCGGGATGACAGAAAAATGTTATACCTTTTCTGTCACTTTGTAGTCGAGTTTTTTCCCGAAGATCATACGGGTGTGTGCATCGAGCGCAGGGAGTGAAGAAAGTACAAACGAAACAATCGGGAGAAGGTACCATTGGATGATGAGAAACGGAAGATGGTAGAGAGGTGTTTTTTGTGAAAGTTTTTTTCTCAGTTTCACATCGAGATATGTGTAGACCAAGAGAAACGAAGTTGAGAGTGTGAGAATGAGGCTCGAAAACTGTGGAAGCAAGAAGCCAAGAACCGTTCGTTTAAAGACAGGATTTACCAATGGAGGAATCAAAGCACTGACCGTGAGAATGAAGAAGGAGGTCGGCCAGAGCAGATGGGTCTCGATCAAGTAGGTTACTTTTCGAATTTTAGTGAGAAAGGGGATATCGGTATTTTTAAAACTATGCGTGAGTGCGTAACCGATGTCGCTCACTCCCCATGCCCATCGTTTCTCCTGTTCATAACGGTTGATGATGGTCTTGATGACGCCACCCGAGTACACAGCATCTCCGTTAATTATGGTAAAGAGTGGCAGCGTTTTTACCTTCTCGCCAAACGCAAAAAATGCCTGAAAGTAAATATGCCAGTCTTCAGGAATGATGTCGGTATCCCAGTAATTAATCTGTTTGAGAAGCCATAAATTTGTTGAGTAGGTCGAGATCTGGATAAGTTTTTTCCGTTGTGATAAAAACGCAAGACGAAAGATTGACGAGAGTGTCGCCTGCATTCGGAGAAAAAACGGAAGCTTCCAGAAGTTGTTATAAAGGAGAACCGGTGCCCAGTAGAAGTGATACTTTCTACCGGTATCTTTGATGAACTCGTAGGTGAGGTACGAGAAATAGTTTTTGGGGAACATGCTGTCGGCATCAGCAATGGTGATGAGCGCCGATTCGAGTGGAATGCCGTTCTCATTACAGTACTTTTCTACCTGTTGGCATGCATACGACTGATTACTCGCCTTCCCCGCTACCTCTCCCGGCAATAAGGTATGGTACGTATCGATAATATGGGAGAATATTTTTCCATACGATGCCAGTATCGCGCGATACTTCTCCGGGGCCTCCGTTTCGCGCGACTCAAACGCAAGTACGATTGAGGGCTTGCGGCACGGATAGTCATTTTTTGCGAGCTGATCGAGTGTTTCGGTTAGCTTGTGGAGTGGTTCTTTGTAGTTAGGGATGACAAGGAAGTGATGGAGATTATTCGCTTCTTTGAGTTTCGAAACTTTTTGCCGATACGGAATTTTCTGATGATACTCAATCGTTTTATACGAAAGTACCGCAAAGTAGACCGTGATGATGGATTTGTAGAAGAAGTAGACGTTGAACGAGAGAATGAAGTATGCAACGATCGCGGGGTGGAACGGTGACAGCCAGACAGGAAGTGTGATTAAGAGCCATGCGAAGACGGGAACGATAATATGGAAGAGTCGTACGAAAAAGCGCGACTGTGTAATCCGATCAGTCATGGATCCCATTATACCTTATTGCATGATGCTATAATTCATTTCGAATAAGGCCGCACCAATCTAAACTCTTGGTTTAAGAAGGTATAAATCCTCTCTCTTTATGGCTCTGTTTTCTTGCTGTAGCTTGACAATTTCAACATCAACAACTTCGAAGTGACTTTCAGGAAAGTCTTTCTCATTAGTTGTTATTAGACCATGACCGAACTTAATACAGTACGCTGCTGTAATTGGATCGAACGATTTAACTTTATGCTTAGTGCCGTCGTAAAATGAGACTCTGGATTCTATTGAATATTTAGACGCTATCTCCAAAATATCACTAGTAATGGAGTATGAATGGTACCGAAAAATTGTCAAATTCTCGTTCACTATTTTATTTCTCCAAGGCTCATTCCAGCACATGAGTTCAAAGCAGACGGATGTCGGAACCTGGAGTGTACTCTCGGGAGCATGACTCATTAAGTTTTGCAAGGCGGTTTCCCATGCATCAATATGCTCTTGAATAGGTCTAGATACCGCAAACCAACCTGCCACAACCATCGTATCCAATAAGATAATTGAGCTACGCGGAGACATATTCAGAAGAATGCGCCCATTTTTCTTTCGCTTTATTTATCACTTCTTTAGCATCATCATCCTTACTGGATTTTTTATAGACTTCTTTCACTGTTTTGATAAGTTCGTCAAGCGTGAAACCAACCTGAGCTTCCTTATGTTTCTTAGCCATATTTGTATTATATGTTAAGACGTTACGCGGTTACAACCGTATTAAGTACTAATGGTCGCATCAACAGTTTAGTGTAAGAATACATTCATTTATTATTTAAATATGGCGGCTTCGGCTACTGCCACGCCTCGCAGACCATTTTGAATGGACAGTAATTGCACCACGGCCCTTTTTTCGGAGCGAACTTCTCTGCACGGATATGCTCAACGGTTGAGAGAATAA
>CAYZRL010000015.1:0-16651 GCA_964480835.1 uncultured Gammaproteobacteria bacterium
TTGCAAAGCATAACTCGCCAAGCGACTGTTGGTTTATTGTAAGTAACAAGGTCTACAACGTCACGAGCTTTATTAATAGCCACCCGGGCGGAGCGATGAGAATTACCTCCAACTGCGGAAAAGATGCAACGCAGGCATACCAGACACAAGGAGGAAAGGGCTCTCATTCAAGCGCTGCGACTTCTATGCTTCAAACACTCTACATCGGTAATCTAGGTGCAACCGTTCAAAGTAATACGCAAACAGTTCAGCCAACCCAAGGAGCTCAGACGGCTCCGGCACAACAGGTAAATTCTGAAGAAAACGAAGATGAATAAACTGTATTTATTTTGTAAAAGCACGCACCGATTATTCATGTTTTTCACCATAATTCTCACGATGGTAATGAGTGTGACCGGTACAATTCTTAAGTTTCCGCAGATGCAGAATGCAGTACTCGAGGTTGGCCTCATGCGAATGATTCACAATATGCTCAGTCCCTTATTCTCGCTTAGTCTATTCGTCATGACAGTAACCGGATTGGTTATGTATGTGTTCCCACTGACCAGACGAAAAGTAGTCCCACCTCAGCAGCAATCATAACCACTCCTTCGTCATACAACTTTGCTATACTGAATCCGAAATGAAGAATAAACCCTGGTTGAATGCTTTTGCTGCATCGAGCTATATTGCGCTTCTTGTCTGGATTATGACCGGAATCGAGGGCTCGGCAAAACATAATCGAAACGAATATTTTTTACCGGTGATCTTTATCTCGATGTTTACGCTCTCAGCGGCAATTATGGGAGGACTTTTTTTGCTTCAACCAATACTGTTATATCTTGAAGGAAAAAAGAAGCCGGCTGTCCGGATGTTTGTTCAGACCGTACTGTATTTTGCAGGCATAACCGGAATCCTATTTGCCGGTCTCCTTCTAGGGCTCATCCCAACAAAGTAAAACAATGATAGTGCAAGATAAGGTCGCCATTGTAACAGGAGCATCGTCAGGAATTGGACTGGAGGTGGCAAAAAATCTCTGTGCGCATGGAGGCATCGTCATACTGGCCTCCCGTTCCAAAGAGAAGCTCGAGGCACTCGCGCATGAGCTCCCACGATCTGCAGCCATAGAGGTAGATATGAGTGATAACGCATCGATTCAGCAACTAGTGAAGACTGTCATTGAACAGTTTGGGCAAATCGATATTCTCGTAAACAACGCAGGAGTCGGCTACGATGAGGTTGTTGAGAAAATTGATATTACGAAGTATCAAGAACTATTTCAGGTGAATGTAGTAGGTCCGCTCATTCTTATGCAACAGTGCATTCCCTCCATGAGAAAAACAGGTGAGGGTGCAATCGTCAATATTTCGTCTGGGCTCTCCTTAATGGATGTACCGAATCTGTCTGCATACGCATCGGTAAAAAGCGCACTAAACTCTCTTTCACATACTGCGCGAGAAGAATTGAAGAAGGACAATATCGCGGTAAGTCTCGTGTATCCCTATGTGACAAATACTAACTTTGGAAAAAATGTGCTGAGCGGACCACGCAACGTTGAGAAGCAAGATAAGGCAGAAGTTCTACCGGGAGGCGATGATCCGAAGATCGTTGCGGACATGGTTCTCGAAGTTATCGAAAGTGGAGAGTCGGAGATCTTTGCTCACGACTGGATGTGTCAGATAAAGTAATGTACTACGTTTATATTGTTCGCGCCTCGGACGACTCGTTATATTCTGGAATTACGACCGATCTTGAGAGGCGTGTTCGCGAGCACAATTCAGAAAAAGTCGGATCTAAATACCTTCGATCCAAACGTCCGGTTACACTCGTCTACTCCGAAACCCAAGTGAATAGAAGCGCCGCTCTCAAACGCGAAGCCGAACTTAAAAAATTAAATAAACAAGCAAAAGAACGGCTAGTAGCGAAATAAAGTATACTTTTTGGATGAGGCGGTTCGTATTTTTCTTCGCAGTATTACTCCTTGTATCTGGTCTACGAACTACATATGCGGTGCTCGACAGATTCAATGTGGGTGTCGGGTACTCGGCATCGAATGAGCTCTCGATCAGTACCGACACTCCCGGTGAGTTTGACTATACACTGTATCTTCGGACCGCGGACAACACACCAACCAATATTTCTGTTCACTATACCGGCGTCGATACGTTCAGTAGGAAACTAACGTTGTCCTGCGATAGTGGAGAAACGAGCGCGAACGATAATGCAAACACCGGAACATGCATCAATGGAGGGCCGTTTGTTCGCGGAGTTTTTGTAGCGGGTAACTCAAATCAATTCGCTGCTGCAAAGCGATTCACGTTGTTCTGTGGATCGGTTCAGATATTGGCGAGCCCAACCACCGACCACTGGGACAGCGGATTTACGAGCTCCGAGATCACCGACTTTCTCAACAATGGAGCGTCCTCAACATGGTGTCCTACACCCGCAAGCACAACAGCCACTCCAACGCCGACGCCATCCATCAAAGCAACGCGAACACCGACGCCAAGAGTGAAATCGTCACCCACACCTACCGAAGAACTTGAAGCAATTGATTCGTCGGAAGTAACGGCACCGACAGCAACCCCAATTCTATCAACGGGATCCAGTAATGAGCTCTATCGATCGACGGCAAGTAACCCAGTTGCGCAGATCGTAGGATTCATGATGGTTGTACTCGGTGTAATTCTTACGGTTTACTTCAATAGGAATCTCTTTATTCATCTCTGGAAGAAATTACGTGGTGAGACGGTCGATGTGCCGGACTTCGAACCGGAGGACCGACTTGAAGACGATCTGAAATAACATCCGCTTTACTGTATAATCGTTCCCTTATGGGAACAGAGCATTTTAGAGGAAGTAACGGTCGCCGACCATTTGCCAATAAAGAGATAAAAAAACTACCGAAAGTTGTTGACCCGAGTGCAACCCAATCTGCCGATGGAGGATTTATAACGCTCGGCGGATTAAGAACCTTTCATCCAGGACGCATGGAGAATGTATATGTGGACGGACTGCGCGTAAAAAGACCAGCGCGAGTAAATCATGTGGATGGCGTTTGGGTAATCCCGATTTTCCGGCAACAGAAAAAAGGGAAGGGGAAGTAATTAGTTTTGGCCTTTTCTGCTCTGGACTCTTCGTTGGGTAAGGGTGAGGAACTGCTTTCGAAGTCGAAGATTCTCTGGTGTTACTTCAAGGAACTCGTCGTCTGCGATGATGTCAAGATACTGTTCAAGACTGAGGACCGTTGGCGGCTCAAGGGTCGCCTTCACTCCTTCTCCTGACGAACGATTATTGGTGAGTTGTTTCGCCTTACATACATTTACCTCAATATCCTTATCTTGATTTGAGAGACCGATAACTTCACCTTCGTAGACCTGTACACCAGGTCCATAGAACATTGATCCGCGGACCTGTGCATTGACCAGTCCATAGGTGAGTGTTTCGCCGGACTGACTTGCAATGAGCGCACCGTTTCGAACGTTTTCCATATACGTTCCAACCGGTTCATATCCGAGGAGATATGTATTCAAAACCGCGGTTCCGCGCGTGTTTGTTAAGAGACGACTTCGAATACCGATGAGATTTCTACTTGAGATCTTGTAGATGAGTCGCATACCAGTATCCCCAACGGTATGCATATTGATCAGTTTTCCTTTTCGCTTTCCGACTTCATCGGTAACCGCCCCCATGTAGTCTTTGTGAACGTCAACGGTTAGCTCTTCGAACGGTTCCATCTTATGACCGTCAATTTCTTTAAAGATGACCTGAGGTTTGGAGACCTGGAGTTCAAAGCCTTCTCGTCGCATCGTTTCGATGAGAACAGCAAGGTGAAGTTCTCCACGCCCGCTGATAACGTATGAGGTTGTCTGCGTATCTTCTTCAAACTTGAGTCCAAGATTGGTCTCGAGTTCCTTCAGAAGTCGAGCTTTGATCTGTCGAGAGGTAACAAATTCACCCTCACGACCTGCAAATGGTGAAGTATTTGGGCCAATTTTAATCTTGATTGTTGGTTCCTCCACCTTAATTGGTGGGAGATGCTCAGCTTTTTCAGGATCTGTTACGGTCTGACCGATCGTGAGCTCTGGGATTCCGGCAAGCGCGGCGATATCTCCGGACTCTACCTGTTCAACTTCTTGTCGCTTGAGTCCCATACTGGTGAATAGTTTGGTTGCAGTGTACGTACCAATCACACCTGACTCATCAACAAGCGAGATTCGTTGTCCCTTTTTCAGGATACCTCTGTTGACCTTACCAATACAAATCTTCCCAACGTATGAGTCATGATCAAGGGTAGAGATAAGCATCTGAAATGGTTTCTCAAGATCAAGATGTGTATTCGGGACCTGTGCTACGATGGTATCGAGAAGCGGGGTAAGATCGCCAGGTAGGTCGGATGTGTAGGTTTCTGGTAGTTCGAGAAATGCTTTTCCATCTCGACCGACACCGTACAGTGTTGTAAAGTTAAGCACGTCTTCATGATGGGCCAACTCAAGAAAGAGCTCCTCAATCTCATGAAGAACCTCAATTGGTCGAGCATCCTTCTTATCGATCTTATTAATGAAGAGAATGATTTTCAATTTTGACTCAAGAGCTTTTTTTAGAACGAACCGCGTCTGAGGAAGTGGGCCCTCTGCTGCATCGACTAAGAGTAATGCTGCACTTGCCATGTTTAATACGCGCTCAACCTCGCTCCCAAAGTCAGCGTGTCCAGGAGTATCGATGATATTTATTTTTTCACCTTTGTACTCAACGCTGGTGTTCTTCGCAAGAATAGTAATACCTTTTTCTCGTTCGAGATCATTCGAGTCCATGAGAAGATGTTCACTCATTTCCTTTTGATTATCTCGAAATACATGTGACTGCTTAAGGATCGTATCCACGAGCGTGGTCTTGCCGTGATCGACGTGAGCAATAATGGCGATGTTACGAATGTTCATAGATTCGACTTCACGATCTCAATTTCCGACCTCTCGAAACAAGCTCAATAGAGCAGTTCAGTAGAGCGAAAGCGTATCAGAAGAAGTACTGATATTATACCAGATCGTTGACGCGGTTTGATACGGTTCTTCTGAAGAGAATACTCTTGCATGAAGAGGCCATGTTTGCTACTCTCAAAGCGAGAGGAATTATAGCGAAACCCTCCATCACGAAATGCAATGGAGGGCGAAGGGAGGTGAGTATCTATGAAATGGTTACACATGGTTTCGTTCTTACTTATGGTTGTTGGTGCAGTGAACTGGGGTCTCGTGGCTTTATTCGACATGAATCTTGTTGATATGGTCTTCGGAGCTGGTTCGCAGCTTGGGATGATGGTATACGTACTAGTCGGCGTCTCAGGCGTGTATCAACTTGTTACCCATAAGAAGGACTGCAAGGTCTGTAAATAACAGAGTTACGCTCATGGACAGACAGAATGATCTGTGAGTGTATTTTAATTGCATTTTGATACAATAGTTCCATGAAGGGATTTATTGAGTTTGTGAGAGAAAAAGGAGTTGTTGGTCTTGCGGTTGGATTTATCCTTGGGGGAGCAATCTCAAAGCTTATCAGCGCTCTCGTGAACGATCTTGTGAATCCGCTTGTGGGACTTCTCCTTGGATTTGCCAAGGGAATTGAAACCGCGTCATTGAAGATTGGGGGAGCGGTGTTTCAGTGGGGACACTTTGTCTCTGCTGTTATTGACTTTATCACCATTGCCTTTGTTGTGTATTACAGTGTGAAAATATTGAGACTTGATAAGATCGATAAAAAGTCCCGATGATAGTTTTCATTCGGGATCCCGCATGCCGACACAGTCGGACATCGGGAAAATAACACTATGAAAATGGATCCGGTCGATCCACAGAAACTCACAACTCATCACTGCGTTCCATGTGAAGGCGGTACGCAACCACTCCATCATGATGAGTTTCGGCAATACCTCACAATCGTCCCTACATGGACTGTTGTGTCGGACGAAAAATCGATCTATAAGAAGTTTCAGTTCGAAAATTTCAAAAAAGCTCTTCAGTTCGTGAACGCAGTAGGTGGAGTCGCGGAGTCTGAGGGTCACCATCCAGATATCAATCTCCATGACTGGAAGTTTGTAAGCATCACGCTCACAACCCATGCAATCGGGGGCCTTTCGATTAATGACTTTGTTCTTGCTTCAAAAATCGACTTACTTCAGTAGCCCAACGTGTAATTTTTTCAATATTTTCTGCAGGATATACGTAGTACTGATCGATCTTGAGCGGAGGACAGACGATCTCGCCATCGAACTCTCGAACCATTCGTTCGAGTCGATCTGCAGCTGAGCAGAACGTATTAGAGTACTGTGCCGAATCACCGAGTGCGAAGATCGCACAGCGCTTCCCTTTGAGGTGGCTTGGTTGAAAGGTTGATTTTAACTCGTAGAACCCACTATTCATCTGTCCCTCCTCGCCTTTCTCAAGCCAAGAGTTTGAGCCAAAGACAATGATGTCATATGGTGTGAGGTCGTCAGGCTTCATCTCAAACACATTTTTAAGATCTACAGCATGATCCTTCGAAAGGATCTCATAAATAGTTTGAGCCACAGCTCCTGTGCTGCCAGAATAGGTGGCGTAGGCGATCAAAATTCTCATTTGATACCATTGTATCAGAAGTCTATAATCAAGACCGTATGGGTATTCGAGAAATTGCAAAACAGCTCGTAGCGCCAGGGAAAGGAATTCTTGCTGCGGATGAGAGTACGACAACCATCGCGAAACGCTTTGAAAAAGCACAGATCGAAAATACCGAAGATAATCGAAGGCTGTATCGACAGCTTCTCTTCACCACCCAAGGAATGGAGAACTATATTAGTGGAGTTATTTTGTATGATGAAACACTGCGCCAGTCAACTCCTGACGGTGTCCCGTTCCCGACACTCCTTCGAGAAAAGGGAGTGCTCCCTGGAATCAAGGTTGATCAAGGCGTGCAGCCATTTGGAAGCAATCAGGAGACGCTCACAAAGGGACTCGATGGTCTGGATGAGCGGTTAAAAGAGTACCGAGCATTAGGGGCCGCGTTTACGAAATGGCGAGGGGTCATTACGATCGGCGATGGCATGCCAACCGATGAGTGCATTCGTGAAAACGCAAAGGCACTTGCGCAGTTCGCATATAAAACTCAACAAGCACAGATGGTGCCAATTGTAGAGCCAGAAGTGCTCATGGACGGGAATCATACGATCGAGCGCTGCTCAGACGTTACAACGCACACGCTTACTACGGTTTTCGAGGAATTACAGAGCGTGGGGGTCGATCTCGAGGGAATGCTTCTCAAACCGAATATGGTTATTGCTGGATGCGAACGACAGCCAGTTTCCTCGAAGGAGGACGTCTCAAAAATGACAATTGATTGTTTCAAAAAAGCGGTTCCGGGCAAAGTTCCTGGCATCGTATTTTTATCCGGTGGACAGTCGGATGAACAAGCGGCGATCAACTTGAACGAAATGAATAAGACGAAAGGACTTCCGTGGCAGCTGAGCTTCTCATTTGGAAGAGGTCTTCAGCAAGCGGCACTGAAGGTGCTCACTGGCGATCTGCACAGTGCCGAAAAACAAACGCAAGCACAAAAGGCTTTCTTACACAGCGCACTCCAATGCAGTAAAGCGAGAGAAGGATCGTTGTAGATATTAGTCACGATCCTTACTGAAGATTGTTTTCTCCTTCTTGATCTCGATATCTGGTTTCAGATCGGCAAAGATCTTTAGATACCGGTTCGGATTGTGTACCCAGTAGAGATCGAGATATTTTTGCATCCGAATGTCATAGACGGTGATCGTTCCAAAATCAAAAATTTCACCGAGTATACCCTCCGACAGTTTGATCGCTCGCACATTGCTCATCTTGTATTTCTCCTGTTTCTTGTAAAAGAACCCTTTTTTATGAATGAGATACTCAGGATTTAGTTCGTAGTATTCATAGAGCCACTGAATAACTGTAGATGTGATGATAAAAAGTTTGACCACCCCCATAATAACAAACGCTGCGACGGTCATCACGACTCCGGTAATTTCAGGTGCGCCCCCAGAGACAAGAACTGCGAACAGTCCGAGAAAGAGGAGCGAGAAGAGAATATCAGCGCCGACAATCCGCACGAGGAGAATGAACACACTTTGTCGAATATTGAGATGGTTGAGGGTTAATTTTTGGGCAATATCATCGGACATACCACTAGTATAGTATAATCTTGACCTATGAGTGTAAGGGCTCGATTCACCCAGGAAGAAAACATCATTCGGCAGATACGGTCGAACTTATCGATGGTTCATGCTGTTCGTTCGAATCATCCTACAATCTACGCGAGTTCACCAACGAGCACGGGTAAACGTATGTATGATTACTTTCGAACCTATCGAGTTACATCAGTCCCACAGCTCATCAAGAAGACTAATCGAAATTTCTATCTTCATCACGTAATGCACGTTAATATTCAGGAAGGCATTGATTTTGGTCTTCACCTACAAACGAAAGGAGTGGAGAAGATCATCGTGCCAGGAATTTTCTTTGCGGAGGGTTGGACTCAGGACCATTACATCTCGCTCTGGGAGCGAGTTATTAACGACGAGGTTGATGAGTTGATATTCAATCACAACTGGGAGTACTCAGATGGGTGTGTGCAGGAGCTTCTGATTGGTCTTCGAGCTGGAAAAACGCTGCGACTTCGATCAGATCTCAAGAAAAAGCTTGATCTTTCACAGGCAGTACAAAAAATAAAGAGAGCAATACAGTATGTCGATTCGATCGGAGCCAACTCAAAGAATCTCTACAATACCTATCGAAGAATAGAGCTCCATGCTTTGAAAGGACAACGTCTCAAGAACTCCTGAGACATTCTTCCAGCCAGGTCCTCGTTTTCTCTGTTGTCTGTATGATCGGGAGCGCGGTGAGGACGAAGGTTTCATAGCTGTGAATGTTCTGAACTTCCTTCTCGATCTGGTCAAATAATTCTTCTGCAGAGTCCATGATCAGTAACACCTCAGACGACTTATTCACCGAACCATTCCATAGAAACTGAGACGTAATTGATGAGCACTTCACGCAGGCTACAAGATTTTTATTCAGAAGCGTTGAGCTTACTCGATCCGCCTCCTGAACGTCGGCGCAGGTGAGTAGGTAGACGCACGGTTTCATATTCTCATTATACCCGCTCCATTTAATTAATTAATTGGAGTCTGTGTGCAGGCAGACCAGAGTCCATTACTGTTCATACGAGCTTGTTGTTCTGACCTTAGAAAGAGTTCGGTATATCGTACATCAGGAGGGAACGTGCTAGTGTGGGCAAAGCCCTCACGTATCAAGAAGTCGTTCACAAACAGTCCACTGGGTGATGATTCAGTATTGACGAATACATACCGGAGGAGTCTTCCATACCGATCAACTTCAGATACGTCCTTTACCAAACGAACACGCTTGCCTTCGACAAGTGTTTTATTTTTCCGATACGCCTCTTCGCCAAAACACTGCACTGTTTTTTTTGGATGCTTTGTTTCTGGCGTATCGATTCCGATGTAACGCACTTTTTGGCCGGTTTCAATTTCGATTGTGTCACCATCGATCACACGTGTCACCAGAGTGGCCTGTCCCGTATTGATCGTTGGCTGTCGAACGGACGGCGTTGGGGTGGTAAGCAACTTCCGAATTTGTGGAGGAATAGCCTTCTGAGGAATCAATGCAACAGCGATTACCACAAGAAATATAAGAAGTTTTTTCTGCATCCGAGATGTTCTCACAGAAAAATTATACTGCCAAGTTGGTGTATAATATCAATGTAAATCGGGGTGTAGCTCAGATGGCTTAGAGTGCGCGCTTTGGGAGCGTGAGGTCGTGGGTTCAAGTCCCACCACCCCGACCACTTCATATGCAACTTGAGATAGTCGATTTCATTACTCCTGACCAATTACAACTGCGAGGCTTATGGGCCGGTGTTCCAGATGCTACTGCTGTCTATATTTTTGTGCATGGACTCTCAAGTGATGTATTCGCGGGAAGAATGATTCACGAACTCGTAAATGACTCGGTTGCGGTTCTGTCCTTTAGTAACCGTGGAGCAGGTGTTATCGCTCGTTTGAAAAAACTCAATCCAAATACCTCAAAGGGATACGAAAGTATGAATGGAGGAATGGCTCTAGAAGTATTTGAAGAATGTATCGAAGATATCGAGGGTGCTGTGCAGTACGCAAAGGCTCGTGGCGCGCAACAGATCTATCTCGTGGGTCACTCTACCGGCTGTCAGAAGTCGGTATATTATCTTGCAAAAACGAAAAATAGTCAGAACATAACAGGAGTGATTCTGTTAGCCCCACTAAGCGACTACGCAACCATCGCACTCTTAGAAGATAAGAAGCAGTATGAGACGGCGCTTGAATATGCAATAAAGGAAGTTCGGGAGGGAAGAAAGGATCGATTAATTCCTGAGGATCTCTGGCCTTCGGAGCTTATCAGCGCGCAACGATTTATAAGTCTCTATACACCAGAAAGTGAAGAGGAGATTTTTACATATAGTTCGAAAAAGAAACCAGATACCTATCGGGCAGTATCCATTCCGGTGCTCACAGTGTTTGCAGGGGCGGATGAGTATGGCGATCGGCCTGCCTCAGAGCTCGCCTCATGGTTTGCTGAACACTCAGCATCAGCGCAATTCAAATCCATAGTTGTAGACAACTCCCTCCATAACTTTAAAGGTTTCGAGAAAGTAATCTGCTCGACTATTGCTGCATGGAGTACATCAGTCGAAACAGAGTAATTCTATTTTTCTGTGCGATCGTCATTATCTACGTCGGTTTTTGGCTCATACGTCCGAACGCTTCAACAAAATCAGTTCGCATTCTTGGAAAACAATATTCCCTTCAAGTCGCCGATTCACCGAAGGAGTGGGAGCAGGGATTAATGCATGTTCGTTCGTTGCCATCGGCGGACGGCATGGTGTTCGAGTTTCCGAACATGCAGTATCGAATGTTCTGGAACAAGAATACCTATATGGATCTTGATCTCTACTGGATGCAGGATGATGTCGTTGTTGGGAAAAGTTTCCTTCCATCGATAGAACGATCTGCACTCACGATGGTTCGCTCGCCTCGCCCGGTGAATAGAGTAGTTGAGATACCACGAAAAAAATAAATTATCGCGTAGAGGATTCGAGCGCCTGCAGTCCGGGAAGTGTTCCTTTTTCGATAAACTCAAGCATTGCGCCTCCTCCGGTTGAGATATGCGTTATGTTGTCGAGGTACTCTTTTTTTGAGATAGCGGCGAGTGTGTCTCCACCACCGACCACCGAGATCGCATCGTCTGTGTTTGCGATACTGTAGTAGATGAAGTCCGTTGCTCGTCGATACTGAGGATTTTCAAAGTATCCTACTGGCCCATTCCAGATAATTGTTTTTGCGGAATTAATGAGCGATCCCCATCGGGCCTGCGTTTCAGGACCGATATCTAAGATCGAGTCTTCTCGCATCACCTCTCCAACTTTTTTAACCACGCCACCTTGTTGCGCGTCGTCCGTCGAACCGCAGACAACATCGGTCGGGAGAACAATCTCTGTATGTTTCTGACCTGCTTCGTAGAGAAGGCGTCGAGCATTTTCTTTCTCGTCGTATTCGTAGATACTTTTTCCGACCTCAATATTTTTACTCGCCAAGAATGTGTTTGCAATGCCACCACCAACAAGAACATAGTCTGCAATATCGAGTAGCTTGTCGATCAGACTCAGCTTGGTAGAAATTTTTGATCCGCCGAGAATAACCACAACTGGTTTACGTGGATCATGCACCGCTCGTGAGATCATTTCAACCTCTTTCTTGAGAAGAAGCCCGCCATACGCAGGAATATAGTGAGGAACGCCTACCACCGATGCTTCGGCGCGGTGCGCCATTGCGAACGCATCGTTTACAAAGACGTCCGCGAGTGATGAAAGTTTCTGTGCAAACGTTGGGTCATTGAGTTTTTCTTCTTTATAGAAGCGAATGTTCTCGAGCACGAACACCTCTTTAGGCAACTGTGACTTAAATACCGCTGGATCGGTAGTGAGAAAGTCATCGATCAGCCGAACAGAGTAGTCGGGTAGATATTGCTTGAGGCGGTCTACGACGATCTGGAGTGAGTGTTTCGGGTCTCGATCTCTGCCGTGTGGACGGTTCAACTTCGCTACACAGATTACACGATTCCCGTCTTTCAGTAGTTGTTTGATGGTAGGGATATTTTGTTGAATGCGGACATCATTCGCAATGGTTGCATCTTCGTTCAGCGAGACATCGAAGTCCGCACGGAGAAGAACTCGCTTATTCTTGATCTCTACTCCGTCGATATAGGTGATACTCATATAAAGTGACCAACTCTCTGGACTAGATCAGCGATTCTACATGCATACCCCCACTCATTGTCGTACCACGCGACGACTTTGACCATGTTTCCATCGATTACTTTTGTATAGTTCGCGTCATAAATGCAGGAGTACGGACTGCCGATATAGTCGCTTGAAACGAGCGTTTCATGCTGGTGATACAGGATACCCTTCATCTGTGTGTCAGCAGCGATCTTGAATGCCGCTGACACTGCATCGACGTCTGTGCTTCGCTCCACAACTACCGTCGCATCGCACATCGAAACGGTAGGAACCGGAACGCGGACAGACATGACTTCAAGTTTGCCTTTCAGTGCTGGGATCGTTTTTACAACGGCCTTGGACGCACCTGAGGTCGTCGGGATAATATTTTGCGAGGCGGCGCGTGCACGGTCAAACGACTTTCCAGTGTCGTCAAGGAGGCTCTGGGTAAGTGTCATAGCATGAATGGTTGTGATTTCACCTTTCACTACTCGAAAACTGTCGTGAAGAACCTTGAGGAGTGGGGAGGCGCAGTTTGTTGTACAGGAGCAATTTGAAATTATGGAGTGATTAGCGAAATCAAATTCTCGATCGTTAACTCCAAGCACCACATGTGGAATCACGTCATCTTTCGATGGGGCAGTGAGAAGTACTTTTTTGACAGAACCCTTCAGATGCTTATGAAGATCTTCATGCGTCATATATGCACCGGTCGCATCAACTACAACATCTACACCATAATCATCCCAGGGAATGGTCTCAATCGTTGCGTTTTGAACTGTGGGGATCAACTGGGTGTTGGTTTTTAGGGCATTCCCTTCCGCTCGGACATCGTGAGCAAAGGTGCGGTATACCGAGTCATAGCGCAGAAGATATGCCATCATTTCCACCTGAGTCTTGCGCGTATTGATGAGCGCGATGTCAAAGAGATCATCGGTAAGCGCGATGCGAGTGAGCGCTCTACCAATTCGACCAAATCCATTTAGACCAACACGGAGACGCTTCATATGATCAGTATGAATCAAAAGAATGAAAGTAGCAAGTTATTTGCAATGTGTCAGAAACTGCTCAACCTCAGACGTACTCCCGATTACAATCGGGCACCGTTGATGAAATGATGTTGGCATGATGTCGAGCGGTGAGCCGGTACCGGTTGTCGCCATTCCACCTGCTTGTTCAAAAAGATAGCTGAACGGATTCACCTCATACATAAGACGAAGTTTGCCGGATGTCATTTTTGAGTCTGCAGGATGAAGGAAGATCCCTCCTTTAATAAGTATTCGGTGAAGGTCCGCGACCATTGAACCGATATATCGCTGTTGATAGGGTTTTTCTCCAGACTTGATTGAGCTGAGATATGAGCGGATTTTTTCATCAATCAATGCATTTTTTCCTTCGTTAAATGAGTACTCATGCTTCTCGGATGGTATATCCATATTTGGATGAGAGAGGAGGAAACTGCCGATGGCAGGATCATAGGTGAAACCGTTTACGCCGCGCCCACTTGTATACACGAACATTACACTTGAACCATACAGGATATACCCAGCTGCAACCTGATGACGACCTGCTTGCAGTGGTCCATTGTTGGCATGGTAAATCGAGAAGATGGTTCCAATATTGACATTCACGTCGATGTTCGATGACCCATCAAGCGGATCCATAAACACCTGATAGTCAGCATCCTTGTGCGGCGTATAGATCGGCTCTTCCAACTCCTCGGAACCAATAAGACGTACGAGTTTGGTATTCGTAAGTGTCTCAACAAGAATGTCATTACTGAATACATCCAGTTTTTGTTGTTCCTCATCGAAGGCGTTACTATTACCTGTCTTACCGATAATGTCTGCAAGTCCTGATCTACGGACGTGTGCTGCGATTACCTTCGATGCCTCGGCAATTTGATTTAAAAGGAGGGTAAATTTTCCTGTCGCATTCGGAATCGAATGCTCCTCCTGGAGTACAAACTCGGTTAAGGTAACAACGCGCTGCATAGCACAAAAGAGTATAATAGGAGTCGCTGAGTTATACAACCTATGGATACCTGCATATTCTGCAAAGTCATTCGTGGCGAGCTTCCATCCTACAAGATCTACGAAGACAGCGATTTTATTGGTATTCTTGATATCTTCCCAGTTGCCCGAGGGCATGCGCTCTTGATTCCCAAGCAACACTATCGATGGACTTACGATGTTCCTAACTTTGGTACATATTTTGAAACTGCTCGTCGTGTGGGGGTGGCGGTGAAGGAGGCGCTGAATGCGGAATGGATGCAGTTTTTTACCCACGGGCAAATACCGCATGCCCACATCCACATCACGCCACGATACGAGTCGGTCGAGATAGCTCCGGTCATCCCAAAATGGGATGAACCCTTGAAGCTTGAGAAAAAGGACTTCGAAGAGATCGCTGAAAAAATTCGTAGAAGTCTATGACGCTTTCTCACCCGGTATACCAGCTAGTTCGGAAAGTTCCAAAAGGACGGGTGACAACCTATGGTTTCATCGGAAAGGCGCTCGGACTGAATCCTCGACATGTTGGTCAGATTCTCCATCAGAATGACAATTCAGCAAAGACTCCCTGTCACCGAGTCGTCAGATCTGACGGATCAATTGCTTCAGGGTATGCATTTGGAGGGCCTGGAAAACAGCGAATTATGTTAGAGAAAGAAGGCGTAATGTTTATGGGTGAAAAGGTGGACAGAAGATGTATAATAACCTCGCTATGATCAAAGAAAGCCCATCGGGACAACCCACAACACCATCCGTACTTGATGAAATACGAGCAGAAAGAGCTGCTGTTTTGGCAGAGATCGCCGCCGGAACCCCACTACACAAGACCAAGATTGCGAGTATGCGGGGTTATTTGAATGAACAACAAGCTGCGAGAGATGCTGAGCTTTTAGCAAGAGAGTTGCGGCAGCAGCCGAGCTATAAAACCCTTCGACCGAAGCGTCGTTAATTTGTCCGCTTTGCGGTTATCAATACCTTTCCTTGCTTGAAGTCAATTACAATTCGATCTCCTTTCACGATCTTATGCTCCACAATCTGCAGCGATATCTCATCGAGAATGAGCTCGTTAATCACACGCTTCAGCGGTCGTGCACCGTACGCATCGTCGAACCCAACTACCCCAAGGTGTTTTCGCATCTGCTCACTTACCTCCACTGAATATCCGGCTCGTGCGATCTGAGTCGAGAGTAGATCAAGTTGAACTTCTACAATCTGTTTCGTAATCTCGGGCGTGAGTGGTTTGAATTCTATAATCGCATCGAGACGATTAACCAGTTCTGGGCGAAAGATCTCCTTTACCTTCTTTTCGCCGGCAATATTTGAGGTCATGATAATGATGGTATTTTTGAAGTTTACGACACGACCCCGTCCATCAGTTAGTCTTCCATCGTCAAGAATCTGAAGAAAAATATTAAAGAGCTGTGGGTGTGCCTTTTCAACTTCATCAAACAACACGACAGAGTAGGGTTTTCGACGCACCGCTTCGGTGAGTTGTCCACCTTCTTCATATCCTATATATCCCGGAGGTGCACCAATGAGACGGGCAAGTGTATGTGGCTCTTGATATTCGGTCATGTCGATTCTCACAACAGCCCGTTCATCATTGAATAATGTATGGGCGAGTGCCTTTGCAGTTTCGGTCTTGCCGACTCCAGTTGGACCCAGAAATAAAAATGATCCAATCGGTTTCTGCTCATCCGCGAGACCAGCGCGCGATCTTCGAACCGCGTTTGCAACCTTCAGGAGTGCATGATCTTGTCCGACTACCCGTTGTTTGAGATCTATCTCAAGATGGGCAAGCTTCTCGGACTCGGTTGCTAGTAACCGTGTGACCGGAATATGGGTCCACTTTGCAACAATCATCGCAATGTCCTCATCGGTAACCTCCTCACGGAGAAGCCGTTCTTCCTTCGGAATCTTTTTTAGTTCTTGTTCGAGTGATTTAATCTTCTTCTCAAGTTCAGGTAGTTTGCCATACTTAATCTCAGCGACCTTCTCAAGAAGCACATCTCGTTCAGCGCGCTCCATCTCTGCTTTCAGCGAGTCGGTCTCTACGCGATATTTCTGGAGTTCACCGATGACCTTTTTCTGTTCTTTCCAGTGTGACTCGAGCAACTCAAATTTCGACTGCAGTTCCTGTCGCTCTTTTTCAATCGATTGCTTTCTCGCCTCGATACCTTTTTCTTTTTTGAGTGCTGCAAGTTCGATATCTAGTTGAGTGATCTTTCGCTTCACTTGATCAAGTTCTGTGGGTAATGACTCGGTCTCGATCTTCGCTGCAGACGCCGCTTCATCAATAAGATCGATGGCCTTATCCGGGAGATACCGAT
>CAYZRL010000016.1:0-15240 GCA_964480835.1 uncultured Gammaproteobacteria bacterium
ACTGACATCTGAGGTTTTTCAGACCCCCGCCGTGACCACCTTGGCTACCTGTGCTTTATTTCTTTGTCCTCCACAACTTAGCATTCGCCTTTTCACTACTATTCGTAGACGGCTCATGCTGCGTTTGTTGGTGGACATAAGAATCTGTAAGTCTGATACAAAATCAGACACAGATTCTAATGTGGGCCTGCTTGGAATCGAACCAAGGACTTCCATCTTATAAGGATGGCACTCTAACCGCTGAGTTACAGGCCCGTGTGTAACTCCAATTATACCTTGGATCGGTTGATAAATTTATTCAATTGCTAATGTTCTTTTGAGCGCTTCTTTCAGTTGCTTTCTACCAAAACCACTCTTCAAGAATCGTTCTCTCGCTAACGCGTCTGTTCGGTTAATAAAGTATTCGTAATGGATAAGCTTTAACGGTCCTCTAAATTTTGTCGATCGAACCGAGCCACGCGCATGTTCAGCTAAACGCTTTCTTAAGTCCTGAGTAAATCCACAATACAACCTTCTGTCCTTCAGACAGATCAGCGAGTAGACATAATACTTTCTCTTCAAAACGTCAGACGTTTTGCTCACGAATAATAGTATATATCTTTTGGTGTCGAGTCATACTCGACTACCTCATCCATTCGGCAAGGCCGAGTCGGACTCGGTGGACCCTAGGAGAATTGAACTCCTTCCTCCGCAATGCGAATGCGGCGTTGTACCGTCTAACTCAGGGCCCTATCCAAATTATACTGTGCATCCGGAGGGAATCGAACCCTCATCATGGGATCCGGAATCCCACATTCTATCCATTGAACTACGGGTGCAATCCAGTTGGACTTCGATTAATTAATTAATCGAAGTAGACTACCTCACAAGCGTGAGTAGGACTATTATAGCAAGCAGAATGCGATAATAGGCGAATCCAGTGAGCGTGTTTGTCTGCAGATATCGAATCAGCCACTTCACCGAAAGGTACGCAGTAATAAACGCTGTCACAAATCCAACAGCAAGTAGTCCAACCTGAGAAGACGACTGAGAGAGCGTGTCTCGAGATTGATAGAGATCCAGGGCGCTCGCTGCGAGGATTGTTGGGATTGCAAGCATGAAGGAATATTTTGCCGATTCATCACGTTTGAATCCCATCATCATCATCGTAACTATGATGATACCTGCTCGGGAGACTCCGGGTACTACGGCGAGCGACTGGGCGAGACCGATTAACAGAGCTTGTGTAGTGGTGAGGTTGCCTACCGATTTTTTCAGTTGAAACGAGCCATTTTTTATCTTGTGCTCTACGAGGAGGAAGACGAGCGCGATCACGATCATCGATCCGATGATGAGGGGCTCAGATTGAAAAAATACCGTCTTAATAATTTTGTGGAGTGCAAACCCAATCACGGCGGTTGGAATGAATGAAGCAAGTATATTCTTTTGTACGCCGCGGTGGGTGAACAGATACTTAAGGTAGAGTGCCGTGACAGAAAGGATTGCCCCTGACTGGATAAATACCTCAAAGAATGTTTGAAATTCCGTCTGCCGAAGGCCAAGAAATCGACTTGTCAGAATAAGGTGGGCGGTTGATGAGACTGGAAGAAACTCGGTTACGCCTTCGATAGCGCCAAGAAGAATGCTTTGGAAGATATGCATATTACTCATTATACTATCCTGTATGAAGATCGCTTTGGTGCATGATCAACTTCAGGAATTTGGGGGAGCGGAGCGGGTACTCTACGCACTTCACGAAATTTTTCCTGATGCACCTATCTACACTGCGTTCCAAAATCCGGCAATAGCAGCAAATAATCTTCCTCATTATTCATCATGGGATATTCGGCAGTCCTGGGCTTCGAAGATCCCATGGATTGGAAAACTCTACTCACCGCTCAGATTCCTCGCACCGATGATCTGGGAGAGTTTTGATTTTTCGATGTATGACGTAGTCGTCTCATCTTCGGGTTGGTATATGTGTAAAGGAATCAAATCAAAAAAACCAACGGTGCATCTCTCGTATATTCACCATCCACCACGGTACCTCTATGGATATGAGACCGCCGTTGAATGGCAGAAGTACTGGCCGGTTAAAATCTATGCATACGTTGTCAACGTGTATCTTCGGCGATGGGATTACCATTCTTCACAGCGACCGGACGTTCTACTTGCAAACTCTCAGGAGACGAGACGAAGGATCCAAAAACTTTATGGTCGTGACTCGACCGTAATCTATCCTCCTGTTTCGATCCCGCCAAAACATGCAGCCACAACCGATTCACAGGACTACTTTATCACCGTGTCCCGACTTGCAAAGGCAAAGCATATAGATCTACTTATCAAAACAGCGAACAAACATCGATGGAGGCTCAAAATAGTCGGTAATGGTCGCGACCTCCCATCGTTGCAAAAGATCGCTGGAGACACCATCCAGTTTGTAACCCAGGCTGACGACCACCTTCGAGACGAGCTTCTGAGAGGGGCCAAGGCATTTCTCTTTGCGTCGGTCGATGAGGAGTTTGGAATTGCGCCGGTTGAAGCTATGGGGTTCGGGACACCGGTGATCGCGCTGAAGAGCGGTGGTCTGATCGAGACCGTTCATGATGGGGTCAACGGATTTTTATTTGATAAGCTCACCGATGACGCACTCCAATTTGCTGTTGAAGAGCTTCAGAAGCTTTCACCTGCGCAATATCGCAGAATGCGTGTCACTGCACGAAAGGAAGCAGAGCGATACTCATATGATCGATTTAAGAAAGAGATGCTTCAGGTGGTTGAGGAATCTATAAAAACTCCTTAATGTTGAGTTCGGTGAGGTGAAATGGACCTTGTTGTCCATGAACAAGTTTAAACGCAGCTTTTCGTACGATCCCTTCGATGGTGCGCTCAAGTGTTCGGATTCCAGAGTCAAAGCCGAGTGGACGGGTGACCTTTTGCCAAAGCATATCATCAATCACGATTGTGTTCTCCGGCATACCGGCGTTACGAACGGCTTTGGGAAGTACATACTGTTTCGCTATGGCGATCTTCTCGGCATCGGTGTATGCGGGCATCTGTACCACTTCGAGACGATCGAGGACCGCGGTTGAGATCGCATTGGTATTGTTCGCCGTGGCAACGAATAGCACTTTGGAAAGATCGAACGGATAATCGATGAAGTGATCGGTGAAAGTTTTGTTCTGATTCGGATCGAGCAACTCGAGAAGAACGCCCATAATGGACGGCTGTGCCGCAGGCGTGATGCGGTCAAGCTCATCAAGGAGAATTACGGGATTGTTCGACTGAGCCTGTCTCAACACTTTGATAATTGCGCCAGGTTCTGCTTCAGGAGAGGTCTTCGACTGACCGCGGAGATCAAGCGCGGACGAAAGACCTCCGAACGGAATTCGGACAAATGCGCGACCAAGTGCTTCTGCGATTGCTTGTGCAAAGGTAGTCTTTCCAGTTCCCGCTAGCCCCACAAAAAAAAGTACCGGCGCATGATAGGAAAGCGCGTTCGCAGACTGTCGCTGGAGTGTAAGAATCGAGAGGTACTCGAGTACGCGAGTTTTGATCTTCTCGAGACCAAAATGCCGCGCATCAAGCATTTGTTTAACTTCAGCAATGTTGAGTTTTTCTTGGGTAGAGGTATTCCACGGAAGGTGAGTAATCCAGTCAATGTACTTCTGCGCTACGTCGAACTGCGCAAGTGACCCACCAAATTTTAGCGTAAGTGAGATTCGTTCAATCTGTTGGAGTGCTTTATCCTTCAACTCCTGAGGTAACTGAGCAGACTGGAGTTGCTGGATTAATTTGTCGATTTCCTGAAGACTATTTTGCGGATTCATAAATATTGACAACACATGAATAATGTATTATCATACTCATGCTTTGACTGCTAATTGGGGTCCTGAAACCCGCTTCGACTCGACATACTTAAGCGAGGCGAATAGCTTTAGGATAACCCTAAAAACAGACCTTGGGTCAATTCATTTTATTAGTTTTTAAAAGTAAAAGCTATGGCAAAAAATACCAACACGCCTGCTATTAAGCCCCTTCATGATTTTGTATTAGTTCGTCCGGTCGACCAAGAAGAAAAGACCGCGTCCGGAATCTTCCTTCCTGACTCCGCCAAAGAAAAACCTCAGATCGGTGAGGTGATGGCGATCGGTCCAGGAAAGTTTGATGAAGACGGTGAAAAGCGAATGCCGGTCGATGTCAAGGTTGGTCAAAAAGTCCTATATAAAAAATGGGGCGGCAACGAAGTGAAGGTCGGTGGCGAAGAATGGATGCTCATCGAGCACCATGACGTCATGGCCATTGTTGAGTAATTTTTATTATCAATTCTCATAATTATTATGGCAAAACAAATACTATACGGATCAGAGGCCCGTCAAAAGCTTCTCGAAGGTGTTAATAAATTAGCCGATGCAGTTGCGACTACCTTAGGTCCTAAGGGACGCAATGTAGCACTCGATCGTAAGTGGGGTGGTCCAAGTGTCATCCACGATGGTGTCTCGGTTGCGAAAGAGATCGAGCTCGAAGATCAGTTTGAGAATATGGGTGCGCAGTTGGTAAAGGAGGCAGCGTCAAAGACCGCCGATGTTGCCGGAGACGGAACCACAACCGCGACCATTCTTGCGCGATCATTAGTGCAGGAAGGTATTAAGATGATCTCGGCAGGATCGAATCCGATGATTATGCGTCGTGGACTTGAGAAGGCGAGTGAATACGTCATTGCAGAACTCGTCAAAATTAAAAAAGATATCAAGATCGCGGATGCGGCAAATGTTGCCACCATTTCTGCAGCTGATCCAGTTCTCGGAAAACTCATCGCAGAAGCGCTCCAGAAGGTTGGTGGCAAAGACGGTGTCGTAACGGTTGAGGAAGGAAAAAGTATTGAGACAACCGTCGATCATAAAGAAGGGATGCAGTTTGATCGAGGGTATGCCTCACAGTACTTCTCTACCAATCCTGAAAAGATGGAGGCTGAGGTTGAAAATCCTACCATCTTGATCACTGACAAAAAAATCACTGCCGTTTCTGATTTGTTACCATTTCTTGAAAAAGCAGTGAAGGTCTCGAAGAACCTTGTCATCATCGCAGATGAGGTGGAGGGCGAAGCATTGGCAACGCTCGTTGTCAATAAGCTTCGAGGCACCTTTAACGCACTCGTTGTAAAGGCGCCAGGATTTGGCGATCGACGCAAAGAGATGCTTGAGGATGTGGCCATCCTTACCGGCGGTACCGTCATCTCAGAAGATCTCGGTAAGAAGCTCGAGAGCGTTGAACTAGATGAATGTGGTCGAGCAGACAAGGTTTGGGCCGATAAAGAGAACACCCGAATCATCGGGGGAAAAGGCACTAAGGCAGCAATCAATGCTCGCATTGAGCAGATCAAGCGAGCGATCGCAGACTCAACATCTGAGTTTGATCGCGAGAAGCTTCAGGAGCGACTCGCAAAACTTACCGGCGGTGTAGCGGTGATTAATATCGGCGCTGCAACCGAGGTTGAGCTGAAAGATCGTAAGGAACGAGTTACCGATGCAGTCGCTGCAACGAAGGCGGCTCTTGAGGAAGGTATCGTTCCGGGTGGAGCAGTTGCGCTTCTGAGTATTTCGCAGAAGATGGATGCTAAAACTCAAAAGCTCGTTGACGACGAGGCTATTGGCTTCAATCTTGTCAAACGATCACTTGAAGCGCCGTTTATGAAACTTATGGAGAATGCAGGTCTGAATCCTGGACTACTCCTAGAGAAGGCACGAGCGGCAAGTCTCGTTGGGCAAGGCTACGATGTTTACACATTGAGTTCCGAAGAGTCAGCGAAGCCAAAGGATATGGTTGCGGCTGGCATCATCGATCCGCTCAAAGTGGTTCGCGCAGCGGTTCAGAACTCGGTTTCGGTAGCGGCAATGGTTTTGACAACCGAAGCACTCATCACCGATAAGCCGGAGAAGAGTCAAGCTCCAGCAATGCCTCAGATGCCTGGTGGCGATATGGGGTATTAAGTTTCTTTGTCACCCAAAAAAAATCCCGACGAAAGTCGGGATTTTTTAATGCAAGAGTCAAATGATTATTGATACATTTGTGCCGACTTTCCTGCATAGAACATGAGGAAAAGCGCGCAAAGTACGATAAACACAATGCCGATTTGAATAATTGGGCTCTCAAGCGGATGTGCTTTGGAGCTACGTCTTACTACGGCACGTTTTTTCTTTGCCATGATATGTGTGCTGATAATTTATAACAATGAGTTCACTTTTTCCGAAGACACAGTTTGCAGTTTGCACCATGTGTCATGAGATCGAGTATTGCTGATGTGCCGATGAGAACATACAAAACTCTGATGAGGAGTGGCGATGCGCCAAACAATGATTGAATAAGGTCTACCTGAAAAATACCGACCAATCCCAGATTAAGTCCGGCGATTACGAGAAGATAGTGCTTTACGAGATGAAACCTTCTTCGGTCTTGCATTACTTTGAGTATATATACCGGATCGATTGAGTGTCAAGACACAAATCATCCAGCCGATAAACAGAAGGTTGTAAAGCCCCGGAATTTGGAGTTTCAGGAGCGATGCAATCTCCTGAGCTACGATAGGAAGGGTGAGTCCATACAGACCCGCCTTGTACAATGTGCCATATCCAAGCCCCGACTTCATCACTTTGCCCACGATCCAGACAACGAGCGTCATGAGCAAGAGATACATAAGTGATGCGTTCACCATAAATAATGACCCGACAAACGGGAAGACAACGATGGCTACAATCGCAAACACCCGTAAAAATCCAGGAATCTTGTCAACATACGGGAGAGCCTTTGCCGTTAAGAGCGAATAGAGGGACTCATCGATGATGAGGTCCTCCTTTACCGAGCTGAGTGGCGTAATTTCATACGAGCCCATTTTTCGAGATGATTCATTCCGTGCTGGATAGATGACATTGTTTCTGGTCAAAAGTACAAAAGAGCCATACCGCTCATAGTCGTCGGCTGTCGCTTGAGTGTCGATTGTAAGGAGTCGAACATTATCTTTTTCTCTCAGCTTTGGATAAATCTGTTTCAGAGTAATCGTGTAGGGTTCTACGGCATTTGTTGATGCTTGACCGTTTTTAATCTCTATAACTAAGCCGGTTGGGTAGGCATTTACAATGGTTTGTTTAACTTCAGGGAGTGATGACTGGATCTTGGGAAGCGATTGGAGCAGTTCTGCACCAAACTGGACCGACTTAATCAGTACGACAACAAAAAAGAGAAGATAGAGATATCCATATCCGCTCCAGAACGACCGCTTCATCAGATCTGAGTATGAGCTCGGTTTGGTCAGAGCGGTTACAAATGTATTCCACCAGTTGCGTAGCATACCGTTATTATACGATATCATTTCGTCATTCTATTAATCGTTATCTCATCAGGTGAGAGTCCTTCTGTTTCACAAAGATATACAATCACTTGAGCAAGCTTCTCAGCGCTCATGTACTGTTCCACATCGGGCTTCTCAACGAGGTGGCTGTAAAGGCCAGTGTTTACACCTCCAGGGTGAACGCTGATAACTCGTATTCCATGTTTTTTTGCTTCCATTCTAAGAGCCTGCGAAAAACCGTTCAGACCAAATTTCATCGTGGAGTACATGGTGTGATTTGGATACCCTTGTTTTCCGGCTGAAGAGTTAATAAACGCTATGGTTCCCGCGTTCTGCTTTTTCATTATTGGATAGAGTTGTTGCGTGAGTAAAATTGGTGTTTTTAGATTAATTTCGTAAATAGAGTTGAGCTGTTCTTCTGTGTTCTCTTCCAGTGGTTGGATGAACGTTATTCCGGCATTGTTTACTAAGAGATCGAGTCGTCCATATTTGTCAGTGACAAGATCGGCGAGTCGATCTCTCATCTCTTTTCTAGTGATGTCGCCAATAACCACATCAACGTGTTCCGTATTTTTTGTATAGTCAAAGCCTTTTTCATTCCGGCCAGACAGTACGAGAGAATAGTCCTTTTTCAGTAGCAATTTTGCAATTTCTTTTCCAATCCCATTCGATGCTCCTGTCACCAACGCCACTTTCTTCATGCTGTTATTATAGCAAATGCTCTCTATGGTTTTAGGGAGGATTCGTATCCGAGCGCCTTGATCGTTTTTTGGATTCTCGTGATGGTCATTGGATCGGCAAACTCCACTACCGTTTCGCTCCGAGCATAGTGAGTGCGGGATCGTATAACGCCGAGATCTTCAAGTTCGCCATCGATATTCATTGCGCAACTGGTGCAGTGCATGCCTCGAATTTGTAGCGTGATAGTATGGTTCATATCGCTATTCTTGAGTAACAATAAACTCTCCTCGATACATTCCCATGCTACACATGAAGGGAATCGTGGTCGGTTGCGCGGGTGTCCGAAACTGCACCGTTTCGCTTGTGCCGGGCCGAATCACCTTCTGAATTCCATACCTCGGAATGGTGAATGCAGCCGCGCAGGTGACGATGTCGGCGTTTGTAATGGTGAGGGTTATGTCTGAGTCGGTTTTGAGGACGATCGTTTCCGGACTATATCCGCGAGACGTAATAGCGATCGTTGCAGTTGTTGACGCCGGTGTTGTTACAGAGTTTGTCGGGCCCTGTCTTCCGATCGGAATACCTGCGCCAGCGAGCCCGAGCGCGTTATTCAGATTGAAAAGAGCAAGAATAATGATCGCAACCGCCGCGATCTTCATAAACCTACCTTCTTGGATGTCCGAAACCTTCATCATGAAGTATCCGAGTGTAAAAAAGACCGGCACTGTCCCAAGAACAAAAGTAAACATCGTCACTGCTCCGGCAATAGGACTACCAGAGGCAATGGCAAGTGCCATCATTGCTTGAGTCGTTCCACAGGGGATGAAAACAGTAAATGCTCCGAGAATCGCAGGAGCGAACAGCGCTCGTTGTTTTGACTGTCGGCGTACGAGCCGGGCTACCGCATGTGGTGGCTGAACTGCAAAGTAGCGAAACATTGGATGAACATCGAGAATATTGAGAGCGGTCCCAATCATGAATACCGCTACCCCCATCTGGAGCAAGAACTGCATCGAAAGTGAGAGTTGAAATAATGAGCCCACCCAGCCGAGAAGGAAGCCGAGGGCAGTGTAGGCGATCAGTTTTGCTCCGAGAAACGCGAGAATTGGAAGTACGTGTAGGTGATTTTTATCGTTCTTCTTGAGCGACTCACTCTCTCGTTGGGCAATCGCCGACGCAAGCAACCCCCCTTGAACTGCCATACAGGTCAGCCCGCCCGCAACAAGACCGGTGATAAAGATGGAAACAAGATTTATGAGTTGCATATCGTTATATGGTTTTAACTTTCTGCAGCCTGAGTGAATTGAGTACCACCGACACACTGCTTCCGGCCATTGCAATACCTGCAATCATCGGATTTAAGAGCGTACCGTTTATCGGATAGAGAACTCCGGCTGCGATTGGAATGCCGATAACATTGTATATGAATGCCCAGAATAAATTTTGATGTATGGTTCGAGTAGTTGCTCGGGCAATCTGGACTGCGGAAAGTAGTTTCTGTAGATCGCCGTGCAACAGGATCACGTCGCCCGACTCGATTGCGATATCTGTGCCGGTTGCCATTGCGACGCCGACCTGCGCTTGTGTAAGTGCGGGAGCGTCGTTGATCCCATCGCCAACCATCGCAACCTTCTTACCCTGACTTTGTAGTTTCTGTATTTGTGCCGCTTTTTCCTGTGGCAGCACCTCTGCGATCACCGCGTCGATACCAACCTGTTTTGCAATGTACGATCCTGCTTTCGCGTTGTCTCCGGTCAACAGCAACGTCTGGATACCCAGGTCTGAAAGTTGTTGAATCACCCGATGTGCATCTGGTTTCACGGTATCACTCAGAGCGATCAGTCCAACATGTTTCTTATTGATCGATATTGAGACGATGGTCTTTCCCTCGTTGATGAGTTTCACTGTCTGTTGATCGAGTTCTTGTCGATCCGGCTTATGGACCGAAACGTGCTTTTTTTCAACAATTCCTTCTGCACCGTGTCCAACTGTAGACCGAAACTTAGAAACAGCGAATAGCGACATCCTATTCGTCTGAGCGCGATGCACAATAGCAGCTGCCAGCGGATGTTCCGACCGTCGTTCAATACTCGCCGCAAGTCTCAGTAGCCGGCTCTCAGAGATCTTTGGATCGAGTGATCGAATATCGGTAACTACCGGAGCACCGTGAGTAATAGTGCCGGTTTTGTCAAATACCACTGAATCTATCGATGAAAGTTGTTCGAGGCTTTCGGCATTCTTAATTAGAATGCCGTGTTCGGCGGCGCGTCCGACGCCCACGATGATGGCCGTGGGTGTGGCGAGTCCGAGTGCGCACGGGCAGGCAATAACCAGTACACCAATGCTGCTTAATAAACCGAGCGATACCGCAGACGAGATCCCGATCGAAGGAATACCAATGGTAAGCCAGATCAGGAGGGTTGCGAGAGCGGCTACGAGCACAATCGGTACAAAAATTTCTGAGACTCGATCGACAACATTTTGTATGGGTGCACGTGACCCTTGAGCACGCTCAACCATCGCGATAATCTGTGAAAGAACGGTGTCGGACGCTCTCTTTGTTGTTTTAACAATGATAAACCCATGCTTGTTTAGAGTTGCGCCGATAACCGTATCGCCAACTGTTTTATCGACCGGAACCGACTCACCGGTAATCATCGACTCATCGATCGCAGAATCGCCCTCCGTAATTACTCCGTCAAGCGGTACTCTCATCCCTGGTTTAACGACGACCAAGTCTTGTATCTGGACGTCTTCGATCCGAGTTTCGATCTCCTTTCCTTCGCGAAGTACAATCGCGGTCTTGGACTGGAGTTGAATTAACTTTTCGATTGCTGCACCGGTTCGTTGTTTGTGCTTCGCTTCAAGATATTTCCCAAGTGTAATAAACCCAATAACAATGATCGTTACGTCGTAGTATGTCTGCTCAACATTGATGATCGATGCAAGCGGTCCTTCAAATGCCGAGACAATAAAGCTATAGACGTATGCGGCTAAGGTCCCGATTCCGACCAGTGTATCCATGTTGGCGACGCGATATCGAAGAAATCTTCCGACCGCCTTGATATAGGGCAGTCCAACAACAAACATTACATAGGTTGCCATGACGGGAAGGAGGTGATGTACTACATTCATTACAACATCGTTCATCCGTGGTAGTTGTCGAAGAGACACTCCGAGCTCCCAACCCATGATCAGGACAGTTGTTATCATGAGTACTCCCATGATCCTAAGCTGTCGAATCTGAATCGCAAGTTCGATAGTCTTTTCATCATGTTGATGATTATGTCCTGAACTGTTCGTACGACCATGCTCCGTGGAGTGATTCATAGTCGCCTTTGGTTCTATCGAATAGCCGAGTAGTTGGAGTTGTCTGTTCATTGCCTCAACCGAAACGCTGTCTTGATCGTAAGAAAGAGTAGCCTGCTCCGTTGCGTAGTTTACATCGCAGTCGATGACACCCGGTATTTTTTTCAACGAGCGCCGAATGTTCGCTGCACAGCTGGCGCAGTGCATGCCAAGCACCTTGAATGTTGTTGGAGTTGAGTTCGTCCGCATATTAGCGTTCGGTTCTACCAATAATCTCCATTAACTCTGTAATTACTATTTCACTTTTTCCCTGCTTGATACTATCGGAAGCACAGGTTCGGAGATGGTTCTCAAGAATGAGATCTTCGGTGCTTTTGAGGCCTTTCTCAACAGCGTGGAGTTGATGGAGAACATCGATGCAGTAATGATCTTTCTCGACAAGTTCAAGAACCTTTTTGAGGTGTCCCTGTGAAATTTTGAGTCGGTGGAGCAAACGCTCTTTAGTGGTTTTTGGTGTGTATGACATATCCCCCCCCTAGGGGAATAGTAATCAATTCTGGATAGGGAGTCAA
Organism: uncultured Gammaproteobacteria bacterium; assembly: GCA_964480835.1. GTDB lineage: Bacteria > Patescibacteriota > Microgenomatia > UBA1406 > GWC2-37-13 > CAZLQR01. The sequence continues at coordinate 11,887 of CAYZRL010000016.1, forward strand.
TGTGAGAAAAGCATCACTGTTCTGAGTAGGTTTGTCCAGAGAGAGGGATTCGAACCCCCGAAGGCATAAGCCAGCAGATTTACAGTCTGCCCCCGTTGGCCACTTGGGTATCTCTGGTATGTCTAAATTATACCATCAGATTGACCTCGCCATCCATTCTATTTCCCGTTACCATTATTTAAATCATGGTAACGTCCGAATCGACACGAATTCATGGACGTATACAGAGCGCTTTTTAGTGGCTTGAAATATCTGACCAGCGCAACGTCTCAGTGACCGTGCACGAACTAGAGTTGCTATAATTGCACTATGGTAATCACGAAGGCAGAGTCCTATACAAAAGACGAGTTGGAAAAACTCCGGGAGCAATTCGATGTATATATAAAAACAGTGATCGATACTGAGAAAAAGATTTGCTCTGCGGGGTGCGATCGACATTTTGATTCTGAGAAGATATTGTTGGATCAAGGTTCGAATCAAACAGATGTCTGGGGAGGCGGTGTTGATCTGGAGACGAAGATTGTTGACTGTAACTCCATGATTAATATACGGCCACATCAGGGCAATGCCAGTAACGAAATTCAAGACGTAACACTGCGAAAGAAGTACGAGCAATTAACAAAATTTTTCTTCAAAGCGCTCTATGAATAACACATTCATTCTTGAGTCACTCGCCAGCGATCTGAAACGAGTAGCCCTTGGACTTCATCGGGGATCGAGCGCAATGGCGGATCGATTTTTGAGTGAAGCGTTGAAACGAAAACATGAGATCGAGTTAAGTAAGACCGCTCCCTATATACAAAAATTACTGAAAAAAATTGATTCAAACATCAATTCGGATGACGCGCTCATGATAAGTACCATTATCCAAAACTACACTCAAAACGCAAGAATTTCGCCTCAGTTGACCTCGTAGGTCTACGAGGTTAGTGTCATAGATATATGAAACTCTATCATTTCAGTCCAATGCAAAATAAACAGGAGCTGTTTGAGGCAATTAACTACTGTCATGTAACCTGCCACAGACTACATCATAAGGTCTTCGGTTTTCATCGTCCTGTGTCGCAAAACCTAGGCATTTTTACCCATTATGAAGAAGAGTTTGAAACACTTACTCAACTAAGAATGGAGCTGACCGAAGAAGCGATCAACTATAAAAAAAAGTATTTCAAACTTCATGATCCAATAATTATTCCAAGCAAGGACGGTATTCCAGGGGCAACTTACAAATACCTTTATATCCGTCAGCCCGATCCGTACCGTGCACAGGTGGGCGACGTAGATTTTGTTGTAAGTAGAGCGGAATTTGTAGAACTCAAGGAAGCTCTTTTGGGAGGAAAGAAAATTAAGGGGGCAAGAGTGTTTGGTAGAATAGACGAGGAGATGATTGAGCTTCACGATCCAGACTTTGATGTGCTGAGTTATCTCGTGGATTCAACAATTGAACATAAGATTTAGATAATTCATATCCATGAGAATCATTAAAACAAAATCGTTTGAGTTGGCGGTGAATATTGTCGGCGATGAGAAGTCTCAGAAATTGGCAATTATTCTTCCTGGAAGATTGGATACGAAAGATTATGCTCCCTTCCCAGCGCATCAGGAGTTTCTTGCCAAGAAAGGATTTCTTACTGTGTCGTTCGATCCTCCAGGGACTTGGGACAGTCCTGGGGGCATTGAGCTCTTCACAACCACAAACTATATTGCGTCGGTCAACGAGTTGATTGAATATTTTGGAAACAAGCCGACTTTTTTAATGGGTCATAGCAGAGGAGGACTGGTGGCAATGTACGTAGGCGCTATCAACCGAACGGTAGTTTGTTATGCGAGCGTGAATGGAGCGCTCGGAGTTCCTACCACTCCAGATAGTAAGTTTGTAAAAAATAATACGCTTACCGAATATCGAGATCTCCCTCCAGGATCGTCGAGAACGAAGGAAAAGAAAATATTCAATCTCTCATTAGACTATTTTGTTGACGGGCAGAAATACGACATTGTCAAGGAACTGGAAAGAAGTACTAAACCAAAGCTCTTTCTCTATGGAAAACATGATGAATTTAACACTCCTGAAGAAGTTAATGAGATATTCTCAAATACACCTGAACCGAAGGTGTTACATTGGCTCGAGTCTAAGCATGACTACCGTTTATATCCGGAAATTATTCAGGAAGTTAATGAGGTAGTGGGGAAGTTTATAGATCTGTACTTTATGTGCCCAACCCAGTAGTTTAGCAAGTGATCTTTTTATACACGCATCATGAAGATTATTACTCCCAAGGATGCCCTGCGGGTGTCGAAACCTGAGGGGACGAATGTTACGTACTTTCTTCGACCTGAGTATGAGGTTCACTATAACGAACAAGTACCTCATTCTACGCAGACTTGGCATCATCATGAAAAAATCTGGGAAACACTCTATATTATCGATGGGGAATTAGAAGCTCGATGGAGAGAAAATGGAGAAGAGAAGTCGCAGATTATTAGGGCGGGTGATCTGATCGAAACAGAGCGAACACCACATACCTTCGAGAATAAGAGCGATGGCATTGCACGGTTTCTTGTCATCAAGCAAGTTCTTACTGGCGTTGAGAAGCGACAGATCTTAAAGTCTGACAAGGTGCTTGACGAAGCGTCGCATCTGCTACACTGAAGCGTGCAATTAAGTTCTTGTAGTACCTGTAAATTTCAGCTTTCTGATCTGTGGTATTTCTGCCCAAATTGCGGTAAGCAGTGTAAGGAGAAAGTTCCAGAAATCTCAATTGCTAAGCAGATAGTAATTTACCTGGTCAGTTTCTTCCTGGCACCACTTGGACTTGGATGGGGGTTCAAATATATTCGATCAACTTCCTTGAAGGTACGCTTGATCGGTCTGACCGCGATCGTGTTGACTATCGTATCGATTGGTATTATGATAATTTTGTTTAGATCGGTTGCCGATCAGTACGCACGAATGTTGAAGAATCTCAGTATCTAACTATCCTATGGTATCTTCTTCAGACTCAGAGAAACAAACAGGAAACAACCATGGGTATGCATTGTTTATTCTCGCGTTAACGATCGGTCTTCTTATTAATGTATCAGCGAACATCATCTATGAGAAGTTCTTACGAAATGATCTCATTGCACAATACGTTGTGCTTGGACTTACTGGACTATGCTTTATTGGTCTGGTCTACACGTATCACAGCAAGTTTCATGAACCATTGGCTAAGTTCCTCGAAGAGTTTGAATAATGTGAGGAGTATGGTATACTATAGACATCTTAGAAAGAATGTTAGCGTTCGCCCTACGTATACAGATAGGCTTGATCGAAACTTCATAAATAAGGATATATATTAACTACAGAAGGCAGGT
>CAYZRL010000017.1:0-15102 GCA_964480835.1 uncultured Gammaproteobacteria bacterium
AGTTTGAGTTCATTTGTCAACGAAGCTATCAGTTCCCATTTACTGACCAGTGCCATCCCTCATACCCAGGCCCAGAACGAGAGATCTCTTTTCCCATCCCAAGTTCATGAAAACCGTATTGTGATGCATTTGCTTGGAGCCATCGGAAGCATTTATTCTGTGATGCCTGCGCATATGACTTTGGAATCAATGCACCATCACAGTTGAAGTCGATTGCCATACCCATCTGATGATTTGAGTATCCAGGCGCTCCACCACCCGGACAGCGGATTGTTTGTCCAGGCGCCTTTGGGTATGGTGGCGGACTACCCACAATCCCATCTCGTTTACACCAGGCTTGGTAGATCGCGATCTGTCCATTCATGTCTCGAAAGCTACCACCGGTTAGATTGATGCCCGCTGCCCGAGCGGTAGAGATCATCTGATCGACCTGCTTGGAAACTTGTGAGTTGATATTCATACCTTGCACGCGACAGATGCGAATCTTGAATAGCTTTCCATCTTTATACCCATCCGCGACGCCTTGATCGCGACCGGCTCCACAGGGAATCTGTGTTGTATCCCCTGAGTAGGTGATTGGTGTAAAGGTCGGCTGTGGCGTTGATGGTGTTCCTGATTGCTGACCTCCTGAGGAAGTCGGCATGGGTGTCGGGATAGAGAAGTCAAGCAAGACATTGAAGAGGCTTCCTAAGGTTTCGATCTGTTTCTGCTCCTCGGTCGCAACCTGTACATCTTCATGATCGTCATCGAATGTTGTAAGAAACTTTTGCTCATCGTCCGCTATTGCTGACGCTGGATTCTTACTGACTTTCTTAAATTTGCTTGGCTGCCGGTTGTAAAGGTCACGGAGGTTGTTACTATCAAGAAATGCATCGAACGCAGCCTCGTCAGTAGCGGTGTTTTGAAAATAGAAGGCATCGAGAAGCGCTGAATAATCAACGAGGAGTTCACTGTCATCAGACGGTAGTTTTTCTCTCACCGCGTTGATCCGAGCGAGATCGGCAGATGTGAGCGGAGCTTGATCTTGCTGTGTCGTTGTCTGCGTCGAAGTGTGTGGAATTGGAGCGGTTGTGGGTACAGAGAATGTGGTACTGGACGGTGTTTGATCTCCGGTATTTACCCTGAAGAGAGAGGTTGCGACTATGACCCCAAGAAGAATGAGGGTAAGTACACCGGTGAGAATGACGAACTGTTTATTCATACTATTTATGGTCTGAATGTTGTGTCAAGCTGCGGACAGATATTTTGATCGATAATAATATTGGATTCTTGCTGTATGCCTTTAGTAAAGAATGGTGTTAATTTTTGCGCTGCTGCTTTGTTGATATCAAAATGGATATGATTAGAATGAGTATACTGATCGTGCGGAGAAATTGTGTTATCAACGCAATGTATGCCGCCCTGTCCGGACCAATGAACTCGCCAAAATTTTACATACTGTAGGCCGATATTGCGAGCATTTGCAATGAGCCACCCCATAGCCTGATTCCCTCGTTTGAGTTGCTCTGGATTGTTTGCATGAAAGAAGTAGTCAACAGCTCTTCCTTCATCATGTTGACTCGCCTTCGATGTGCTTGTGCTACATCCGGCGCTAATTCCAAAACTCGCCGAGCTACCAAATTTACTCTGAAGGAAGTATGCAAGCGCTTTTGTTCCCGGTTGTACCACACAGACATGTTGAAGATTCTGCCAGTCGTACTGGATACCGCTCACTTTGAAAGCGCCGAGTCCCGCTGCTCCTGATACTACCGGCAAGTTGCTTATCGGTGATGGAATCCCCGCGACAGAGTTTGATTGAGAAGGGGTTGCCACGGAAGGTGGTATTGGCGTCATTGTCGGAATTGGTGGACTAAAATCAAGGAATATTTTTAATAAGCCACCTAAGACCTCGACCTGCTTTGTTTGTTCATTGTTCATTGGTACGTCGTCGTTGCTCACCGATGAGTCGTCACCCTCGATTTGAGTCATGAGAGAGTCTTCATCCGCTCTGAGCTGTTGGAGTGGGTTTGTCGTTTTTCGAAAGTTACCTGGATAGCTTCGATACGTCTGAAGAAGGTCGTATTTTGCCAAAACCCGGTCGAGAACTGTGTCGTCGCCTGATACATCCGAAACATAGAAGGTATCAAGGAGATCGGAGTAGTGTATTTCGACACCGTCTTCTTGAATTGGGAGTTGTGAAATGATTGCCTGTGCTCGATTTGAAACAACAAGATTGTCATTGAGAGATGGGGTTGGGCGATTCTGAGATTGTGGGGAAACTGAACCCATCGCGGAGGTTGGTATGATGTTTGAACGTGCGCCTTGTTCATCTCGCTTGGTTGAGTCGTTCTTGAGTGTAGCAATCGTTACGATGAGTGCGAGTAAGAATAGCAACGAAACACCGATCAAAATAATCAATGATTTTTTCATCTATATTTCATGGTAGCAAATTCAAGCAACAATATATATTCAACAGGTGATTGTCTTTGACATTCTCCAAATTTTTCTTCACAATAACATCATGCCGGGAAACTTCACACCTCTCCATATCGAAGATAGTGATGGGAAAAAGCTTCATACTGTGTTAATCGGAATGTCGCTCCTGTTGGTTGTGGCGCTCGGGTTATTGGTGTGGTACCTCGTAGTCCAACAACAACAAAAAGAGGCGACCCTGAAGTCGACCCCGAAATCCCAACCACAGACAGCAGAACAGGTCCCTGGTGAGAACGAGCCACAAACCCCTGTGAGCACTCCATCGGCACAACCAACAGCGTCACCATCCGCGTCTCTTTCGCCAACGGATACCCCGATACTGACCGCTAGCCCAACTGCAACACCGAGTGGTATCATGAATCAATGATTCACATCCCGTTGTTTTTTTTACTCGCGGTGTTGCTGTACTTTGTTTCGAGGAAAACAATTCACTCCTGTTTCTTTTTCTTTTCACGCTTTCTTAAACATCCACAGGCCGCGTTTCGCATGATGGCGTTGTTGTACCTTCCTGGAACACTCGTCCATGAAATGTCTCACATGGTGATGGCGATGATGCTCAATCTCAAAGTGCGAGATATCTCACTAATCCCAAAGGTGCGGGGAAGCACGTTGAAACTCGGAACCGTGTGGTATGAAAAAAAAGATGTTGTACGTGGACTGATGGTAGGTATCGCGCCGTTTTTTGCTGCGATGTTTGTGTTCTGGTTCATCGATACATGGAGACTGTTGTACATGAATATGATGATCGGCGCTCTCGTTTCATATATTGTTTTTGCGGTATCTTCGACGATGTTTTCTTCAAAACAGGATCTTGTCGATCTGGTCTATGTGATTCCGATCGTTCTCGTGTTGGTTGCCCTTGGGTACATTTTTCGAGCGAACGTTGTTCCTGTTATTGCGTATATTGATATCACGGGGCTTGAGAATTTTTTTGCGATTGTTAATTCATACCTCATCTTTTCTCTCATACTCAATAGTGGTATCATAGTGGTGTTATCAATCATATTGAAACTGTTTCGATGACTGGACGACTAATTGCACAGTGTGTGACGGTAAGCGGACAGCGAATCTGTGGGAAGGCTACCGGATTCGATGGGAGACCGATCGAGACGCCTGCGGGAGTCCTCAATCAACTCATGCCCTTTCTGTACGGCGTATCAATGATAATTTTGCTTTTTGTTTTTATCTGGGCGGGATTTGATATGGTTATGTCCCGCGGTGATGCCGGGAAAATAAAATCTGCGAAAGCGAAGATTACATCGGGAATTATCGGCACAATCCTACTAGCGGTTGCATATCTACTGACTCGCATTGTATCGCAGATGTTTGGGATCGGTCAGGATATTTTTTAGAAAGAAAAATCTCTACTAGTGGAGTACAATAGTAGCTCATGAGTGATATTGATGCACAAAATGGACCAATCGTCATCTCGGTTGGAGGAAGTTTAATCGTTCCGAAAGAAGGCATCAATATCCCATTTCTCCAGAACCTCAACGCGTGTGTTCGCGACTATGTTGCAAAAGGAAAACGATTTTTCCTTGTTGCTGGTGGAGGAAAGCTTGCGCGTACCTATCGCGACGCTGGAAAAGCAGTTATCGGGACGCTCGAGCATGAAGATCTTGACTGGCTCGGAATTCACGCAACGCGATTAAACGCCCATCTGCTCCGAACCATCTTTCAAGATATTGCCAACCCAAGAATTATTGACGACTATGAACGACGACTGGAAAACTGGACCGAGCCGGTAGTGATCGGTGCGGGGTGGAAACCCGGTTGGTCGACCGACTATGATGCGGTGATACTCGCCAGAGACTATGGTGCAAAACTGATCATTAACCTGTCCAACATTGACACAATCTATGACAAAGACCCTCGACAGTTTCCCGATGCAAAGCCGATTCACAAAATGACCTGGACCGAGCTGGAAAAAATGGTGGGAAGCGAGTGGTCGCCAGGAATGAATGCTCCCTTCGATCCGGTTGCGGTTAAGCTTGCCAAGGAGCTGGGATTGACCGTTGTGGTTGCGTCAGGAGAGAATTTTGAGAATCTTCATAAAATACTCGATGAGGACGAATCATTCGTCGGAACAGTAATCTCTTCATAGTATAATCTGCGGTATGCGCCTCGTAACGCTCGCACTTCATAACTTCCGGAACATCAAGTCATCGGTCTTTTCAATTGGTGAACAGTTGACTGTATTTATTGGAGACAATGCACAGGGGAAGACCAACTGTTTAGAATCAGTCTATTTTTTAACCTACGGAACTGGATTTCGTGAGAGTAAGGAAGAAGAGCTCGTGCTTTCTGGTAATAAGGCCGGCGCATATGTAGAGGGAATCTTTACGGACGGTGACATGCGTATGTCATGTAAAGCAGGTCTCGTGAGGTCAGAGACCGGATATCGAAAGTCATTTTTTATTAATAAGACGAAGAAACAGCTCCGCCAGTATCGACAAGAATCAAGGGGAGTGGTGCTGTTCGCCCCGGAGCAGATAGAGATGCTTACCGGCTCACCAGATCGAAGACGATCATATTTCAATAAACTTATTTCTCAATTTGATCTCCAGTACAAAAAGCACCTCGAGTCGTATGAGCGCGCGGTACGGAGACGAAACAAAATCTTGGAGCACTACGAGTATGTCGATAAGCTCCGGAGTGAGATTGCGTTTTGGAATGAGCTCTGTTTGCAAAGCGCTCAGTATCTCACGAAGGTTCGCGCAGAATACTGCGATTTTCTCAATCGCCATCAGCAGATAGATGGGAGAGTCTTTCAGATTCAGTATATTCGAAATGAATTTAGTCGAGAGCAGATGGCGAAGTATGCTGAGTTAGAACTCCAGACACGTCGAACCATGTTTGGTCCACAGAAAGACGAGTTTCTCATTTCTCTGAATGATAAAAATGTACAACACTTCGGTTCACGAAGTGAGCAGAGACTAGCCCTCATGTGGTTGAAATTGGCAGAGATTAGTTATTTCCAGGAGATTGCAAAGTTCAGTCCGATACTCCTCCTCGACGATATCTTCTCCGAGTTTGATGCGAAGAACAAGGAGCTCATCTTAAGTCTGGTGAAGCAGCATCAGACCGTTGCAACAACAACCGATCACGAGATCGTCGCAATCGCAAAAAAACATCGCATACCAACAGAAGTCATCAACCTATAATCGCGTTTCTATCCTCCAAAAAATTACAATCTTCCTAGACTTCGATTAATTAATTAATCGAAGTCAGATTCCTGTTAGTTTTTTCCGGTCAATCTCATGGCGTCGAGCACGTGCTGCTTTCCAGCTTGCGCCAATCGTTCCAGGGCTGAATATTGCCGAATACAACTCTTGAAAAAGAAGCTTGATGCTATCGTTTTGTGCGATGTTGTTTAACTTGTCTTTGATGTGTGGGCTCCGCTGTAGAAGGAGTGAGAATTTCGCTATCGTACTTTGAGATATTTTTAACGTGTCGGATATGATGTCGTATTCAATATTTTTTATCAGCAAATACATGAGCACAATCCTTTTAGATATCATTATTTGTTCCGTCGGAGATATTATTTCATTCACGATTTCGAAAAAATCAACTTCTGAGTCGAGACTATGAAATATCTCATAAAACAATGAGTTTGCTTTACTCATAACGTTCTCACGTAGGTGATGTTTCGAAACTCTAGCCATACTCCAATTATTTAATTTATTGGAGTAGTTGTCAGTCGCATATATGCAGCAATTTCTTAACTTTAGGTTGCCAGAAAAGGAAAAGAAATAGGAATATGCAGTGATATAATGAATGTAGGAGAGGTGCGAGAGTGGTTGATTCGGCTAGTCTCGAAAACTAGTATGGCAGCAATGTCATCGAGGGTTCGAATCCCTCCCTCTCCGCCGCGTCCAACAACCTCCCGTGAAGCGCAACGTGAATAATCAATTGATTGCGATAGAATAGATAATTTCCTGCTTTTTGTAGCATATAAGCGACTGACAAATATATAGTTCTCGTGTAGATCTATGATGTGCGAAGAATCGTAATTATCATCATACTCCTATCCGGCTTATTTCTAGGTCAAGATGCTTATGGACAGGCTTCATCGATTAAAATTAATGAATTTCTCATTGAGCCAACTCCCCAAATTGTCGAACTTCTCAACATGGGGTCAGAAATTATCAATCTTTCCAATTGGTTCATCGATGATAACGGTGGGACAACATATTTCACGATTCCGGAAGGAACACAGCTCTATCCGAATGCATGCATGAGTTTTAGTGGCTCATTCAATCTCAACAGAACCTCGGCAGATTCGGTTCGTCTCTTTGATGCGACGGCCCCACCAACGTCAGGATCTGCGCACCTCATCGATGCCTTCGATTACAAGTCAAGTTCCGGTTCAGGCATTACTTATCAGAGAATTCCGGATGGATCAGATGCTTGGGCGACGGGTACTGCCACATTGAATCAGCACAATCTTACGGGACAGTCCTGCGTGTATATTCCTCCACCCAGTCCGACACCTACCGCTACGCCCACCCCAACAGTCACACCGGTTGCAACAGAGTCGCCTTCCATATCACTATCCGTGACACCATTTTTTTTGCCAACCTCAATACCTCCGCCCACATCGCCGCCAACTTCAACTCCTACACCTATGCTTACCGCTGCGCCATCGCCCACTCCAACTCCTACTCCAGATATTCGCGCCGTGTATCTTTCTGAGGTCTATCCTTACCCAGTAACCGATGAGCATGAATGGATTGAGATATACAATGACAATGCATTTTCAGTGACACTTCAAGACTGGAAGATTGATGATGTGGCAAATGGTGGCTCATCGCCAAAAAAATTCTCGCTGACAATTCCAGGCTACTCATTCGGTCTCATCGATCTGAGTAGTTCGATGTTTAACAATGACGCAGACTCCGTCCGACTACTTGATGCAGTCGACCGGGTGGTTGAGTCGTTTACATATGATGGGGTAGAGAAGTCTAAAAGTATTGCGCGAGAATCCTTTATCGGAACTTCATTTTGTTTGCAAAATCCAACACGAGGATACTCAAATACCGGTTGCATAAGCACAGAACCATCAGCGACACCAACACCCACGCCGACACCAATAATAACTCTAACACCAACACCTTCCTTGACGAAAGACCAAAACTCACAGAATCATCGAGACGATGTCTTAGGCGTGTCTCATACACGCGCTTCTCATCTTCTCGCGCACTACACAGTTCCGCGTGAGAAGAATGATAGGACTGAAGGAGCCTTGTCAAAGCTATCGACCGATCAGAGCGAAGGAACTAAGAAAAAAAAGCACGCCTTTACCTATGCGAGCAGCGCAACACTCATCACTTCATTTTTGACAGCTGGATGGATCTTCATTAGAATCATACTGTGAAGAAATATCTTTGGTACTGGGGTCCGGTGATTGTTTGGATGGGAATTATCTTTTTTTTCTCATCGCGTGAGCGAGCGCATGTTTCCGATGTTCTCAGTATTAATTTTCTCTTCTTTAAGTCGCTCCATGTAATCGAGTACGCTGCCCTTTACTTCCTTATCTTTCGAGCAGGACTTCAAGGAAAGGATCGGAATAAAAAGCGCGCATGGGTTACGGCATTTGTCGTTGCGTTTCTGTATGCCGTCAGTGACGAAGTTCACCAAACCTTTGTTCCCACGAGAGAGGGGCGTCCACGGGACGTAGCCATCGACATTCTCGGAATGAGTTTGATGTATGCTTATACTAGATATCGATTACCAACCTTGAAACGATTTTTATGACCCCACTTCGCAATCAAAGCAAATCACTAGCTACGGGGAGTACTCTACAAAGAGCGGTCAGTGTAGGATATAGGTCGAAGCTCATGAACAAACATAAATTTGTCAGCGAAGTCCTATGATTCGAGCGGTGAAGCGACTGTTCCACTACTTATTTCTTCCGAACGAGCACAATCGATATCGTGCAAAGATTATCCATCATGATGCTTTAACGGCATATCTCGTCATCGGATTTGCCTTAGTAGTGTTAAATCGCTTTGTAGCCCTTCCGTTTGGTAATATTCTCGGACTTGCGACCGACATCACCATCGACAAACTCTATCAATATACCAACGAGGAGCGAAGTCGCAACGGGCTTGGTACGCTCACGTATAACCAACAACTCGCAACGGCAGCGAATAGCAAAGCACAGAATATGTTCGCCCAGAATTATTGGTCCCACTATGGTCCGAACGGCGAGACTCCGTGGCAGTTCATGACGCAGGCTGGGTATCGATATGATGTAGCAGGAGAGAATCTTGCAAAAAATTTCTTATATTCCAAGAACGTAGTGAATGCCTGGATGAACTCACCAAGTCATCGTGAGAATATTCTCCGTAAGGAGTTTACACAGGTTGGATTCGCGGTAGTAAACGGTACGCTCGGTGGAGAACAGACTACGCTGGTAGTGCAGATGTTTGGGAAACCATCGGTGGTCGCGCAGAAGAAAACTCAAAAAACAACATCGAAAAAGCAGTCAGTAAAAAGCACCTCGGTGCTCGCTGAGTTTACTCGAGCTGAAGTGACTCCAAAACCTCAGCCGAAAATTCAACTCCCGTTTACCTCGACCCAACTTGCGTTTGGGTTTCTGGTCTTCTTACTCGGAATCTTTGCACTCGACTTCTACATGGCATCAAAACTAAAGCTCGTACGTATGCATGGGAAGAGCCTCGCTCACTTTATTTTCTTGTTTGCCATTGCTGCAGCAACCATATTATTATTAGTCAATGGATCCATTCTCTGAGTAGTATATATATGAAGAGTCACATACACTCAGCAATCAGAGCGGAGTTTGGCGAACATTTCGTCGACTATCTCACGCTCGTGACCGGTACTGCATTCTTTTTTATGTTTCTATCATTTTTTCAGGGGCAGCGTCTTGCGAGCTATATGACGGTGGTTGTGTTTTCGTGTTTCTATGCCATCTGGGGGATTTGGCATCATGCTCGCGAAGATACGCTCCACACGAAAAATGTGCTAGAATACATCTTAATTAGCTTGGGCGTATTGCTCTTAGTTACAGCATTATTCACATTCTAACTATGAAGGGAATCGTACTCGCGGGAGGTCGCGCCACACGGCTCAGACCACTCACCAAGATAACTTCAAAACAACTGCTTCCGGTCTACAACAAACCGATGATCTACTATCCGATCGAGACCTTAATCAAGGGTGGGATCAAAAATATTCTCATCATTGTCGCTCCTGAGTACGCGGGTCATTTTCTTAATCTCCTGGGATCCGGGAAAAACTTTGGCGTAAAGTTTACGTACGAAATTCAAGAAGAGCCACGAGGTCTCGCCGATGCGTTCATTGTTGGAAAGCAGTTTATTGGTAAGGACAATGTAACAATGATTCTTGGCGATAACATTTTTGACTATGATTTTGGCCCAAGCATCAAGAGCTTCAAGGGTGGTGGAAAGATCTTTGCAAAGAAGGTACATGATCCGGAGCGATTTGGCGTCGTAGAGTTCAACGAGAAGGGGAAGGTAATCTCAATCGAGGAAAAACCAGAAAAGCCAAAAAGCGATTACGCAGCTGTTGGTATGTATATCTTTGATAATCGCGTGGTTAAGTTTGCCGAGGAGCTAAAGCCATCGGATCGAGGCGAGGTGGAGATTGTGGATCTCCATAACGAATATCTCCGTCGCGATGAGCTCGAGGTAGATGTAATCGATGGAATCTGGGAAGATGCCGGCACCTTCGATAGCCTCCTTCGCGCCGGAATCTACTGGAAAGAGAAACCAAAAGACCCCTCCGAATCATAACTCCCACGGAACTTGTAAACACCACTATCTTATAGTATAATTCGCTCATGCCAGAGCGATTTGTTCCCTCTACTCACGAACCGAAAACCCCATTCAAGTTGGACGCTGTCCCGGATGGAGCAGCTCGTGGATGGAGAATGCATATTGATGATAATCCTATAGCCACACACGCTTCTTCGATGAAGTTGTGGCAGGAGAAGATGGGAATCCGAGTTGAGTACGGATTTAAAGGGTACGACAGACCGGTCATTAAGGAGGCCGGAGGTGGCGGATCGGTGACGATCCCATACCACATCGCACCTGACGGACATCTGTATATCGGCGTTGTTCGAGAGCGGAGAGACCTCATGGGAGGTATGGTCTGGAATGCGCCTCGTGGTTTTATGAATCCGGGTGAGCAACATTTTCAGACGGCGGTGCGAGAGTATACCGAGGAGACCGGTCACCACGTACCCGAACAACGAATCAGAGAGCTCAATGGCTTGCCAACGAATCCAAACAGTGCATTCTTTGATACCTCAGGAGAAAATGAGGGTGTCAGGTTTTATGCGATCAAGATCCTTCAAGACGAACTCTGTGCAATCGATGATGACGTGCAACATCCACAGTTCGCCTTTGATCCAGCGCAACTCGAGGCCGTTTCGGCAGTAGCAAAAAAAATTATGGAAACAACCTTTGTCCCGGTGGAGGTCGCCCTTCAGCTCCCAGACCAGTTTACGGTCGCAGGTGTTGGACGGCTGTTTATGGAGCTCGTACTCTCAGGCGAAATTGATCCAAGTATCTACGCCCCAAAGAAATAACTATTTCCCCTTTCCTTTTGTAGCTCGTAACTCTACAATGAGTGTATGGATATTACGCAGATTCTTATCTCGGTCACACTCTCGGTAACCACGATCTTCATGATTCTTATTGGATATCAAGTTATTAAGATTCTTCAGGAGGTTCGGGAAAGTCTTACAAAGGTTAATCGTGTTGTTGAAAGTTTTGAGAAGGTAGGATCTGGTGTCGAGAATGGATTTAATGAGGTAATGGGATTTGTTGGGGGAATGAAGAGTGTTTTCAAGGTTTTAGAAATTTTTAGAAAGCGAAAAGAGTCACAACAGGGCGACACCTATGGAGAAACACCATAATCCATCCAACTTCTGGTTTGGATTTTCTTTGGGCGCCATCGTTGGCGCGGCAGGGATCTATTTCTTTGGTACGAAATCTGGGCGAGCGAATATGCAGAAAGCATTGGAGCTCACCGAGGATCTTGAGAAGACCGTCGAGTCGGTGCTTGGTGGTGTTGGTGAAGACTATGTAGAAGGACTTGCAGGTTCCGAAGCCGTAGATCGAGATCGTGCCGAAACCGGTAAGGTAGTTTCAGAGAAGGAATCACTCGTACAAAGCCTTCTCAAAACCGCATTAGAGTATCTCAGCACCAAACAAAAGGAGCGACGATTTGAGGTTCGACACGGGAAGATCGTTCACTAGTTAAATTACTCTTGCATTACGCCTAAGAGTGGTGTATAGTATAGGAGTTTTAACACAAACCCCGCCCATGCGGGGCATTTTGTTTGTTCTAAACACGATTGCCTCAATAGTTGTTATTCGCCACAACACGAGATGCCTAAACAGACTAATACAAACGACCAGCCGAGAAAAGAGCTCCTGGTAGGAAAATCTGAACCAAACCTAGAGAAACTGGATTTGATTGAGATTCAAAAGAATTCTTGGAACCAATTCCTTACCAAAGATCTTCGACAGATTCTTGAAGAGTTTTTCCCGGTACAAGACTACACCGGAAAAAAGTTTGAGTTAGAGTTTGAAGACTTTTACTTCGGCGATCCACGATATCCACTCGAGCTCTGTCTTGCAAAGAAACTTACCTACGACGTTCCTGTATACCTGAAACTAAAACTTACGAATAAACGGCTCAACCAGGAAAAGAAACAGGACGTGTACTTCTTCAACCTTCCAAAAATGACCGACCGAGGAACTTTTATCATTAATGGAATCGAGCGCGTTGTGATTAATCAACTTGTCCGAGCTCCAGGTGTTTACTTTACTGCAGAAATCGATAAGACGACAGGTCTCACACTCTATAATGCAGAGATCCGACCATATATCGGAGCTTGGCTCGATATCACCATCAACAAGAACAACCTTATCGAGGTTAAAGTAAACAAGAAGCGCAAGTTCTTAGGATCCGCACTTGTTAAGATGTTCGAAGGAGACAATCCTACTCAAATTCTCCATGCATTTAAAGACCTCGATCCAACCCTCGTCGAGAAATATATCCAACCAACACTAAAGAAAGACACCACACAGAGCAAAAATGAAGCTATCTTAGAGGTGTACCGAAAGGTAAAACCCGGAGAGCCACTCATTCTTGAGAATGCGATTGAGACAATCAATAATCTCTTCTTTAATCATCGACGATACTCACTGGCAGATGTAGGAAGATATAAGATGAACAAAAAGCTCAATCTTAACTTTGATATTGAGCGCGAAAATTACCTCCTCAAGAAAGAAGATATTATCGAAACCATCAAATATCTCGTCTCAATGACGAATGGTGAAAAGTCGTTTGACGATATTGATCACCTTGGAAACCGTAGACTCCGAACCGTTGGTGAGTTGGTTGGGATGTATGGTATCCGTGTTGGAATGGTGCGAGCGGAGCGTGAGATTAAGGAGCGAATGAGCTTGGTTGCAGGTGAAACGAATGTTGTTCCTTCACAGGTAGTGAATTCAAAGCCATTGACCGTAGCACTCAACTCATTCTTCCGAACCAGTCAACTTTCAACGATCGTAGATCAGACGAATCCGCTCTCAGAGTTGGACAATCTCCGAAGAATCACCGTTGGTGGACCGGGTGGAATTGAAAAAGAGCGAGCATCATTCTCCATTCGTGACATTTCTGCTTCACAGTATGGACGTATCTGTCCGATCCGATCGCCCGAAGGACCAAATATCGGTGTCGTTACCTATATGGCACTCTACAGCCGAGTTAATAAGTATAACTTCCTCGAAACGCCATATAAGAAGGTCGAGAAAGTTAAGATGGGCGGGAAGACTATTGCAAAGGTCACCGATACCATTGAGTATTTCCAAGCAGATGATGAAGAAAAGTATTACATTACCTCAGACACCGTCAATATCGATAAGAATGGTGTGATCACTGACGATCACGTTGTCGCACGATTTGAGGGTGATCTTATTGAGATTCCGTCCGAAAAGGTAGATTACATCGACATTTCACCACGCCAAGTTATCGGCGCAGCAGCTGCGGTCATTCCGTTCTTACAGAATGACGATGCATCACGAGCCCTCATGGGTACACACATGCAGTGCCAGGCGGTACCGTTGGTACAGCCAGAAGCTCCACTTGTGGGAACTGGCATGGAGAAGAAAGTTTCTCAGGCGCTTGGACGAACCATCTACGCAGAAGAGGACGGTGTTGTCGATTACGTCGACGGTCAGAAGGTTGTTGTGGTTGGAAAGAGCAAGAAAAAATACGTATACGATCTCGATCGCTTCATCAAAACCAACAAGGATGTTGTGTTTGATCAGCGGCCACGTGTAGAGCTCAATCAGAAGGTGAAGAAGGGCGATCTCCTTGTCGATGGACCAGCAACCAATGATGGTAGTCTCGCACTCGGACAAAATCTCGTGATTGCATACACTTCCTTAAACGGTCTCGGGTACGAGGACGGATTTGTTATCTCTGAGCGATTACTGAAGAAGGATATTCTCACCTCAATTTCGAGCGAAGAGTTTATTGCCGACGTTGTCGACACTAAGCTTGGCCCCGAAGAGCTCACTCGAGATATCCCAAATGTACGAGAAGAAGTGCTTCAGAACCTTGATAAGGATGGGCTCATTCTGATTGGAACAGAGGTTCATGGCGGAGATATTTTGGTCGGTAAGGTAGCTCCAAAAGGAGAAAAGGAACTTTCGGCAGAAGAGCGACTTCTTCGCGCAATTTTTGGTGAAAAAGCAAAAGATGTGAAAGATACCTCACTCCGCGTTCCGTACGGAAAGCGTGGTGTAGTGGTTGATGTCCAGATCATTGACACAAAGAAGGATCCGAATGAACTTGAACCAACCGTCATCAAACGAATCCTAGTCACCATTGCCCAGCTCCGAAAGATCACCGTTGGAGATAAGTTGGCTGGTCGACACGGAAACAAGGGAGTTATCTCACGCATTCTTCCAGAATGGGATATGCCGTATCTTGAAGATGGTACGCCGGTTGACATTATCATCTCACCGCTGTCAATTCTCTCTCGTATGAATCTTGGACAGCTCTATGAGACGATGCTCGGGCTCGTGGCACAGAAAGAGGGTTCGCGAATGAACTTCCCGGTATTTGAACGAATTCGTGAGGATTTCATCACCAATGAACTCAAGAAGCTCGATCTCCCAATCGATGGAAAGATGACATTGTATGACGGGCAGACCGGAAAGGCGCTGGATCGAAATGCACTCGTTGGTGTTGGATACATCATGAAGCTGATTCACATGATCGAAGATAAGTTCCATGCCCGATCAGTCGGTCCATACTCACTCGTGACCCAACAGCCTCTTGGCGGTAAGTCGCAAATGGGAGGACAGCGATTCGGAGAGATGGAGGTCTGGGCGCTCGAGTCACACCGAGTACCAGCGGTACTTCAGGAAATGTTGACGATCAAATCGGACGATCTTCGTGGTCGCGTGAAGGCGTTTGAGTCAATAATTAAAGGACTCGATATTCCGCAGTCGAATGTGCCAGAATCGTTCCATGTTCTGTTGAAAGAATTGAATGCTCTTGGATTATCAGTTGATTACATTAAATAATGGACGAACTACCAGTAGTTGATTTTAG
>CAYZRL010000018.1:0-14137 GCA_964480835.1 uncultured Gammaproteobacteria bacterium
CGAAGAAAGTATTCAGCAGATGATGCAGAAGTACGGCTCAGGACAGTGATTACTCGAGGTATTTTTCAAGCTGCGGTCTGAGATCTGCGTGCAGATCGAGACTTTTTCGAATTGATGTTCCTTCGTATCGCTCTCTATTGAGATACGGAACTCTCACAACGGAGTATCCTGCAGATTCAAAAATCTTGTTCGGCCACTCGTTATTTCCAAAGACCACATCAAACTCCCCCACTCCATTCTCAATAGACTTCATCCATGCATCATCGCTCGGATTATCCGGTACTGCGATGATCCCCTTCACTCGGCTGGATAGATTAAATTTCGCAAGTGCCTTGATTATCATGTTCTTCCGTTGATCGAAACTAAACGGATTCTTATCATCTGAAACATTTGTACTTCCAACAACAATCACAATCGAAGCGCACTGCTTTAATGCCCGTTGCATGAGATGAATATGACCTCGATGAATCGGTTGAAAGCGCCCAAGTATGAGCCCTATTCGATCTTTCATAGCAACATGATACCATGTCACGCCCTTTCATGAATGTTAGAAAGACTGATATAATTACCTATCATGAAGCTCTCTATCGGTATCGTTGGACTCCCCAATGTCGGAAAATCAACCCTCTTCAACTCGCTCCTCAAGAAACAGGTTGCACTTGAGGCAAATTACCCGTTTGCCACGATCGACCCCAACGTAGGCATCATTGAGGTTCCTGATGAACGACTGTCCAAACTTGCCGAGATTGTGAAAACGCAGAAAATTGTGCCTGCAGCGGTGGAGTTCTACGACATTGCAGGGCTCGTGAAGGGAGCGTCGCAGGGTGAAGGACTTGGAAATCAGTTTCTCTCGCATATTCGAGAGGTAGCAGCAATTACCCATGTCGTCCGTCTCTTTGAGGATAAAGACATCATCCATGTAGCGAATCAAGTCAACCCGGTTGATGATATTAAGACAATCGAGACTGAGTTGATTCTTGCAGATCTTCAGACGCTCAATAAGCAGAAGGAACCGAAGGGTACGAGCGCCCCAAAGGAAGCATTCCTTGCCTATGAGTCGGTCCGAAAACTCATCGCCGGCCTAAACGACGGCAAGCCGGCACGAGAAGTTCAGCTTAGTCCTGATGAGCTCGAGTCTATTCGACCACTCAACTTAATAACGATGAAGCCTGTTATTTTCTGCTTCAACTGCTCCCTCGAACAGCTCGAAAACCCAGAAAACACTACGGATTATATTAAAACCATCCTTGATCAGGCGCAAAATACCAACGCCTCGTTTCTCCTCTTTAATCCTCTTGAAGAATCGACACTAAATCATCTCATTCAGAAGGCGTATGATACTCTTGGACTCATCTCGTTTCTTACCGCTGGTGAAAAAGAGGCCCGTGCATGGACGGTACGACGTGGCGAGCTCGCTCCCCAGGCGGCAGGTGCGATTCACACTGACTTTGAGAAAAAGTTCATTAAGGCTGATGTCGTAAAGTTTGATGACTTCGTCGCCGCTCAGGGCTGGCATGGTGCCCGTGAGAAAGGAAAAGCGATTATCTGTGGAAAGGACTACGTAATGCAGGATGGAGACGTCGTAGAGTTCAAGATTGGGGCGTAGTTCTTCGGTATCTCAGGTAGATGTCGATGTATCGAATCGACGAGAAAAAGGCGAACACAAAGCCCTGCCACCCATCCATAAACCCCTTATGTCGCCCGAACATTGATACAAAGGTGCTTGCCGGTTTCCAGAAACAGTACTGAAAAAATGAGGGTGCCGCTCCCTGCTCAGCCAGAAGCTTCACATCGAGCTTGTTATATCGAACCCATCGCTTGAGGTATCGTCCAAACTCAGGATCTGCGTAATGCTCAAGCGGCGCATTTAGCTCCCCAACCTCTCCATCAATTTTCGCATGCTCATGCACGTGCTTCAGTTCAAAATATGCTTTTGAACGTTTGTATAGTCTTAAAACTCTGTCGGGGTAAACTCCTCCCTTCATTAGAAATCTCCCAAGAAAAAGGTTCTTACGTGGGATCCAGTATCCATCTTTTTGTTCTTCTCGCTGTAACGTCGATAAAATTTCGCATTTCAGTCTTTCGCTCACTTCTTCGTCTGCATCTAACTGCAATATCCAGTCCCCTTTTGCACGCTCGATTGCTCTTTGCTTGTTGAGCAAAAAATTCGGTGGATTATCAACCTCAAAAACCCTCACCTTCTTCCCATACCTCTTGACCAGATCAACCGTTCCATCCGAAGACCCCCCATCGATAATAACTACCTCGTCAACCCAGTCGATGCACGAATCAAGAGGATAGTGGACGTTTTTAGCCTCATTGAAGGTTGGGATACATAAGGACAATGTCATAATTAAGATTCATTATCCCATATCTTCGATAGAGATATGATCAAATCTACATTCAAGAAACGAGCCATGAGCCAGAGTTCTCATTTCTAGGATTTGAGATTTAAGATTGTTTAAGCTATAATTAAGCCTATGAAATGCTTTCACTGTGGTAAATCGGTATTGTTTGGTCGCTCTCACACTCATCATCGAGGTGTTGCGGGAGGCCGATGGAAGAAACGAGCTCCAAAAACAGCCCGCGTATTCAAACCAAATCTTCAGAAGATAACCATTATGGTTGCCGGTAAGGCAAAAACGGTATATATGTGCACTCGCTGTATTAAGCGTGTCCGCAAGGACGTGAAAGATGGTGTTCAGCCGTTTGTTACGCTCGTTTCTGCGCAACAGTCACCGGTCGTTGTCGCAACTGCGTAATCGTCCTCTCAAAGTATATTCCTAGGCCTTCATTTTCACCAGTTCATCACCGTCTTCTTCGTAGAGTTGCGTGCCCTGTTCAAGACAGCGTTGAGTAAAAAGGATCCCGTTCAGGTGGTCTACCTCGTGCTGCACAATAATCGCCTCAAACCCCTCATAGACCTCGGTGTGTGTCTCTCCGTTGATATCCATTGATCTGAGCTCAACCTTACTCTTACGGCGAAGTGGCGCCCAAATATGCGGTATGGAGAGACATCCCTCCATTTTCCCCTCCTTATTCTTTCTTTTTTTCAACGTCTGACTCACCGCGACAACTTCATCTGATGGAAGCGATGTTATTTCAGGATTAATATGTACCGTAATCTCTCCGGTAGTGGTTGGTCGCATGATGAAGATGCTTATACTCTCCCCTACCTGTGTAGCCGCAAGCCCAACTCCCTCTGGATCGCGTTGTGCAATCAGTGTCTTTTTCATTTCTTCAACAAGTGATCGTAGTTTCGGGGTGATCGTCTTTACCCGCTGTGTGGGCGTAGTGAGTACCGGGTTTGGAATCGTCACTATCTTCATCATATATTATCGTTTTTTTGATCTCGCCTTGGGTTTTGGTAACGAGCTGAACGCTAATAGCATTATTATAACCATAAATACCGCCCATGCCATCAGCGGGAAGGTCATAAATCCGAAGTAAAAATCATACCCTTTATCACATGGTACCCCTGCATACTGCTTCGCGCACGGCAGAATCGGAAGCATAGTTCGAGGAAGTACGTGAAGCGAGTAGTGATACAAAGCGATCACACCACCCACTAGGTTCATAACGATCAGATACGGTGTTAATACGCGCTCGTTCCGAAGCTGTGCAACATAGAGCAACACCACCTGTGGGTACATCACGATGCGTTGATACCAACACAGTATGCACGGCTGAAAATGGAGAACTTCTGAGAGAAAGAGACTTGCCATTGTTGCCATCAAAGCAGAGATAAACGCGAGTTGATATGCATAAGGATGGAGAAAATGATGCAGTTTATCGAAGAGCTTCAGTCCAGAGACCTTCTGAACAATGATGAGTGCAACAGCCACACACACCGCAACAAATGCAAGGAGCCCGAGAACTGAGATCAACATAAGTGAAACCCTCATCATGGTAGATAGTATATAATATGGATGGCTTCACGGCTAACTCTGTTGCACTATGATCGATCTACTCACCCAGTCTCCTCTTCTTTTTGCGGTCTACGCAGTTGCACTCCTCGGCGCTATCTCCGTCCATGAATTCAGCCACGCATTTGTTGCGGACAGGCTCGGCGACCCAACCCCACGCATTCAAGGGAGAGTCACGCTCAATCCACGAGCACACATTGATCTTACCGGCCTACTTTTCCTGTTCGTTTTTGGCTTTGGATGGGGCCGTCCGGTTCAGTTTGACCCGTTCAATCTCGAACACCCTCGTCGCGACGCCGCATTGATCTCGGTAGCTGGACCGATTTCGAACCTCATTATCGCCATAATCTGCTCGGTGATCTACTCTGCAACCTCGCTACCGCTCCTCTTACCGTTCATTACACTTAATGTAATGCTTGCGGTCTTCAACCTCCTCCCGATTCATCCTCTCGACGGTTTCAAGATTGTTGGAGGACTTCTCTCAGAGGAAAAGGCACGTGAGTGGTACCAGCTTGAGCGATACGGAATACTATTCCTCGTACTCCTTATTCTTCCTATGGGAGGTGGCTCTATGTTGTCCAAGATTATCAGTCCGATTATTCAGTTCGTACTCGGTCTTCTTGTCCGCTAAGCCGCGTTAGTTCGAAGGTGAAGGGTTCTGCGCAGCCTTAATACACTTAATATACTCCTGCGTGCTACACTCTGTTCCAAGTTTTGCCTTGATTGCCTCACAGTCCGTCTCTTTACAGGTGTCCACCCGATCCTCGATCGGTGTTTCGGATGTAGTATCTGCCGGTGCGGTTGGTGAGATTGAGGGCGATATAATGATTTCGCTGGTCGTCTCATTTTCTGACTTGGTCGTGAAACTCCACGGCACACCAGCATTGTCAAAAGTCTCATCAGCCCCCGCGGTGAGCACGAAAGAATATGTCGTACTCGGTGTGAGCGCACTGATCACGACCGAATGCTCTTTTCCCTGAGGGGTCGTAGCCGGTGCAAACTGCGTCATACTCGTCGGAGACACGCCATACTTAACAATGGCACCAACGGTATCGTTCCCGGTTGTCCAGCTTACCTTCACAGATGTTGCCGTTAGGTCTGACGTCATCACTCCTTCAGGCTTTTCACTCGAAGCACGCGAGAAGGTCTGCATGAAAAGGAATCCTCCCACAATGAGAGCGAGTCCGAGTACCGAACCAATACTAACCGCGATAAGTCTGCTTTTTTTCATTGTATGAATATTAATATGGTCTGATAAACTTTGCAATCCCTCCTACTGCCACAAGCATAGCTCCGATAAATCCAACCATCATCATCGTCTCGGTAGAACCACTTGCAGGGAGACTCGTCACAACCCGCTTCGTGGGCGTTGGTGTTGGATTCTCCTCCACCGTAGTATTAGTTGAATCTCCTGCTACATTTACGGTAATCGTTGCGGTTCCATTCTGAGAACAGGTAATGATGTTTGTGGAATTAATATCGTTCTTGATCACCTTTGAGGTGACGGTGGCCTGACCGTTACAGTCGAATACCAGGTCAGTACTTCCTTGCTTGAGTGTCGAGAAGGTTACTGTAGCAACCGTTCCGGTACCAGTCTTAAAGTCGGATGGACTGTTTACGAAGCCTGCAACATACGCCTTTCCTGCAGAAAGATCGTTTAAAACGGTCGGAAAGTAGGTACCATCGGTTACTGAATCCGCACTTAAAACGGACTCGTCGTAAGTAACGTATGCATCGACAGAGGTTATTTGATCCGATCCAGGATTCACGATGATCTGAACATCAAAACTGTCGCCTTCGGTAACGGTGAAACTCGACTGATCAAACTTCAGAAACGCTGCATACACCCCTCCGTTCACCGAAAGAACGAGTGTAAGCAACGTCAGAATAATCCCAAACTTAGAAAATAATGCTTTCATAGATGAAACGGGACTACTTAACGGTGATCGATACCTCATTGAGCTGAGGTTGGTACATCACCGTTTCGCTATCAACAAACTTTGTTGATGACTGATCGACAGCATCAAGGAGAGTGAGCTTATACTGTCCGGCCTTCGTGGGTGTAAAGGTTACCGTAGCAACCTTCGTGTCATTCAGTACCGGAACAATCTCCGCGGCAGGATCCTTCGCAGATGTGAGCTCGAGATATCCCTTTCTCACGCTTCCAACAACTGTGAATCCTTTGAGATCTGAGGAAACACTACGATAGGTAAGGGCGCTTGCGTCAAATAACATAACCGCGTCAAATCCAACGACGCTATGTTTTTCTGAACTTGCCGTTATGGTAACGGTGACAGGTTGACCAACCACGAACTGCTTTTGACTCCCTGTTGAGACGGTGAATGAACCCGCCTTCCGCATCTCTTCCGACTGACGTTCCTGCACGTTTTGTTGTTGGGAGTCTGTCACCGCTCCCGGTACCGTATTTTTATTCATCAAGAGCACGAACTCAACGAGAGCGATCAATACGAGTACGACGAGAAGACTTACTCGATAATTTTTCTTTGGTCCTTGAGGTTGCATGAGCTCTGTATTTGTTTGGTCCATAGGTATTACTGATCGTCGTACTTAACGTTTAATGATTGTATGATAAGTGATCGATCCTGAGTGTCGATAACACCATCAAAATTAAGATCGCCTATAGCTAGTTCGCTTTCAACGGTCGATCCAAGATGGTTGAGTACGAATGAGATGTCGTAGGAATCCACAACTCCATTCTGTTCGCCAGTTGAGGATGGGAGATCTCCAACAAGCATGAGAATGCCGGAGAAATCAAGATTATTAGTTCCTGAGGTGATCGGCATATTGCTTTCACTACAGTTATAGGTTCCACCGGAAGTTTCGGATGGATCAGATGCACAGACTCGCTTCTGGAGGTGCTTGCCAACCTTCACAAATACGGTGTACTTTGTTGAAGAGCCAACGACAATATTCGTGAACGAGACATTCCCTTCCCACACTCCCTGGTTGTTGACGGTGAGGGTGCCGCTCTGGTATCCGGTACTGGTCGGTCCCTGAAGTTTAACTTTGAACGGAACTGTTTTTCCTCCTTTTGGATAGCCATCAACGCCTTGGAACTTCAGCTTGAATGCGAGCGTTGCATCGCCGGTTGTTCCTGATGAACCTGAACCTACCGTTGCGGAGATTTTACTTGTTGGGCACGATGTCCATCCTGCAGGAAGCGTCCATGGATTACCGGTACACTTTAGTCCAGTTGAGTCGTACCCATTCGCTACGATATAGTACGACCCCGCAGTGTTAATCGATACCGATCCGGTACAGGTACCCGATCCTCCAGGAGTAATATCACAGGTCTTGAATAAGGACCATGTCGCATTCGATGTTGGAGATGTGTAAATCTCGATCTTATTCAGATTACTATCTGCATCGGTGCATGTTGCGGTAAAGGACGTCTGTGAGCCGGTAGACATTGTGGTTGGTCCGGTAAGCGTGCATGTTGGTGCTGATCCGGTTACAGGCGGATTCGTAGTTCCCCCACCACCACCACTCGCAGGAGCACAGCAACGTACTGAAGTGCTTGGTGAACTGGGACAGTAGCCGATCAACAACCTCGGCTTATTTGCATCAGGACACTGCTGTGCAGTTCCAACGTTTGTGCATGTTCCACCGATATTTGTACATTGTGAATCTTGCGGAATCGTTCCGCCGCCACCACCAGTACCTGGATCTGGGGATACAACCGGTTTCTGATCTTGAGATATACATTTACCATCACTCGTGTTTGTTGAACACTTGTATGGCGAGTTGCAATAATATCCGGTGTTATTTGGCTGAGATCTGAAGCAGCAATTTGCACCAACGCTCGCACAGCTATTATTAGCTGGAGGAGGGATTAGACTCTTTCCACCGCAAGTACATGAGGAGTTATTTGAGCTCGGGGTTCCAGAAGTACATGAATATTTATAGAACCACGCATCTGTGGATTTTAAACCGAATGATTCCGCTGTCCAACAACATGCCTTTCCGGTACCACAGGTCATTGAAGCAGGACTTTTCTTACTTCTCGTACAGTCGTAATAAGCAATATTCTCAGAATCCTCACCAACTGCCTCAACCAATCTCATATTTGCAAGTCCGTAGAGGGTCGTACGTGTCCTGTAGTTGGTCTTGTTTACATCACAGTTGGGAGTTGTCAACTGCGCATTCGTCCAGTTACAAACGGATAATCCCGCTTTATCTTTGATCGAATTGCAGATACGCCCCTGGTTTTCGGTGGTGAAGGTATCAGATGTTACCCATTTACCACAGTCTACTCGCGAGCAGTTGTATGTCACATCACCTAAAGTTCGACTAACTTTACTTAGAGCAGATCTATCTGTTCCCGCTCGTGTTCCATACCCACCGGTACCTTGTTTGACAACGATATAGGTTCCGAGTGCAGAGATCGCAAGAAGAAACACCACAACAAGCAGTGGTAAAACAGCGAAGCCTTGTATTCTCGCCTTAATACTCTTCATTTTCTGATAGAAAAAATATATATGTTTTCATACGGTGCGTCAAGCGTGAAATACATGATTTTCCGGTTCGGTTTTGAATTTTCTTGAAGAAAACTTCAGTGAAAACGTGCGCAGATTCTCACAACAATCTAGACCGATATTTTCTGTTGACATTTCTATAACCCCTTCATATAATGCGTTCTATGTCAAACCCTATCAGATCTCATCGCGTCTCACTTGAAGATCTTCCTGATCTCTTAACAATACGTGAAGTTGCCGATATCTTGCGCGTTTCTCCCCTGACTATCAAGCGCTGGGGCAAGAAAGGAAAGCTCCCGGCGATTCGTATTAACTCGCGTGGCGATCGCCGATACAAAAAGGAAGTAGTGAATCGGCTCCTTGGCGTGAACTTCGAAGAATAACCTTTATTATTTTCTTATCTGACATTTCTTATTTGTTATTGATGTGATAGCTACATATTTTTCATTGTTTCGATAGGCTAAATCCTGTTTTTTGTAGCATATAAACGACTGACTTCTAATTCAATTGCGGTATCTTTTTACCGATGAATTCAGATCAGTTACTCAATCGCACTCTGGAATACTCAAAGAGAGTAATTAGCCTTATAAACAAGCAGAAGGAGAAAAATGCTTTACTCAGCCAGTTGTTGCGGTCTGCGACTTCTATCGGAGCTAATTATCGTGAAGCGATCAGTGCAGAAAGTAAAAGGGACTTCATACATAAAATAAGCATATGCAAGAAGGAGGCGAACGAAACACTATACTGGATTGAATTAGTGGCTCACAACGATGCAAACTCTGCTCAGGAACTGCGTTTAATTTGGAAAGAAACAAAAGAATTTCTCCTTATTTTTTCCAAAACACTCTCGACAGCCAAATTAAATCTAGCCTCGTCTACGAAAAGATCAATGCCCAATAAAAAATAAGAGATAATAATTATCAAATTCTTCAGTGTTGGCCTCCACTCTCTCGCTTTATCGCGCCGAAAACCGATGCGAATAGAGCGATCAGTATTCCAAATGGTGCCATCATGAGGGGATGCTTATGAATAAACTCCGCGATTTTTCCACGAGGTTTTTGCACTCTTTCACGCGGTGTATGCTGCGAAATCTCGGGTCCATGCTGTTGTTCACTTTGCAGTCCGGCGATAAAACGCTGGAGCTCCTCTGGCGTTGGTTCTCCGAGCTCAGGAGAAAGCGGGGTGTGAGAAAGTTGTGGATTCGAGTCCTCGATCTGAGATGGCTCATCGACCGGCAACTCAACCTGAGGCTCAACAGTAGGCATTTCTACTGGTGGTCTCTCCAATAGTGCGGTTCCTCCTTCCGGCATAATTATCCTTTTGCTCCCCTGAATGCAGCGGCGCCAAATATCAGGAGCATAAGAGCAAGTCCGATGCGAGCTGGCCCGAATCGCGCTCTCTCTCCAGCCGCTCTACCACCGATAATGTTATCGATACCTTTTAGCGCACCACGACCTGCCATTGCGTCCTTTGCAGCTCGTTGGGCATCGACATTCGCAAGTGCCTTTTGAATGAGATCTCTACCTTGTGGCGATGCTGCAAACGCATTCGCTTCTGCACGGCCAAATCTACCTCCAGAACCAAGGTAATCACCAAGTGCTTGTGCAGCTATGGCATCTGCTTTATCCGCGAGAAATACTTTCGCGGTATCGTCATTTGCTAAGGTGTTTTGAAAGAGTGTAACCTCGGTCGGAGTAAGACCGGCCGAAGCGAGGTCCGCGACCGACAGCGCCTGCATCTGAGCGCGGACGCCCTCATGACCTTGCTGTAACCATGAGTTGACCCACTGCCCTGCACGAGCACGATTTGTGACAAGACTTAAGATTCCACGACGCATTCGAGGATCTTTCCAAACTTTATTCAACTTTTCAGACAGCGCTGCCAACGATTCTTTGTCTTTCTCCTTATCCTTATCTTCTTTTTCTTTTCGCTCTGCGACCGCGGTGCGATACAGTTCTGGGAGTTTTGTGAGCTCTTGAGCAAATACCTGTTGTACTGCGTCTTCTGCCATATGGGTAAGGTCTCGGTAATCCCCGATCATTTCCGCCTGAAATGCATCCTTTGCATCTGCAAGCTCTATCTTCATATTCCTGATCTGCGCCTCCAGATCGGCGCGTTCTATAGGTGATAAAGAATTGACAGAGCGATCTTTTAATTCCTTTAGTTTTGCTTGGGCCGTGGTATACTCCGTCAATGCGGTTTTCTTAACTGTATCTGAGTTTATCCCATCGAGATACGATTTTGCTGAATCATACCTTTCGACTATCAATTTCGCCTTACGATAATTGACAAAGTCTGCGTTTGTTTTTAGATCGCTTATTATGTCAAATGTTCTGGTATATTCTTCAGAACCAGGAGTCTGTTTCTTTATTGCAGTTTCCAATGTCTTTATTTGCTTTTCAATGGCATCGTGATTTGTTCCGAGACCTGTAACAGTTGCCCTCGCTTCACTTATATTCGCAGCAAGTGTCTCAAACGTTGATTGATGTCCAGACAACTCTGTAACGTTTACGCCTTTTGCAACTAGGTCAACTTCAGCGGTTGTCAATCTTGATTCAGCGGTTGAAATTTCAGCATCAGAAACATCTCCTTTCAGCTTAGCTTCCAGCTTGGCAAGCCCGAGCTCCAAATCATGTACTTCTTTTTCTCCGGCGAGTACTTTTTTTGGATCTGCTCGCTGTTCATAGATATTACGAAGTGTTGAACGGAACAATGGATCGTTCAACACATAGCTATCAACCATTGCGTCGATCTCTGTGGAGGTCTTACCCTGGATCGAGTTCTGAAATGCGGTTGATGACCTCTCTAAAAATCCACGCACATCTTTTCGAAGAATAGGGCTGATTGAACCTGTTTCAAGGAAATTTCTGTACATCTCGGTTTTTGCTCGAGCATATCTTAATCTCCTCATTTCTTGCGGATCGGTTGGATCGATTTTTTTACCGTCCGCATCTCTCTCTGTGCTGTATCGTTTTCGTAATCCCTCCTTTACATCCTTTGCATCGTGCGGAACATGTCTTCCTTCAGCGAGTTCCTGGAGCGCCTGCTCGGCTTTTCCTTCTTGGCGTAGCACAGTTGCACGATCAACATCAACATTCGCAGTGATCGCAGGCTCTCCGAACCGCTGCCTTCCGAGATCTCTACCGACATCGGGTGTTATGGGTACTTCGGGCATACTTAGGTGTTTGCTAACTGAGATAACTGTTGCTGGATAGCATCGAGCTTTTGCTGATCAACTGCTTCTTGAGCTACTTCACTCTTTCCTGTTGCAACCTTTTGCAACAACGGGGACAGTACGTCTTTAAAGATGGGGTACGCCTCGATAAGGGACTTGCACGCATGCATTACATCGTCGACCGTTGTCAGCTCTTCTTTGAGATCGAGCATCATTCCAGCAAGCTCCCGACTCTCCTCAATCGTAATCGTCTGATCCTTAACTTTTTCAATAATACAACCCGTTACTGCATCAAGGAATTCATGACGGAGAGAAAACAAGGAGTGATCGAATGCGGTATGGGTCATATATATACATTCACTATAACAATCCTGATTGTAAATTCAAGTATACTTTTTGCATGAACTGTCCCGACTGTGGAAAACAGATGCAGGTTGTTATATACGATGATCAGTCGTTCATGCACTGCTTTCACTGCAACGGTTCCTTTTTTGAGGACAACATCGTCAATCGAATCTCCCTGGAGAGCGCACAACAGCTCGCACTCACCCATTCCCCTATGGAAACTCCGTTCTCGGCCGCACTAAAAAAATGCCCAAAGGACGATTCCGTAATGCTTCCTATACCACACTCTGAGGCTCTCCCACAGTCCATAACATTATTTCACTGCGGTACCTGTCATGGAGTTTTTTCGACGGCACCTGAGCTCGTAAAATTCAAAAAAGCACAGCAAATCAAGGTGGATTACCACAAAATCTGGGAACTTCCTCTACCGAGACTTCAGTCCGTACTTATTATATTCATCTTTACGGTGCTATCTGGTGCTGTATTTATTGGCGCAAATGCTGCATGGAAAACAGCGTCATATAAATCTGAAGCCCGTGAATTGTTACAACATATTAAACTGTTTCGATCCGGACGCTATATACTCATTTCTTTTTCGACAACGACTAAATTCACATCCGATGTGATCTTCAAATCTGGTACATCTCAAGAGGTTGTTCGACCGATTATGAAGAACCCTAGTACCACGCATATCGCCACACTAAGCGATCTCATGCTAACGGCAGATACTTTCTTCAAGATTAGACTAACAGATGCGGGAGGAAAGATCACCGAAACGGAGTATACGAAGCTCGAATTAAAGTAGCCTACATTTTTTTCTTGAGCTTTGAGAGTACCTCCCCCACTCGCGGATCGACACCTTTGTACGCACTTGCGGCATTGAGTGGATCCACTACATTTACCGAAAGACCCGTACCGAGCTCGAACCCTGCTCTGTGAATGAAACGTGGAATGATGCGAAGGTACCAATTCTCTTTAGGAGAGATATAAAAGTTGTATCCAAAGCTTTCGAGGAACTCGTTCTCATCAAAGATTTTCTTAACCTGCGTCAGAGTTTTTTTCAAGATCTTCGCCAGTTGCTTCATTTCGCTATCGGTAATATCACCAAAGAATGCCTTTGATTCCTTTTTCGGTGTAATCCATACCTCGTACGGCCACTGTGAGAAGTCTGGACAGTACACGCTAAAATGCTCGTCCTCATCAACGATATTATTCATCGGCTCTCGGGTAAGTGAGTCGAGGTTAATCTGTGGCGGTAAGACCACGATCTGTGAGTGAGGATGCTTGATTGATGCGCCTGCATGTTGTCCATGATTGCAGAAGATGAGCACCTGGCCTTTGGACCTATAAAAATTGAATCGATCGCGATATGCCTGAAGAATGAGCTCAACCTGCTCATGAGGATAGTCAGGAATATCATCGGTATCCTGAGGAGAATGAATCACTACTTCGTGAAGATCGGTAATGGGATACTTATTGAGAATTACTCGCACCTTCCAACCCTTGTCGTTCTTCTCCCCTGCTCCGAGACGATAGACTTCTTCTGAGGTAAGTTTTTCGTTGCCTTCGCAAAATACACATCTCGCAGGTTTATCATTTTTGTGGTTTTGATCGGGGCGGTCTGCTCGATGTGTCGAAACAATCACCCACCGTCTCGAGCTGATGTCAGGCACGTATTTGGTCATAGTATTACTGTACCATTTTTGCGTTACAAAACACAAATTCGCTATATAATAAGATCGGATGAAGCTTTTTATCGGCCTCGGCAACCCCGGAGCCAAATATCAGGGAAATCGACATAATGCGGGTCACGTGTTCATCGACTGGATGAAAGAGACACTGAATGCTAATAATTTTCAAAAAAGCAAAAGTACAGACTCATCCTACACATGGGTACAGTTGAAGGGTGAAAAAACTGAACTTCTTAAAACAGGTTCGTTTATGAATGTGTCTGGCGCTGTCGTGAAAGGTATACTTACAAAGCATCCTGAGACTAAGCTTGATCAGCTTTATATCGTCCATGACGATCTCGACATCCCGCTTGGGAAGTTCAAAATCCAGTTTGGTACCGGTCCAAAGCTTCACAACGGAATTCGATCCATCGAAGAATCGCTCGGAACCGAGGATTTTTGGCGAGTACGAATCGGCGTCGATGCTCGTCCGTCAAACTCAGGCGATAGTTATCGCATCGATGG
>CAYZRL010000019.1:0-13520 GCA_964480835.1 uncultured Gammaproteobacteria bacterium
TAGTAAAGAAAGGCTGCGGGAAGTTCATCTGCCATGATTTTTTGAAAGTCGAGGTACTCCTTCTTTCTATCAGATGGTTCAATGGATTTTCTCCCATCTTCTAACAGCTTGTCGATTCGTACGTTCTTCATACCGGTAATATTTCCTTTTCCAATCTGCGTTGAGTGCCAAAAAAAATACTGATCCGGGTCTGTGGGTATTTTCCAGAGCGCCAGTAATACGTCAAAGTCAGATGGGTCGGTAAAGCTACCAAACACAATATCGGACTTCAGTCCTGCTCCAGTGAATGAATCGTTAAGAATATTCGCCTGATCTTGATAGTCGAAAAACGTCCGCAATGTCAACGTTGCTGCACTCGAAGCGGACTCCGGCTTTAGTTGCTTCTTTGCCTCTGCTGGATCATAGATACTCCTTTTGAGCTCGGTGTTATATGCCCATGAAGTCGGTGAGATTGGGCCCTCGGCTAATTCTCCGTACTGCTCAAGCTTTGGTCGTGGTATAGCGAGCGAAACACTTTTTCGATAGTCTTTGTCCGAAAGCTGTCCCTTAGCCTCGTTAAAAAAGAGCGTAAGAACGGTGGAGTAATCGACCTCCCGCTTTACATTCGTGTTTTTCCAGTTCTTAAAGTCCTCCGCTACACCTTTGTTATAGATCTGCATCTCTGTGACTGATCCAAGTTTATACGCCCCGATCAAGCTTGATTCGTTGGTAAAAAATTTATAGGTAAGTGGCGGAAGTTCTTTTTTATTCGGCGTTAACTCGATTTCCTGAACTTTATTCTCCTGGCCGAGTCTTAACTTTTTCACTCGATAATTTCCCACAACTCCATGCAATGGATAGCGAACAAGCGGTTTTGTGAGATATGTCGGGAAGATACCAAGCGGCCTCTTAAGACTAAACTCAAGCTCGTAGTCGTTGAGCACCTTCACATTAACATCCTGAAAGTTAAACTGAAGATCTCGTGCCGTAAGCGACTTGTTATCATCCCATGCCAAGTTCTTCCGAATATATACGGTAAAGCTCTTCCCGTTTGAGGACCCAGTCCACCGCTCAGCCACAGCAGGTTTAATATTTCCCTGCGTATCGGTGTAGACAAGGCCGTATGATATATTATTCAGCACATCTTCGGGAAGCTGAGATGGTTCATAGGAACCAACGAGACCTACAATGCGGTTTCGTGTAAGGAATAATGCATCGAGCTGAGTTGAGAAGGATAAGAGACTTAAGATAACCAGCAAACTTACGAAGAAGCTCAGAAAGATCATTTTACTGTGTTTTTGTGCAAAGGCGGCAATGAGCCAGTAGTAGTAGCGGAAGGCTTTTTTTTGGTCGGTCATGGTATTACCGAATAAACAGGTTAAAGGCCGACAGTACAAAGAACAGGACGATCAGAACTACCGTCAGTCTCAATGTAATTTTGTCGATGCCCCGTCGGGTATGGAAGGTTTCTCCTCCGCCACCCCATGCACCCCCAAGACCTCCACCTCTTCCTTGAATAAGAATGAGAAAGGTGATGATTACAGAGACAATAACGTTGAGTGAAAGCAATACGTTTCGCATACCTGTATTATAGTCGGTATCGAGACGCAGGGCAAGTAGGCAGGGTGTTGAAACAGTTCGCGATCATAATCGAGATCGAAGCATGGTGTGATATTTCTTGGCAAATCGATGCGCTTCATCTCTCAGCTGTTGAACCAAATGAAGACCGGGATTATTGAGCCGTGGTCGCACAGTTGGAAGTCCTGCGGTTCCGATTACCAATCGATCGGGATGCTTTGCGATGCCGATCATTGGAATGTCGGTCGCCGAGAGAACTGCCCGAAGTTGGGGTTTTCCCCCATCGAGAATGATAAGATCCGGTTTCGGCCAATTATTCTTAAGACGTCGCGTGACGGCTTCTCGAAGCATTGCGAAATCACCTTTCGCATTGTGCTTTCCAATCTTAAATTTTTTGTACTCAGACTTGGTAATCTGACCGTCAATATATACCACCATTGATGCGGTGGGTTGCTGTTGACTGGTGTTGCTGATGTCATAACACTCAATTCTGTGGAGTGACTTCATTGCAGGGAAGAATGGAACTAAGAGTGAGGTAAGCGCCGTAATCATCTCGCCCGAACGATTAAAGGAATGGTTGTCCTGCATATCAAACACCTTGTGAGTGTAGAAGTGTTTAAGGCTATATAGTACATTTCGCAGCTTCATTGCTTCTTCATACCGCTCCGCCTGTGCAAGTTTCTTGATTTTTTTTGCAATCGTCTCTTCGAGAAAACTAGAGTTTCCGGCGAGTGCTCGTATCACAGACCGAATGTTCTTACGATAGAGTGCTTTCTCATCCGCGGTAGTGATGGAATTAGGACACGGATTACAGAGACCAAGTTTTGCGTAGAAACATGGTCGCTTACCGATTTCTTTTTGCGTGCAGAACGGGAAGATTTTGCGAATTGTCCCCAGTAACAGATCCACAACTTCTTGCGATGCAAACGGTCCGAAGTAGGTCGAGCGCTTATCTGTTTCTTTTCGTACTGCAAATATTTTTGGAAACTCATCCTTCGTAGTGATTTTGATGTAGAGATAGCTTTTGTCATCCATCCACCGGACGTTATACTTTGGTTTATGGGTCTGTATGAGCTTTGATTCGAGTAACAACGCATTAAGTTCTGAATCGGTTTGCTGAAGTTCTATCGTATCCGCATGATGTACGTAGAGTGCCTCACGTTTATTAACTCTCGCATTTTCAAGATGTGAAAGTAAACGCGCTTTCACATTTGTAGATTTCCCGATATACAGGGGCTTCCCTTTGAGGGCATAGGTGTAGACACCAGCAAACCCTTTTAAGTTCTTGATGTTCTTTGTTGTGTTTTTGATCTTCCACGCGGTCATATGGGTTATTATAACAATCTAACTACTATTTCCGTCTCTTGCCGACAATCCAGAGGACAGTCATTACGGTAAGTACTGAAACTGCCAGCATTATAGTTTTCATGTATGAACGTGGAAGTACAGTGATCGGGATCTGCTCTGAATGATCCCCCGCTGTGATCACGAGAACATCGGCGCCTACGAGCTTGTCATTTCCTGTCACTAACAGTGTGAGAGTAGCCCGCTGTAATGGATACAGAATTGGTATCGTTCGTTTCTCGAGATGTACAACTGCATGACGAGAAGTTACGGAAACCGGAACGTTATAACGAACCGTGGTTCCTACATTCATTACGCTCACCGTTGTGTTCGTGGGCTCAGAGGCATTGTATGACGTTCTCATTGCTGAGCGATCGATGGAAAGTGTAGACCGGTCTGTTTCTGCTCCTGCAACCGGTACAATGGATATGAGCGAGGTATCGGAGGAGTTGTTGAACCGAAAGAACCCAGCTGGGTACGGCTTATTTGAGTCGGCGCCACGATACGCAAGCACAACATGATTAAAATCGTGGAAGTTATAGTAGTCAAGACTTGAGGTGTCGTCCCAGGTCGGATCGATATTTACCCACTGCTGTGTGTCCGTATCAAAAAACTGAGCCCAGCTATGTAGTTCATCACCATTCGTTGGTCTCAGCTGCTCATCTTTCTGGATCGAGTAGCCGTAGACTTCTCGCGCTTCAATACCATTTTTCCGTGCGAGACTCACAAAGAGTGAGCTATAGTCGAGACAGATTGACTTGGTTGGAGTATTGAGAATCTGTGAAACTGTCTTATGCGCAGTGCGTAATGATGGTGTATTTAGTTGTGAATAATCATAGCTCAGAGAAGCGACCGTGTACTCATATACCGTCCGTGAATCTTTGAGCGGGGGAGTTCTCCCCTCTTCTCCAATGTACGGACGAAGCAGATGCGCTCGTGATGATTGAAAAAGCAATCGATCATACATCAACCGCTCACTATCGGGGAGAACGCGTAGTTCAAGTGTTACTTGGAACTTCACGCTTTTTTTACCGTGTGGAGCAACGACATATCGAGCCATGGGGTTTCCATCCGGATCGATAGTAATCTCTCGTGGCTTTTCCGAGAACGAGACATTATGGAGTAGTTGATACGGTGTCTCTGGGGGAAGTGTTATATCCATGGTTCGACTCAGTCCTGATTCATTTTGGAGATCGTACTGTAATGTTGCGTGATAAAAAAGCTTCGACGCGCCGAACATGATCTGAATTGTCTTTCCTCGAGTTCCCGTCCAGAACATATTCACCCCATCTCGTTGACTAAACATCGGTCGACTTGATAGTAATGAGTTTTTCAGATCGGATGGGATGCTCAGTTGATATCGAATCGTTTCATTAGTTTTGGTCAGAAGTGTTGGAATGAGAACTTCGGTATGTTTACCATTCTGATGGACAACATTTCCTTGCAAAAAGGATAGCTCTATCAGGCGATGCGTTTTTTTATCACTATCTGGGAGCGGAATCGAGACCGATATATAGTTTTGTTGTGATGAAATTACAGGTTCAACTCGCTCGGTATCAACCATAGCTTGTATTGATGCAACTGGAAAACTGGTCGGCATATGGAGTGAATATTCAGATGTCGAATGTGCTCCGCCTGGCTCTTCGATATCAATCGAGTAGACAACCTTTGTCTGTTTTTCATCGGTAGACTGAACAGAATATATAGCACTGATCGAAGTGCTTGATGAAGTCGCATGTGCCGAGAACGGGATGAGTAGATACAACAGAACGACTGCTAGTATCGATCGAATGTTCACAGTAATGTTTTTAGGTACTCTCCGGTTGATGATTGTTTAACAGATAGAATGTCCTTCGTTGTTCCTTGGAACAAGATTGATCCCCCACCACTTCCGCCTTCTGGTCCCAGATCCACGATATATTGACAGTTCTTAATGACATCCATATTATGCTCGATGAGAACAACAGTGTTCCCGCGACCCACAAGCTCCTCCAAACTTGCGAGCAAGCGCTCTACATCGTAGAAATGGAGTCCGGTTGTTGGCTCATCGAGAATATAGATTGTTCTCCCGGAGTCCTTTCGGGAAAGTTCGTTCGAAAGTTTGATACGTTGCGCCTCTCCACCTGAAAGGGTAGGAGCAGGCTGACCAAGCTCGATGTATCCGAGACCAACTTTCTTGAGAAACTGAAGTTTCTGATGAATGTGAAAATGCGCCGAGAAAAAGTCGGTTGCTTCATCCACTGTCATCTTGAGAATATCGTAAATCGTCTTGTCCTTATACTTTACCTCTAGCGTTTCGGCATTGTATCGCTGTCCTGCACAGACATCACAGGTGATATATACATCTGGGAGAAACTGCATCTCGATTTTAATAACACCTGCCCCCTGACACTTTTCGCAACGTCCCCCTTTTAGATTGAACGAGAATCTACCTTTAGCAAATCCCCGCAATTTGGCATCGGCTGTAGAGGCAAATATATCTCGTATGTCATCAAAAAAGCCCACGTATGTCGCGGGGTTCGAACGTGGAGTTCTTCCGATTGGCGATTGGTCAACGAGATATACACGGTCGAGGTACTGAAACCCCTCGAGACGCTCGTAGGCGCCGGTGGTGTCGCTGTAGTGACCTTCGATGTGATACTTCAAGGCAGGGTAGAGTGTTTCTCCAATGAGTGTTGATTTTCCAGATCCAGACACACCCGTCACTGCGATAAGATTACCAAGCGGGAGCTTCATCGTTACGTTCTTTAGGTTGTACTGAGATGCACCTTTCAACAATAGTTCACCGCGCGTTGTCTGGAGCTCTCGTTTTTCGAGCTGTATCGTCCGCTTTCCTGAAAGATACTGTCCTGTTAAACAGTGTTTATCATGCTTGATGTGCTGTAAGGACCCCTGAGATGTGATTACTCCACCATGCTTCCCTGCCTGCGGGCCAAGCTCAACAATATAGTCTGCTGACTCTATTGTTTCTTGGTCATGCTCGACCACAACAAGTGTGTTTCCGAGATCTTTGAGGGAATGAAGTGTTTTGATCAGTGCAGAGACATCCCGTGGGTGCAGACCGATTGATGGCTCATCTAGCACATACAGAACACCGGTGAGTCCTGTGCCAATTTGAGACGCAAGTCGGATTCGCTGGAGCTCTCCTCCAGACAGCGTCTTTGCCGAACGTGAAAGCGTAAGATACCCAAGACCTACGTTCGAGAGGAACGAGAGACGAATCGAGATCTCCTTCAATATAGCGGATGCAATCTGTTGTTCGTAGTTATTTAACTGTGGTTTGAGATCTTGATCGACAACGCGAAGAAACTCGGTTACCGACTCATCCCCAAACTCAGCGATATTCTTCTTATTAATGGTTACCGCTAAGATCTCCGGTTTTAGTCGCTTTCCCTTACATGCTGGACAGAGCTCTTCTCGAATATATCTCTGGGTATCCCATTGTTCTGTGGTGCTATCAGGACCAAAGAATCGTCGCTCAAGTTCGGCTACGATCCCATCAAACTTCTCAAAGATGGACGTTGGCTTACCAAGACGATTAGTTCCAAGTACTTTATACTGTTTTCCGGTTCCAGAAAGGATAATTTTCAGTTGTTTGTCCGAATAATCTGCAAGTGGAATGTTAAAGTCGAGACCTTCTTCATCCGCAACAGTCTTCAGCAGTCGAATATACCACGTGTCCTGGAAGAACATCTTATTGAACGGGAGTATTCCACCTTCGTTGATTGTCAATTTCTTATTTAATATCGACTCTGGATCAATTTTGAAAATCGTTCCTATGCCTTTGCATCGAGTACATGCCCCCTGTGGTGAGTTGAATGAGAACATTCGCGGTTCGAGTTCGGGAAGTGATAGGTTACAGTTCGGGCATGAGAACTTTTCTGACAGAAGAAGCTCTACGTCACCTTTTAAGATAACCAGACCACCTGACAGTGCAAGACTCTGCTCCACCGCTGTCGTGATCCTCGCTCTCAGGTTTTTCATCGTGTCAGAATTTTTGAGTTGAGAATGGGAGAGCTGGACTGTGTCAATCGAGATCGAGATATCATGCTTGTTCGTTTTAATCAGTGAGATGTCCGAGTCGAGTGGGAGAACAGTTCCATCGACAATTGCTTCACGGTACCCTTTGCTGAGAATGTTATTAAACAGATCCCGGAACTCTCCCTTTTTTTGTCGAACAACTGGCGAGAGGATGGTAAAGGTCGATGGTTTCAGTTTATTTTTTTGAACCGTTGTTTCGACCGACTGGAGAAGCTTGGTTACGATCTCGTCCAGTGAGAGCTTTGTAATTTCAACGCCGCAGGTTGGACAGTGAGGATGACCGACTCTCGCAAAAAGGAGACGGAGATAGTCGTAAACTTCCGTAATGGTTCCGACCGTTGACCGTGGGTTATGTGAAGTTGTTTTTTGATCGATCGAAATCGCCGGTGACAGCCCCTCAATCGAGTCTACATCTGGCTTACTCATGATGCCGAGGAATTGTCGTGCGTAGGCAGAGAGTGACTCTACATACCGACGTTGGCCTTCTGCATAGATCGTATCGAACGCAAGTGATGACTTTCCCGAACCAGAGACGCCGGTAAAGACAACGAGCTTGTTTTTTGGGATCTCAAGATGCACATTTTTAAGATTATGCTCACGAGCTCCTTTAATCGTAATTTTGTCAATCATAGACTAACCTTTTAATTCTTTTATTTTGTCGCGAATTGCAATTGCGAGCTCAAAGTTCATCTGATCAGCCTGCTTCTTCATCTCTCGTTCGAGTTTTTTGACCATACGCTTTTTATCGATATCGGTAAGTGATTCAGGGTTGATTCGAGTGAGAACCGACTCATTATACGTGATACCTTGCTGATCCTGGAGCTGCGTTGGTTCGGGGGCATCAATGATTTTCTCACGAATTGGTTTGTAGATCGTCTGTGGTGTGATGTCGTGTTCTCTATTGTATGCAAGTTGATATTCTCTTCGGCGATTAATTTCTTCAATCGCAAGCTTCATCGACCGAGTCATGGTGTCGGCATAGAGAATTACCGTTCCTGAGGTGTTTCGTGCGGCTCGTCCCATGGTCTGTATGAGTGACGTGCGAGATCGGAGAAATCCTTCCTTATCAGCATCAAGTATCGCAACGAGAAATACCTCGGGAAGATCAAGTCCTTCTCGCAACAAGTTAACGCCAATCAGCACGTCGTAATTCCCCTTTCGAAGATTATCAAGAATCGCAGATCGTTCGAGTGTGACGATGTCTGAATGGAGATACTCTGCCTTAATATCGCGCTCCTTTAGATATGTGGTGAGATCTTCGGCATGTTTTTTTGTCAATGTGGTAACCAATGTTTTCTCACCTTTCTTTGAGCGACGTACAACTTCTTCGATCAGATCGGGAATCTCATCTTTTGCAGGTCTGATCTCGATCTGCGGATCAACGATCCCTGTTGGGCGAACGAGCTGTTCAGCAATGTGACCATTGCTTTCCGTTACCTCCCACTCATCCGGCGTTGCTGAGACGTATACAATGTGCGGCGGAATTGCATAGAACTCTTCAAACTTCATCGGCCGGTTGTCAAACGCTGATTTTAGTCTGAATCCAAACTCGGTCAGAATCTTCTTGCGTGAGTAATCACCGTTGAACATACCCCGAATCTGCGGAACGGTCATATGTGACTCATCGATAATTACGAGAAAATTATCACCATACGCATACTTAAAAAAGTTCAGAAGACTGTATGGTGAATCTCCGGGCTTACGACCATCGAAGTAACGGGAGTAGTTCTCTATACCATTCACGTATCCAACTTCCTTGATCATTTCGAGGTCGTAGTTTACTCGTCTGAGTAATCGCTCCGCCTCAACGATCTTGCCTTTTTCTTTCAGCTCTGTGTACTCTTTCTTTAGATCATTTCGGATCTGCTGCTCTGCTGCCTTGACTTTATCGGTATCTGCGAGATAGTGCTTTGCTGGGTAGAGAACCGTCGACGTTAATTTCGTCAATGTTTTTCCGGTAAGCGGCTCGAAGGTTTCGATGGTCTCAATTTTGCCGGCCTTTTCACTCAGACGAATTCCGATATCCTCATATGCGGGATAGATGTCGAGATAGTTTCCTCGTACTCGAAATGACCCTCTCTTGAAGTCGAACTCAGATCGCGAATAGAGGAGCTCGATGAGACGCTTTCCAATTACTCGCCAGTCCGCATCCTGACCAATCATCAGTGGCATGGTAAAGTTTCGATACTCCTCGGGCGAACCGATGTTATAGATACACGACACCGACGCAACGACGATCGTGTCCTTTCTGGTGATTATGTTTGTCGTTGCCTGCAGACGAAGTTTATCGATGAGCTCGTTCACCTCTGCTTCTTTTTCAATATAAGTATCGGTTGAGGGAATGTACGCCTCGGGCTGGTAGTAGTCGTAGTATGAGACAAAGTAAGAAACCGCGTTCTCGGGAAAAAAATCTCTCATTTCCTGATAGAGCTGACCTGCGAGGGTCTTATTGTGCGAGATGATCAGAGTCGGCATTTGGAGCTTTTCTATCACGCCTGCCATCGTGAAGGTCTTTCCAGAGCCGGTCACACCAAGAAGTACCTGATTTTTCAGGTTGTCCTGTATGCCCTTCGAGAGGGTCGCAATAGCCTGAGGTTGATCCCCTGTTGGCTTGTACTGTGAATGAATCTTGAAGCTTGTCATAGGTAAAATCCCAACCAATAAGTATAGCACCTTTGGCTGGAAAAATGTAGATGCCTCATGTACGGATCATTGGTATAATGAACCATGGAAATCATTAAGTTTGTACTGCATGTAAACGACTACCTGAAGCTCATCATCGACTGGTTCGGCCCGTACACCTACCTCATACTGTTTACCATCGTCTTTTGCGAGACCGGGCTTGTGGTCACTCCATTTTTGCCAGGAGATTCACTTCTGTTCGCGGTTGGCGCACTTGCGGGTGGAGGATTTCTCAATATTTGGGCGTCTTACTTGCTTCTCCTTGCCGCAGCTATTCTTGGAGACTCCTCGAACTACTGGCTTGGCCGACATTTTGGTCCCAAGGTTTTTTCAAAGGAAAGCTCACGTTTCTTTAATCCTGCATATCTAGAGAAAACTCGACAGTTCTATGCCAAGCATGGTAAAAAAGCTACAATTATCGCGCGTTTTGTCCCGATTATCCGGACTTTTGCTCCGTTTGTAGCCGGTGTTGGAAAGATGCACTATGGTACCTTTCTTCTCTATAGTGTAGGAGGAGGATTTGCATGGGTCACAATCTTTACCTGGCTTGGGTATTTCTTTGGAGGCATCCCATTTGTGAAGAAGAACTTTGAACTTGCCGTAGTTCTCATCATCCTCGTTTCGGTGGTTCCGATCTTGGTCGAGTTTATTCGACATAAGAAGG
Organism: uncultured Gammaproteobacteria bacterium; assembly: GCA_964480835.1. Taxonomy (GTDB): domain Bacteria; phylum Patescibacteriota; class Microgenomatia; order UBA1406; family GWC2-37-13; genus CAZLQR01. The sequence goes on from CAYZRL010000019.1 coordinate 10,289, forward strand.
AGTCCAAGAAAACAACCTCGTTCACCAATGTGAAAAAAACATTACAACGGAAGCATTTGAACGACTAATATGCTGTCCATTGTTGGAACGCCGATCGGGAATCTCTCCGATCTCTCATATAGACAGGCTCGCGCCATTCTTACTGCAGACATCATTCTCGCAGAGAATACCGGAAGTGCCGGAATCTTACTCCAACAGATACCAGAAATTTTCCCCGATCTCCTCGATGAAAAGAATCCGAATCTCCGTGTGGTCGGATTTCACAAAGATAATGAGTTTGAGAAGCTATCTGAGGCACTCGGATTCATCCAAGCTGACAAAAACGTTGTTCTGATCTCCGAATCAGGAATGCCGATCATTTCGGATCCCGGGAGCACGCTCATTAAGCAGGTTATCAAAGCAGGATTACCGTTTGAAGTGGTGCCAGGTCCTACTGCATGGACTACCGCACTCGTGCACTCTGGTTTTAACCCCATTGGGTCAGTATTTCTTGGATTTCTGCCAAAGAAGCCTCAGGATAAACAGAAGCTTATTACTACGTTTGCAAATAACACGGTGTACGTGGCATACGAGTCACCGTACCGTATAATTGAAACGCTTGAAGTACTGAACAACATTCAGCCGAACACCGAGGTTGTCATCTGTCGGGAGCTGACGAAAAAGTTTGAAGAGATTATCCGTGGAAAAGCTGCCGATCTGCTTCATCGGGAATACAAAGGCGAGATTACAGTCGTTATGCTGCCACACTAAAATTTGAGTTGTCATATACCGCTACAATATCGCGTCTTCCGCGACCAAAATATCTACTATCAAGTCCGTATCCTTCCACCCAGATAGCAGGGATATCAAAACCAACATAGTCTGCTTCAAACTCTGTCTCGCGAACCTCCTCAGGCTTTCTCAGAAGCGCAAGTGATCTCACTGAACGTGCACCCATTTTTATTAATTTCTCGGTAACCGCGGATAATGTGTTACCGGTGTCTAAGATATCGTCCATAACGATAACATCTCTCCCGATGATTAGTTCCGGATTAATTTTGAACTTCACTTTGGATTTTCCTTCTGATCTTGTTCCCCCTTTATAGGTACTTACCTTAATAAATTCCATTGGAAGATCTACGCCCTTCTCCATGAAAATACGAATAAGATCAGAGGCACCGATTGCCGCTCCGTTTGCAATGGGGATGAGAATTGGCTGCTCGTCCTGATAATCACTAATGAGTTGATCTGCAAGTGAGCCAAGTCGTTTGTGAATTTGATTTTCACCAAACATTACCTCATATCGCATATTCTCCAGTGGTTCTAGCGCCGACGGATTTCGTCTCATATGTCTGAATTGTAGACGATCTTTCAACGTGGTTGGAAGCAACCGTTCTAACCTACTCATATTGATGTGAATGTTGTAGTCTATCAAAATATAAACATAATTCAATAGTAATGACATGGCCGAATGAGCATCTGTCGTATATAATCTGCCCATGACACTACTTGAGAGAATGCATCGGAGCAGATCATCTCCTGTAGAGACTAGTAGAGTGAAACTCGGTGAACTCAAGTCGGATTGGAGTAAGCTACGATTAAGTGTCAAGAAATCTGTGCGTGCTCCAAATTCAACCGACGACTTATTAATTCCTTGGATTGCTTCGCGCGAAGAGGTGATACATGATCGAAAAGCACAAGAGAAAGCTGCCATGATCATTGTTAAGGCATTTCCCGAAACCGTTCCGGACACAGTTATCGGCGTAGGTAACAGAGGATCATCATTTGCCAACTATGTTCGGATTGCTTTTAAACCCAGGGGTGACGAAGATCACATCTCGTATGAACTACTACAAGAGCTACCACATTCCATTCAGGGTAACAGTGTACCCAAGGGATTTAGTCAGGTTGAAGTCGAAGTGTACAAAGGGCCCTATTACCTTATTCCACCAATTCCACAACCGTCAATCGAGCGAAATGCTAAGGTGTTCATCGTCGACGATGTCTGTAAAACCGGAACATTGCCGGTGGCGGTAATAAAGGAACTACAAAGAAGAGGCATAGAGGTAGTTGGCTATGGCGCCTATGTCTCCGAGGACTGGAAGGGTGGGATGCATAAAATTACCGAACTTACAGGAGTTCCTTCATTTGCGGCGATACGAGTGAAGGAGTTGAAAGCAGACGGAGCGAAACTTACCAGGAGAGGAGTCGCTAATACCAGATTTGAGATCGGTAGGTAGGACTATCCTTTGCTTACACGCCTACTTTCACTACTATTAAGATAGCTTCAGCATCTCTCTTTGGTATAATTCGAGTCATGACAACGACAGAAAGAGCTTATCTGAGGCCGCCAATGGTAAGGGAAGTTCCAATCGAACTAAGCCCTATGATGAAAAATCAATGGAGATCGATCAGAGATAGAGCATCTCTCACAGCCGTTACGAGACCCGACATCAGGGACTTTGTATCTTTGCCATGGGTTAATGGAAAAGAACACAACGATATAGATCGAGAAGCGCAAACTCAAGCTGCAAAGATTATTCTTGAAGCATTTAGTGACAAAAATCCGGACACAATTGTAGGTATTGGTAATTCGGGGCTACCACTTGCGGAGGAAGTTTGGGAGCAACTAAAAAAACAGTCTCCTAATCCGAGCAAGACGGCGCGCGTCAAAATTATGAACCAAGAGAGAGTAGTTACGGGCAGTCCAAAGACTGGAAGGATATTCACTGCTCGATCGTATTCGAGAGGAAAAGACGTGAGCTTCCATTTGCCGGATATTCCTACTGGGAGGAGAGCATTAATCATCGACGACGTTTCTGCTCAGGGAAGCATTGGAGTTGCACTTATTAAGGAACTGCAACGACTAGGAGTTGCGGTTGTTGGATTTGGCGTTTACTTCAATAAAGATTGGCAGCATGGGTTACAGCAAGTCGCAAGTCAAACAGGTGTCCCATCCTTCTCTGTCGTCATGATTGAGAAGATCGTGCACGGGAAAATACGGCTTGTTCCTGAAGACAGGGCAATTTGTAGAATTAAGCCTGCTAGATTTGATCCTGCAGCTTACCCTGATCTTTCGACGTATAGATACCCCGTTGAGCATTGATGCTGTTCAGGATATTTAGGCCTTTGGTATAATAAGACTACTGACCGGCCCCGTCGAGTCTAACTCGACTGGGACATTAGCCAAGTTTGACTTGGCCCCGTCGTCTAGCGGCCTAGGACATTGGGTTTTCATCCCAAGAATCAGGGG
>CAYZRL010000020.1:0-12038 GCA_964480835.1 uncultured Gammaproteobacteria bacterium
CTAGCCATTAAGCCTAAATTATAGCATATATAATACAACTTTGCTATAACTATTTCAGCTTTGACAACCAATGCCACCGGAGATCGGTAGCCTCGGCTACACCACTCAATCAGGTAAGGAAAATTGTACCATGATCTGTGATTGCTAGGGTGTGTTCAAACTGCGCCGCGAGGCTTCCATCCTTCGTTACCAGACTCCAGTCGCTTCCTTTCTCTAACACCATCTCTTCGGTTCCAATCGAGTACATTACTTCTACCGCGATTACCAGTCCAGGCTTGAGTTTCAGTGTCTGAGTTCTTGGCTTACTCACAAAGCATGGTACATAAGGCTCTTCGTGGAGATCGTGGCCAATTCCGTGCCCGGTAAGTCGCTTAATGATATGAAATCCTGCAGACTCAATACCCTCCTGCATTGCCTTCGATATATCGCCGATATAGTTACCGGCAACCGACTGTGCAATTGCGCGATCAAGCGTCTCCTTACCGACCGATAAAAACCGTTCAATCGATGGATCTTTCGATTCACCGACAACGAAGGATACTGCATGGTCGGTATGATATCCCTTATAGTAAACACCGATGTCAATAGTGAGAAGATCTCCGTTTCGAAGTACGTAGTCTGAGGGTGGTGTGTGTACGATCTGCTCGTTTACCGAAGCACAGATCGCCCACTGATATCCATCGACTTTATTGAAGGAGATCTCAGCACCATGACGATTGATCTCGCTTGTTGCAATTTCGTTCACACGCTTCGTTGTCATACCCGGAACGACCTGCGGAACAAGTGCCGTCATGACCTTTTTCATAATGTCCCCACACTCCTGCATCGTTGCTATTTCCTGAGGGCTTTTGTAGTTGATCATAGAACTGAAGATTACGAAAAGTAGACGGTGCTATACACTTCTTCGAGCTTGTCAAGAAACTCTTCTTTTGAGAAATTATTTTTAATAACGAAGTCTGCAAAAGCAATCGTTGGCCCCATATTCGTTCCAAATAACTCGTTCAGGTCTCGGTCCTTTCCACCAAGACCTGGTCGATCTTGCTTCCGTGAGCCAAGACGCTGGTATCGAACCGCCTTATCGGCAAAGAGCGCTACAATGTAGATATCGACATTCTCTAACTCCTGCGAAAGGAACTCGTATTCATTCCATGAGCGCATACCATCGATAACGACGATGTTATTTTTTGCGAGTGCGTTTTTTATCTTTGGGAGATTGAGTTTTGCCATGGCGTCCATACCATGGACCGTTCGAAACTCTTCACGAATAATTTTATGGAACTCTTCCTTTTGTGCTTTGTATCGTTTTTCAACCTCATCGGTGACTACTTTTCCAAAGTGTATCACCGGCACCTCGCGACTCTTGAAGAAGGCAGCTGCTTCGGTCTTTCCCGAACCGGGAAGGCCGACGATCGCAATAATCGCTTTCTTGTGTTGCTTCCATGCTTCAAGCTTATTCTTCACGAGCTGCTTTCCAAGTCCCTTCAAGATGTCTTTATTCACCTCTTGAACATTCTGTGTTCCATCAACCTCAACTAACTTACCTTTTTCTCGATAGTAGTCGAGCACAGGAAGCGTCAACTTCTTAAATGACTCTATTCGTTTCTTAATTGCTTGAATGGTGTTATCGACGCGGTCATCATCCTTGCGATAGGCGAGACGCCAAAGCGCCTCCTTATCAGGAATATCTACATAGATGACCTTATCTACATGGTTGATGAATTTTTTTGCCTGCGGAAGTGTTCGTGGAAATCCGTCAAGGATATATCCTTTCGCATACTCGGGGCGCTGTAGATAGGAGTTAACGATTTCGATGGTCTTCTCATCTGGTATCAACACGCCAGCGTTCATCACGGTTTTGATGTACCGACCAAGCTGAGTCTTTTCTTTCGCGATGCGACGGAAGATATGCCCTGTGGAGAGGTATGGTAAGCCAAGCTGTTTCACAAGCAGGTTTCCTTGGGTGGATTTTCCTGCTCCCTGAATCCCCATTAACACCAATTTCATATGCTGGTTAGTCTAGCTTTTTCTTCTCTTTATGGTCAGTTGTTTTTCGACAAACATTGCAGTACTTTTTCAGCTTTAAGGGCTCGGTGGTGTTCACTTTATTTTTCTCGGTTGTATAGTTCTGAGACTTGCATACTTCGCAGACCAGTCCTATCAACACTCGTGATCCTTTCTTTGCCATATAATTTTGTTTGGACGAAATTAATAATTATTGATTACGAACTGCGAATTACGAATTATATCCGTAATGCGTAATCCGTAATGAACAATAGGTAATACCATTACCTCGAATATCGATCGTAGTTCTTCATGACCATCTGAGCTTCAACTGCCTTGAAGGTCTCTAAAATGACCGAAACAACGATCAATACCCCTGTTCCCCCGATTACCAACCCTGTTATGCCAGTGATGGCTGAGAGGATTGCGGGCAAGACTGCTATTATACCTAAAAAGAGTGCTCCAACGCTAGTGATTTTATAAATCACTCCCGCGAGATAGTTACTCGTTGCTGATCCAGGTCGGATACCGGGTATGAATCCGCCGGCTTTCTGAATCTCATCTGCAATCTTTTGGGGATTGAACACCACGAGCGTATAGAAGTATGTGAACCCTACAACGAGGAGGAAGTAAACACTGTTATACAGTCCACCTTTGGGGTCAAACAAACGTGCAAGCCCAAGTGCCGCTGACGCAATCGCCTTATTATTGACCTGACCGAGAAAATTTCCCAGGAGCTGAGGGAGCAGCACAAACGACACCGCAAAGATGATGGGAATGACACCTGCCTGATTCAACTTCAACGGGAGAAAGTTTGATGCACCTTGATACATCTTATTTCCTTTGACTCGTTTCGCATAGTACACCGGAATCTTTCGCACTGCTTCATTAATAAAGACGACTCCCATAATTACGAGGGCGCCGAGTCCGAGAAAGATAACGGTGTTTAGAACATTCTCACTGGTGAGAGTGCTCGCAAACTGTCCAAGAAAAACCGGCGCACGACCGACAATACCTGCAAAGATAAGGAGCGATATTCCATTCCCCAGGCCGTACTCGGTCAGGAGTTCACCAAACCATACAAGAATGAATGTCCCTGCGACCAGGGTGAATATGAACGAGAAAAATTCTACCGGATTCAATGTGGTAATGATCTTCTGGTTTTTCAGAAGAAAATATATTCCAACTGCTTGGATGATCGTAAGTGGAACGGTGAGAGCGCGCGTGTACTGATTAATCTTGAACCTACCATACTCCCCTTCACGAGCGAGCTGCTCGAAGCGAGGCACGACTACCGTGAGCAACTGGAAGATGATCGACGCGTTGATGTACGGATTCAGCCCAAGCGCCATGACTGAAAAGTTAACTAATGTTCCTCCAGAAAAGATATCAAGAAGTGAGAGGAACTGATTTTGACTAAAGAGTGCTTTCAATCGAATAAAATCAATTGCGGGCATTGGAAGAAACGCGAAGATACGAAACACAAGAAAAATAAAGAGCGTGAAGTACGTTTTTCGTTTGAGTTGGGGATCTCGAACGAGTAGCTTGAGTTTATCGGTTACGTGACGCATGTGATTCAACGGCGCCTCCTGCTTTCTCAATTACTGCTCGAGCGGACGCGGTGACCGGAACTGTAACCCGTAGGTTTTTGGTGAGCTTTCCGGTTCCCACAACTTTTACCGATCGACCACTGTCTGATGGTGAAAGAATTCCTGCCTCGATGAGTCGAACAACCGTTACCACATCATTATCTCTCAATCCTTCGAGCTTTTCCACTGCAATGGGGAGAGCATCAACTCGGTGTGACTTATTCTTACCCTTTCCTCTGAGTAATGGGTACTTTTTCACGAGTCTTCCCTGTCCTCCTTCGAAGAACAATGGAATATCCGTTCGGGCCTTCTGATGTCGCGTTGTACCACGACCTGATTTCGCACCTTTTCCCGATCCATATCCACGTCCAAGACGCTTTGCTCGACCGGAAACAATACCTGTGAGTTGTGATAAAAATGTCATAGTTATTTCTTCTTTGATAACTTCTCTTCAACTGGCGCTACCCGTGATTTCAACCGCTTAAGCGCTTCGATTACAGCATAGGTATTCGCAATCTGATTTCGAGATCGCAGCACCTTGCCGGACGCATTCTCCACACCTGCAAGCTCAAGAATCGATCGAGCAACGCTTCCGATTTTCAAACCGGTTCCGAGTGGTGCGGGCTTGAGTAATATCTTTGATGCTTTGTACTTAATCAAAACCATATGTGGGATTGACGACTTAAACAATGGCACAACGATCATGTTCTTTCGAGCGGTTGTGATTGCTTTCTTGATTGCTGCGGGCACCTCTGCTGAGTTTCCGAGTCCGATACCAACCTTTCCTTTCCGATCTCCCATGACCACAAGCGCCGAGAAGGTAACCTTGTTTCCTCCCGTTGTTTTTTTAACTACTCGTCGGATAAGCAATACTCGCTCTTCAAATTCTTTAGGTTCTTCTGGTCGGTTGTTTCGTGGTGGTCGTTGTCGTGAATCCATATATATATGTTAAATAGTAATACCGTTTTCTCGCATACTCTCTGCCACTGCTTTTACGCGGCCGTGATAGAGATATCGTCCTCGATCAAAGTACACGGTTGAAATCTTTGCTTTCTTTAGCTTGTCTGCCAGCTCTGCACCAACAGCCACCGAGTCTGTACCTTTGGCAGAAGCTAGCGTGACACGTTTGATATCGTCAATTGCCTGCCCATAGATCGCTCGATTCGAGCGGAAAATGCTCAGTCGAGGTTTCTCCGCGGTTCCACGGATCTTTGCTCGAACTCGCTTTACTTTTCGTTCAATTCGTTTAATCATACTGTGTTTGATTAGGCTGCGCCCGCCGCCTTGGCTTTCTTTCCAGGCTTCAACTTCATCTGTTCGCCTACATATTTAATACCTTTACCTTTGTATGGGTCTGGCTTTCTGACAAGTTTGATTAAGTGGGCCACCTCTCCAGCAGCCTGCTTGTTCACACTTGAAACGGTAATAATGTTCGTTCCTTCTACCGAATAGCTTACTCCCGTACGTGCTGGGAAGATAACAGGATGAGAATAGCCGGTCTTTAATGCAAGATCTTGACCTTGCATTTTTGCATTAAAACCGGTACCTACAATCTCTAATTTCTTCTCCCACATCTTCTGCACACCCAAGACCGCGTTCGCGATCAAGCTTCGGAACAGACCGTGCATCGCCTTCGTTTTTTTATCCTCACGAGTTCGAGACACCCTAACAACACCGTTTTCGTTTACAACATCGATCGTCGCAGGAAGCGAGATACTGAGCTCGCCCTTTGGACCTTTGACGTGAACCACCTTATCCGCAATGGTTACGGTTACTCCTTGTTCAACTGTGATGGTCTGTGCTCCAATTTTTGACATAGTATTACCAAATCTCAAACAATAACTCTCCGCCAATCTTTGCTTTTTTTGCCTCAACGTTTGTCATCAATCCTTTTGAGGTTGAGATAATCATATATCCGATACCGCTCATGACTGGCTTAATGTTATTTACGGTGATATACCATCGTTGACCGGGCTTCGATCTAATCGTAACATCGGTAAACGCGGGTTCTCCATGCACATATTTCAAGGTAATCACGAGCGATTTTTGTACACCCTCACCCTCAACCTGATACTCAGCAATAAAGCCAAGATCCTGGAGTTTCTTTGTTACTCCTTCCTTGAGTTTTGAGTACGGCGACTCAATCACTTCTCGTCGTGCGAGATAGCCATTCTTGATTCGGATAATAAGATCAATAATTCCTGAGTTCATAGATTATGTTGCGGAAATAACTTTCTTTGTAACTTTACCGTGACTTCTAAAGGTTCGTGATGGTGCAAACTCACCAAGTCGGTGACCGATCATCGACTCGGAAATCAAAAGTTCGATAAACTTTCGACCATTATGGACTGCGATTTTGTGACCGACAAACTCAGGCGAGATTACCGATCGGCGAGCCCAGGTCTGAATTGGACTTCGTACACCCGACTCCTTTTGTACAGCTACTTTCTTCGCAAGTTTTTCGTCAATGTACGGTCCTTTTTTTGATGATCTACTCATAGTATCGTTACCAAGAAACTTTTTTAACTCCTGGAATCTCACCAGCTAATGCCCGTTTTCTGAAACAAATTCTACACATACCAAATCGTCGTAGGAATCCTCGTGAGCGTCCGCAGAGCTCGCAACGATTAACATGTCGCACTGCAAACTTTTGCTTTTTGTGGAACTTTACAACGTCTGATGTTTTTGCCATAGCGATTAGTTTTTCTTAAATGGAAATCCGAATGCTTCAAATAATTTCTTTCCGTGTTCTCTGGTTTGTGCGGTGGTCACGATGGTAACCTGTAACCCACGCTGTTTATCGATCTTGTCAAACTCAATCTCTGGGAACAGTGTTTGTTCTCCGAACCCAAGATTCATATTTCCGTATGAATCGATAACGCTATCATCGATTCCTCTAAAATCTCGGATACGTGGAATTACGATGGTGATCAACTTGGTTAAGAAGTTGTACATCGACTGTCCTCGCAATGTTACCTTGACTCCAATTGGAAGCCCTTTTCTGATTTTAAAAGCAGAGATTGATTTTCGAGCTTTGGTGATAATTGGCTTTTGACCGCTAATCCAACCCAACTGCTCTTGTATTTTATCAAGAACATTCTTGTTTTGCACGGCTTCCGCTGCGCCAACATTAATGACGATTTTAGTGATTTTCGGAATCGACATCACATTCTCGATCTTCAGTTCTTCCTGAAGCTTCTTTTTGATTTCTTTTGTGTACTGTTCTTGCAATTGCATATATGTGTTACTTTAACTCCTTTTTACATTTTCTACAGACGCGCGTCTTCTTCCCCTTCACGACGACATAACCAACACGAGCCGGTTTTTCACACTGCGGACAGAGTAATGCTATCGACGGAACCGCAATTGGTTTTGGAATGTCGATAATTCCACCTTCCTGTAGTTCTTGGCTTTTTTTGATGTGTCGCTTCACAAGATTCACACCTTGTACTAATACTCTATTCTGTTTTGGGTAGAGGCGGTCAATGACTCCTTCTTTCCCTTTGTCCTTTCCGGACATCACGCGTACTTTGTCTCCTTTTTGTAATTTCATAGGTTAATAAACTTCCTCAGCCAAACTTGCGATCTTATTGAATCCTCTATCCTTGATTTCTTTTGCGATCGGCCCGAAAATACGGGTTCCTCGTGGGTCTGGTGCATCCTTTGCTGTCAGAATGACACATGCATTGTCGTCGAATCGAATATAGCTTCCATCCGGTCGGCGTTTTTCTTTTCTCGTACGTACAACAACTGCAGGCACTACCTCTCCCTTTTTCACCTGTGCATACGGAATTGCTTCCTTGATGACAACGGTGATGACGTCTCCGATCGAGGCAATTTTTTTATTTCCCTTTTGGGGAAGCCCGATCATCTGGACAAGCTTTGCGCCGGTGTTGTCGGCAACCTGTAACATTGTTCTTAACTGAATCATATTTTTTTCGTAACTTTAAAATGAACGGTCTTAGAGATAGGTCGAGTTTCTTGAATCTCAACCACATCGCCAACCGTTAACTCCATTCCTTCATAGTGCGCCTTGAAAGTCTGCTTTTTATTTACAACCTTCTTATACATAGGATGTCGTTCCTTATTCTCAATGGTGATCGTTACGGTTTTGTTCATCTTCGTCGAACTAACCGTTCCAACAAATGTTTGTGCCATAGTTACTTTCCTTTCTGATTCATAACTGTTAATATTCGTGCGATTTCTTTTCTCTTTTTTGTCACGAGATTGCTGTCCTTTTGTGGAGCGAGACGCGACTCAACAGTGATCTTCGTGATGTCAGATCGTAGCTGAGCAAGGTCTTTATTGAGCTCGGCAACGGACTTCTGCTGAATTTTTGACATTGATTTATTCATAGCGATATTATTTCATTACAAACTTCGTATTTACAGAGAGCTTCGACGCCACAACTCGAAGCACCTCGCGCGCCTCCTGCTCAGGAAGCCCATCGACCTCGAACAACATTCTTCCGGGTGTGACGGACGCAACAAAGTGCGACACGTCTCCTTTACCTGATCCCATCGTAACCTCTGGGGGTTTTTTCGTAAATGGTTTATCCGAAAAAATGCGCACCCAAAACTTTCCAGCTTTTCTCGTTGCGCGTGCGAGAACAACGCGACACGCTTCGATTTCACGATCCTTAATCCACGCTGCATCAAGCGACTTGAGTCCTGCAGATCCAAAGTTAAGATCGCCACCTTTAACCGCGAGGCGACGCCAGGTTCCTCGAAACTGTTTGCGATATTTTTGTCGTTTTGGCGCTAACATGAAATAAAAATTTAAAATGTAAAATTCAAAGGTCAATAGCTATCTATTTTCCAGTTTTGATTATTGAGTTACGTTTTTGAATTTTAATTTTTAATTTATGAATTTGTTTTACAGATCCAAACCTTCACTCCAATGTATCCGGACTTTGTTAGTGCTGGATAGATTGCATAATCAACGTCCTCTCGAATGGTAGATGTTGGAACGGTGCCTAAGAAATACTTCTCTCGTCGTGAAATCTCTGCACCCTGAATTCGTCCTCCAAGTTGCACCTTCACGCCTTTTGCACCTGACTCCATCACTCTGCTCATTGAGCCGTGGACTGCACCTCGGTGAGGAAATCCTCTTACCAGCTTCTCTGCGATCGACTGGGCAACATACTTCGCGCTCAAATATGGTCGCTTCACCGGTTCGATCTTGAGATCGACCTTCATTTCTTTCTGCTTCTTTGTCTGCATCTTCTGGAGATGCTGCATAATAATCTTTTTTACATCTTCGAGTCCTTTTCCACCTCGGCCAATGATCATACCCGGCTTCACTGCAAAGATAATAACGGTGATTTTATTAATAGCGCGCTCAATAAAGATATCGGTGACCGATGCAAATGAGAACTTCGCCTCAAGCGCCTCTCGGATCTTAATATCGGACAGCAACGTATCCTTAAACTGTTTTCGTTTGCTAAAGAACCAACGGGAGTTCCAGTTATAGATAACTCCGGTTCGTAGTCCTTTTGGATTAACTTTTTGTCCCATATTGGTTTACTTCTTTTTAGAAACTGTTTTCTTAACTGTTTTTTTTGCCGTTTCCTTCTTTGCTACCACTTCAGTCTCTGCTGCTGGTTTTGGTCCTTCAGCTGGCTGAGCCGCTCCATCCTTCGATGCAACGATCTGCTTTGCCTGCCTGCCGGTAGGCATGGCCTCATTCTTACCGGTGGTAAGAACGATCTTAATGTGAGAATACTTTCGTCGGAATGGCTTAGCCATACCTTTCGAACCTGCTCGATATCTCTTCAACCGTATACCCTCTTCGACAATGACAGACTTAAATTGTAACAAAGACTCATCGATATTCATAGTGTTCTTAGCATTAGAAAGGGCTGAACCAATTGCTTTTCGCAAGAACTCAGCACCTTTTTTTGGCGTGTAATAGAGCGTGTGCATCGCCTGTGATGGGCTTTGCTTCTTCAGATCGGTTACCAAGAAGCGAAGCTTCTTTGGCGTAATCTTCACATTTTTGATATATACCGTTACGTCACTCATAGGATTACTTGCTTCGTCGCTTTACAATGTAGCGATTGCTCCACTTATAACGCTTGCGTGTTCTAAATCCTCTTGCTGGTCGACCCCATGGAGTCTTTGGATGCATACCTTCTCCAACCTTACCTTCTCCTCCTCCGTGAGGATGGCTTCGTGGATTCTGTGCGGTTCCTCGGACAGTTGGTCGGATACCCATTCGGATCTTTCGTCCTGCTTTTCCAAGAATTTCATCTTTGTGTTCTATATTACCAACGGTACCAATCGTTGCTTTACAGTCCTTCAAGAAGAGTCGGATTGCACCAGACGGAAGCTTTACCTGAACATAGGTTTCATCTTTACCAAGCACGACCGCAGCGCTTCCTGCACCTCGGACCATCTTTCCACCCTGACCAGGTCGAAGTTCAATGTTGTGGACTTCGATGCCGATTGGAATGTTCTTCAATGGTACGGTGTTTCCAACCTTGATCTCAGCGCTGTCGGACGACAATACGGTATCTCCAACCTTGACGGTTCGTGGCTGAAGGATGTATCTCTTTTCTCCATCACTATACTCAACAAGACTAATGAAAGCGTTTCGATTTGGGTCATACTCGATCGTCTTTACAACACCCTCGACCTCAACCTTATCACGTTTGAAGTCAATGAATCGATAATATCGCTTATGTCGACCACCTTGGTGGCGCACCGACACCTGACCAGTTGAGTCGCGACCTGAGTGTTTCTTAAGAATTTCGGTTAGATGTTTCTGTGGTTTCATAGATTATGCCTTGGGAAAAATATCAATCGTTCCTTCTTTCACTGTAACGAGTGCAATTTTGAGGTCTGGCTTCGACACTGTCTGCATTTTACGCCCGACACGCTTTTCTTTTCCTTTTCGAATTGAAATGCGAACCGACGCAACCTTCACGTTATACATCGACTCAACCGCCACCTTTACCGAATGCTTATTTGCATCGGCATGAACGACGAACGAGTAGACCTTTTTGTCGGTCATCTGCGTTGCTTTTTCGGTCATTAATGGACGAACGATTGCTTGTTTCATGGTTATTTTTCATCAGATGAAGCGAAATGCTCCATCATCTTAGTAACTGCCGACTCGATAAACACAATTTTTGGCGCCTTCAACACTTCGTAAGCATTAATCTGATTTGCTGGAACAGTGGTAATCTGTTGAAGATTTCGCGTTGCACGAACAAATGACTCCGACTTCTCACCCGGAAGAACAAACAAGACCTTTTTCATGCTCAGTCCTGCATTCTTAAGCCACAGGACAACCTGTTTTGTCTTTGCTTCCATGTTGAGTACTGTATCCTGTGCGCCGGCAACCTTTTTCTCGGTGAGAGCGTACGAAAGTGCGCTTGCAAGTGCTTGCTTCTTCATTTTTTTGCTCAGATTTCGAACAATAGTTCTTGGTTTTGGACCAAAGGTAACGCCTCCACCGACAAAAATTGGCGCTTTACGAGCTCCGTGACGAGCTCCACCGGTACCTTTTTGTCGATAGATTTTCTTGGTTGTTCCTCGCACTTCAGTTCTGGTTTTTGTAGAGACCGTTCCCTGTCTTTGATTCATTCGATAGATGTAGACGTACTGGTTGAGAAGATCTTTGTTCACCTCGACCCCAAACAGCTCCTTTGGAAGAGTGGTTGTACCAGACTCTTTACCTGATTTATCAAACAACGACACACTCAACCCAGCGACCGCCTTTGGTGCGACTGCTTTTGGTTTCGATGCCTGTGTTGTCTTATTTGGTGTTGTTTTTTTGTCTGCCATAAATTAGTTTGAAACGACGGTAACTAGTGATGTTCGTGCTCCTGGAATAACTCCTTTAATAATCAAGTGATCTTCTGCGACACCAACGACAAGGAGATTCTTAATGGTCACAGTATCATTTCCCATGCGACCTGCCATTCTCTTCCCTTTGTAGACGCGTCCTGGAGTCGTGGTCTGTCCGACCGATCCGGGAGCTCTCCAACGATCAGATTGACCGTGAGTCTTTGGTCCTCCCGCAAAGCCGTGTCGCTTCACGCCACCCTGGAATCCTTTTCCTTTTGAGACACCGGTGACGGTAACCTTATCGCCTTCCTTAAAGACCATAACCGGCGTAACCTGATCTCCGACAGAGATTTTCTGCTCTCCAATCGTAAGAACTTTCTTTCCTTCTTCTTCGGTGACAACTGCTCCAGCAAACTTCTTCAGAGGAAGCTCACGGAAAAAACGAAGCGGGGTTTCTACCCCCGCCTTTTTTAACTCTCCAATCTGTGGTTTCTTGACATTTTTACCACGACCAAATGCGAGTTTAATCGAGGTTTCGGTTAGTCCAATGCAGTAACAAGTAGGAGATTTAATCGTAGTCGTTGGGATGCGGATCCCATTTTGATCGAATTGTTGAGATTGATTAGCTTTCTCGCCAAGAATAAATCCTGACATA
>CAYZRL010000021.1:0-12004 GCA_964480835.1 uncultured Gammaproteobacteria bacterium
ACTACTTGTGACGTATGAGAATGCGCCGTAGAGTAAAATCGCCAGGAACAGGAGCGATGCGACGATCATGATTGTCGGAAGGAGGAGATTAAGAATCGATCCAATTGAGTTGAACTTGGCAATCGGGTTCACAGACGTCTGGTCGATGCGAACACTTGCATATGCGGCGGGGATCATAGTAACAGTCTATTCGATAATATTGACGGTGTCAAATTGGTGTTTTGAACTATAATTACTCCATGGACCAGACTACAACCGTACCTCATCACATCGCAATTATTCCTGATGGAAATAGACGGTGGGCAACCGGAAAAGGACTCCCCACATTCGAAGGTCATCGGAAGGGGTTCTCAGCGCTCGAAAAAATTGCAACGTATCTCCGTAAACAAGGTGTCCAAACACTGACGGTGTGGGCCTTCTCAACCGAAAACTGGTCTCGAGATGAGAAGGAGATCTCGTATCTCATGGAGATCTACGAGAAGTGGCTCCGATCAAATCTGAAGACTGCACTGAAAGAACACATCCGAATCGTACATCTCGGACGAAAAGATCGCATTCCTCCCTCTCTTCTCAAAACACTTGATGAGGTAGAAGAACAAACAAAGTCATTCAATGAATACTACCTCGCAATCGCATTAGATTATGGAGGGAGAGATGAATTGGTGCGTGCCGTTCAAAACATGCAGTCATCAAAGAGCAAGATCCAAAGAGAAAGCGACTTCGATCGTTTTCTCGATACGAAGGATCTCCCATATCCAAACCCAGACCTTATCATTCGAACGAGTGGGGAGCAGCGGACCTCAGGATTTTTGAGCTGGCAGTCTGCATACAGTGAGTATATTTTTCTCTCAAAACATCTCCCTGACGTATCGACCACAGACATTCAAGGCTGTCTCGATGAATATCAGCGACGCCAGCGGCGATTTGGGCGATAACGCATATCGTCAGCACTCTTCATATTGCGCGCATACCTTGATCCAAGTACAATTACCGCATGCAATCATTCTCCTTTTCGATCACAAATAAGATTCTCACATCCATCTCAAAGATTGAAGCAGCGGAAGAAGTGATTAAGCATGCGCCGCTTCTTCCTCTTTGGGAGAAACAGTTTAAAGAGGACGCCGTGGTGCGCTCAATCTATCACGGAACCCACATAGAGGGGAATCAACTACAGAAAGACGAAGCGCTTGATGTGCTCCAAGGTAAGGATGTCATCGCACGTCCACGAGATGTCCAAGAGATTATCAATTACCGCAAAGTCATCGAGCTCATCGATGATGAGGTGAAGCGAAAGATCGAGACGATCACAGAACCGCTGATTAAAAAAATTCATCGCACGATCGTTACAAAAGTACTCGACGAAGCACAGTCAGGAGCATATCGGACGAAGCAGGTTGTAGTCAAAGATTCTCAGACCGGAAATGTGACATTCACTCCACCAACTCCCGTTGAAGTTCCATTCTTAATGCGAGAGTTTCTCTATTGGTTGAATCGAGATAGTACCACCGAAATTCATCCGGTGCTCAAAGCGGGCATTGCGCATCATGAGCTTGTACGCATCCATCCCTTCATCGACGGAAACGGTCGTGTTGCGAGGGCGCTTGCGACGCTAATCCTCTTACTTGGTGGATATGATATTCGAAGATTTTTTTCACTAGAGGAGTACTATGACAAAGATGCGCTCTCCTATTACGAAAATCTTCAGAAAGCATCGGCGGGTGATCTTACATCATGGCTTGAATACTTCACTTGGGGAGCAGCTGTCGAGTTTGAGAAGGTGAAAGAAAAAGTTCTGAAACTATCTCGAGATGTGAAGATGAAGGAAAAGTTCGGCGGGCAACAGATCTATCTCAATGATCGACAGGTGAAACTAGTTGAATACATTCAGGAGATTGGATACCTCCAAAATCAATCGTTTGGATCGGTAATCACAGATGTTTCCGAGGACACAATACTACGTGACATTCAGGATCTCATTAAAAAGGGGTTGATTAAGAAGGTAGGAAGCACAAAAGCTGCTCGATACGTCATGGTGTAACTATGAAGTTTTCAGAATTTGCACATCATCTTGAGAAGATCGAACGGGTTTCTTCACGTCTCGAGATCACCCGTCTCCTATCGGAACTTCTCAAACAACTCAACCCAGATGAAATTGCTCAAAGTCTCTACCTCATGCAGGGCCGAATCGTTCCACAGTATGTTGCATTGGAGTTTGGTATGGCAGAGAAGATGGTATCGAAAAGCGCCCAGACCGCAATGAATATTGAAAAAAAATATTTTGAGACTGAGTTAAAAAAACTCGGAGACATCGGTCAGGCGGTCGAACAGTTCAAAAAACAGTACGCTTCCTTCGACCAAGAAGATCTTGAGATTGTGACGGTATTTGATCAGCTTAAGCTACTTGCCAAAGAATCGGGCAAAGCATCACAAGAGCGAAAGGGGAATATACTTGCGCAGCTCATTCGGCAGCTTGATCCATGTTCATGCCGATTTCTTGTACGTATTCCCCTCGGTGCTCTCCGTATCGGTTTTTCGGATATGACGGTGCTCGATGCACTTTCCTGGATGGTGCAGGGGGATAAAGGTCTTCGTCCTGTCATTGAGCAGGCGTATCACGTCCGTCCAGATATCGGGTATATTGCTCGATTGGTGAAAAAGGACGGCGTTTCTGCACTGCGCTCAGTACGACCCGAAGTATTTACACCGATCTTAATGATGCGAGCAGAGCGGTTATCATCAGGACACGAAATTATCGAAAAGATTGGTCGATGTTCGGTAGAGTCAAAGTACGATGGGTTCCGACTTCAGATTCATCTCAGCGATGGCGAGGTAAAGCTCTATTCCCGGAGCCTCGAGGACATGACCTATATGTATCCTGACATTGTCGCTGCTGTCCTCCGCCATGTAAGGGTTAAGAACGCGATCTTCGAAGGTGAGGCGATTGGGTATGATCCAAAGACTCAAAAACTCCTTCCATTTCAAGAAACCGTACAGCGTAAACGAAAACATGACATCGAAGAAAAAGCAAAGGAAATTCCACTTCGTTTGTTTGTCTTTGATCTGCTCTATCTTGATGGAACGAGCTGTATTGACGAACCGTTTCAGGAGCGAAGAAAGCGTCTCTCTACGGTGGTGCAGTCAGATGGAAGTGGCACCGCACCCATTCTCCTCGCTGAGGACAACATCGTCGATGACCCGCAGGAAATTGAACAGATGTTCGATGAAGCGATCGCACAAGGACTCGAAGGTATATTAGCGAAAAAACTCGATGGGGTATATCAAGCCGGTGCTCGCGGTTGGAACTGGATCAAGTTCAAGCGGAGTTATTCATCCAAGATTGATGATACGATCGACTGTCTGGTTATGGGGTACGACTATGGAAAAGGTAAGAGAACGGCTTTTGGAATCGGGGCGTTCCTCGTCGGTGTCTACGACGAGAAGTTAGAGCGATTTCTAACAGCGGCAAAGATCGGAACCGGATTAACCGATGAAGAGTGGAGACGGTTGAAAAAAGAATCGGATCAGCACGCTGTAAAAAAGAAGCCGGAGGAGTACGAAGTGCATAAACTCATGGACTGCGATGTATGGGTTAGACCGTCGATTGTTGTAGAAATCAAAGCAGATGAGCTTACAAAATCACCAACTCACACCGCAGAGTATGCGCTCCGCTTTCCCCGCCTGCAACGCTTTCGTAATGATAAACGACCGGAAGACACGACGAGCCTTAGTGAGTACGAGAAAATGTATAAAGATCAAAAAAAGTAGCAATGCGGGCAGGCCCGTTTAGAGCGATTTCGTACAGACAAAAAGCCTGAGGACGCCACATCACTCAACGAATATCGGAAGATGTTCGAGGCACAGAAAAAGTAATCACTGATGACCACGGTAGGTTTTGAGGGTTCGCGCGGGATACTCAACCAGGAATTCGTACGGATCGCGTTTTATTCTTCGAGCAGAAAACTGTGCTTCAAAATGAGGGTCAAACACAATCGTGCCGTGGTGTTTATAGATATGCACGCTGATATCAATGTCTTCATGAAACTCCGGATTATCATCACAAAGCTCGTCCTTAATTTCATGCCAGATTTTTTTTGTGATAGCCATACTGGTTCCGAAGAGTGGAAAGAATCCTGAGATCTCTTTAAAGAGGTACAGCGAGGCTTTAAAGAGTGGTTTTACATTTTTGACCGGAAAATCATAGAGTGTATTTAGGCCGATCAGTCCATCGATTTTCTTGTGTTTGGTAAAGTTGTAGGTAATCCGTTCAATCCAGTTCGGGGGGAGAATTGAGTCTGCATCGCATCGGGCGAGTACTTCATGTTTCCCAGAATCAAATCCCTTCGCTCGGCTATATGTCATTCCCTGTTTTGTTTCTTTTACAATGCGGACCGGGAACTGTTGCGCGATCTCAATGGTACGATCGGTACAGTTGTTGTCCACCACGATAATTTCAGCAGGTGGGACGGTTTGATTCTGGAGGGATGTGAGACAGGTACCAATAAACTTCTCCTCATTGTAAGTTGGGACGATAACCGAGACATTCATATTAGTCGTGTATGGTGTTGAATTTCTGTAATAAATAGACGAATGCTCCTGCCATGAGCGTTGCTGCAACCAGCAGTGGCGCTTGTATGGAATAGATGGTTGCTATGATACCAGAAATCGCCGGTGGAATCGACTGTGCGAGCGCGGTGAGACTCGCGTTGAGACCAAGTATTTTGCCGTAAGATCGTTTGTCACCGTTCACACTGAGGAGCGACAAGATGCCGGTCTGTGAGAGCCCGTTAGCAACGGCGAAGACCGCAGTTCCTGCGTACAACGTAAGAATGGGAAGCGTTTGACTGAAAGCGAGCGATAATATCGCGCAAAGGACGAGACTTACCGCGATCATTCGTTTATTGCCCATGATCGATGCAACTACACGTGTAAAGATGATCTGAGTAACAGCAATCCATAGTCCTGTATAGGCAAAGTACTCTCCGGTCGCATTTTGGTTGAAGTGATACTGTTTAAACAAAATGACACCGAAGAATGAAACGAACATGGTAAACGCAAACTGGTAGAGGAACCCAATTACAAACAGCGTTCGAAGTCTCGTGTGTCTAAATGCAGCACCGATATCTTCAAGTGACTGAAGGAAATGGAACGATGAGGAACGCCTGCTTTTTTCATGTGTTTCTGAAAGGAGGAGCGCGGTGACGATCGTCGCAACGATGCTCAGTCCTGCCGCTGCGATAAACGGAGTATCAATCCCAAAGAGTGGATTCAGTGTCGCGTCTGAGAGCCGTCCGCCAATGTACGGGCCGATGATGAAGCCAATCCCAAAGCCAGCACCGAGAAGTCCGTACACGCGTGTGCGGTCGCGTTCTGCTGTCACGTCTGCCGCGGTTGCTTGTGCAATGGCTATATTACCACCCATCAAGCCACCCACCGCTCGTCCCAAGAGAAGTAGCTCGATGCTATTGGTACGTATCCCGAACACCGCCATTCCATACGACAATGCAGTTGTTCCGAGACAGGCAATGAGAAGTTTCTTTCGCCCATATCGATCAGAAAGTTGTCCTAAGATCGGAGCTGAGAAGAACTGAAGTAGTGGATAGATGGCGACAAGTAGTCCATAGAGTATGTATTCCTTTGTTAACAGAGGGTGAATCGACCCGAGAAATGAGGTGTTGAAATGATGTACGGAAAGGAGCGATGGAAGAATAGGAATGATTATCCCGAAGCCTAACAGATCGAGAAAAATAATGAAAAACAATACACTAAACGTTCGATTTTTCATGGAGTAATCAAAATTTGACTATATGATTATAGTATCATTATAGAACGCTATGAACGACCCGATTTCTCAACTCAGTATCGTAATACCAACGCTGAACGAAGAGCATTACCTTCCTCGCGTGCTCGATCATATCGCGAAACAACAATGGACTGGGAAGATCCAGGTAATCGTCGCAGACGGCGAGTCGAAAGACGCCACAGTATCTGTTGCAAAAACCTTCAAAGATCGTATTCCCGATCTTACCGTTGTCACCTCTCATGATCGTACGATTGGAGGCGCCCGGAACATCGGTGCATCTGTAGCAAAGTATGACCACATCTTGTTTATTGACTGTGACATTTTCCTGCCGCCAAACTTCCTCGCAGAATTTCTCCCCAAAGTTCGCACCGATCGGTCGATGCTGGTATTTGTACTTCATCTTCCATCGAAGTTCAGTATCGTTGACTACCTCTGGACCTTCGCAGTCTTTGCTTTTTACTCTATCTATCAATTCTTCAATCCGTTCTGTAGTGGAACATTTCTATTCGTGAGTAAGGATATCTTTGAGAAGGTAGGGGGATTTAAAGAAGGGTTGAGGATGGCTGAGGATATCGATCTGAGTAATCGAGTAATCAAGGCAGGGGCGACCTTCAAGTTCTTCTATCGGCCGTATGTCTTCGCCTCAACACGTCGAATGCACGAGGTAGGATGGTCCAAAATGCTGTTTTTTTGGATGAAAGGATACTTTGATAGTTTGAGATCCAAGGAAGGTGTGAACAAAGCCGCAAAGGAATACGTATTTGGAGATCATAAACCTGGACATTAAAGCTCGAAGGTCGAAAGAATGGGGAAGTGGTCTGAGTGATGGACCTCTACACGCTCGTTACTGAGTAACGAAATATTTCGGTAAAAGACATAGTCAAGCTTCAGTCTGATGGTGAATTTCTTTAAAATAAACTTCTGTTGTGAGGTGAAAAATACGTTGTTCGTTGCTTCTTTCAGACGGTACGTTGAAAGGATTTCTTCGAGTTTTTTTCGACCGTATGGATAGTTGAAGTCACCTGCAATTACGAGCGGCGTCTTTTGATTGACCGCGATATCACTCAAGGTGTTGTTTAACTGTTTGATTCGAAGCGAGTTTGTTGCGGTGGGTGTGAAATGGATGTTGTAGGTGCTGAGTATCTTTCCGCTTTTTTTGATCTCAAAATCGGTTCGAAGTACCGTGCGAGGATTCTTCCGATTCCGAATGAGAAAGGTCATGAGTTGATAGACGCTGCTGGGGAGGCTGAGACTCTTCCGATGGTGAACTCTATAGAGAGAGGGTTTATAGAACGTTGCAACACCGAAGATTTTATTTTTTCGTAGGAAGCTGTTCGAAAAATCGGCAAGCTCATAACCGAGATCAATAATATTACTGAGGCTATTTTCGTCAGTCAGAAGCTCTTGAAGGAAGATGATGCCGGGGTTACACTCCTTAATCACTGAACTCAGCTGTGTGGAGGCGCGGTTGTAGTGGAGATTATACGTGAGCGTGGTGTGTTTCATGGCTGAATACTTGACTTAATTATAGCAGGTTCAATGTCCACATTTTATCCACAATTACCAAATATAGATTTTCTAGATTGTTGCAACAATCTATCCACGCCTTCCTGATACTATAGGCATACCATTTTCTAACCACAAAATTCCTATAGGACTTGACTGACGATCTAAACGGGAGTATAGTCAAGATATGAGGCCAGTGGTGATTGCTCCAGTCCGACCCCGAACCGAAGTAGCATCTGAAAAGATGCGGAAGATGATTTTTTTTGCTGGCGATCAGTTTCGAACGCTCCAGAAGAAGCAGCTACGCATTCCGATTCGCATCATGAGGATATAAAAAAAGAGCATCACTACCGCTCGTGTAAGGGGACGACGAGTAGTAATGCTCTTTTTTACTCCGATAGCCTTCCGACTATCAGCGCATTTAAAGCATCATGATCGTAACACCCAACACGATATCACAGCTATTTTCCGTTGTCAAGTACCGTCACTGTTTAACGCTATACAGAGCCCCAAACCCATCATTTGTGTTCAAAACTTTTTTCCCCAAGATTCCGAACTTCTCTTCATATAATTTTGGGTATTTTTCACGTTCGAATGTTGTCACAACAACATAATCGACGTTGTACTTTCGGAGAAGTTGTTTCGTTAGCGCGAGATCGCGGGACTCATAGAGCGCGACAAGATCGGGAATTCGACGTTGGACTACCTCCGAACTCCCTCTCCATAACCACTCGTGTACCCACCACCCAGCCACCGTTGCATTTCCGGTGTAGCTCGAGACCACATTGAAGTCGGTGTAAGAATCGCCTTGAGCCTCAAGGATCACTACATGACGCGAAACGTGACTGTTGAGGTAGTTCACTATCTCTGCAGATTGTGGATTCTCTACGCTCAGCCATCGCGTACCTTCGAGCTCTGGTGATTTTTTGAGTGTGCCGTAAAAAGAGGTGAACGGCATGAGTGCGTAGATCATGATCAGGAAGAGGCAGATACATACCAGCAAGCGAATAATAGAGTTGATCACGGTGTGACGGAGCGATGACAGTCGAAAGAGCGTGTACCCGATTCCAAGAGAACTCATCATGAATGCCTGGTATCCGAGCTTGAACATTGTGTTTGCTCGGAAGTGCTGTGGATAGATATCCTTTGCGTAAAAGAACTCTGGAATCCAGACGAGAACTATGCTCAAAACAAGCATCGTAAGTACGAATCGATCTGTTACCACGCTTCTTTTTGCGGTGCGCATGATCCAGAGTAATACCGCGGTAACAATCCAGAACTGCCCCCAGAGGAGGAACATCATCCAGAACGGTGATGACTGGCAGTTTCCTTGCTCAAATAAGAACGGTCCAATTTTCTTGAGCGCGGTCAGCGCTGGGTGTGCGCAGTTTACGCCGATACCGGTTGCAAATGGCTTGAAAAAGAGCGAGAACGGTGCGCTAAATATCGCGAAGGATGCGATCGTAACGCCCATAAACACAAGAAATGGTCGCACTGAACGAATGACAAGGTATGCTACAGAGCCAGTCAGAAGCAGGTAAATTGGACCATCAAACGCATTGGTCATATAGTGAACAGCTGTGAGAAAGCCAAACATTGCGGGATAACGTATTTCGTACAGCGTAGTTCGT
Organism: uncultured Gammaproteobacteria bacterium; assembly: GCA_964480835.1. GTDB lineage: Bacteria > Patescibacteriota > Microgenomatia > UBA1406 > GWC2-37-13 > CAZLQR01. The sequence continues at coordinate 8,938 of CAYZRL010000021.1, forward strand.
ATATTGGCCCAATTCGTAATTCGTAATGCGTAATTTGAAACTCTCGTCTGCGTAAAAAACACAAATAGCAGAGCAATGGTCAAGAGAACGAATGGAATATCAAATACATGGCCATGAAGGTCTGCAACAACATATGAGTAGGAAGGAAATTCATGTATGGTGAACGGAATAAATCGAGTAGCGTTTGGATACCAGTAGGCGGTTGGATTAAATGAACTCATGATCTTCCAAAATGGAATAGGGGTGTCATTCGGATACCCTTTGGTGAAAAGGTAGATCGTATGAAGATTTCCACCCAGATTGAGAAGGAGTGTGCCCAAAAATCCAAAAAAGAAGGTTCTGAAGATGCTGATTTTTTGTTTCGTAACCTCGGCAGCAGATGTAATGAGCCGAATCAAAAGTGCATAAGTCTGTGAAATAGCGAGCGCAAAGATCGTTGCAAGAATGAGGTTGTATCCAATCGATGGAGGGACCTGCGCGAGATTGATCATTACAGCGCCACTGAGATGGCCAAAGTAGTAGTAGTTGATGGGTTCCGGTGTATACCACATATCTTTCGGTGGGAAGTAGCCAGACTTGAGAATTGATTGTATGAATCCGTAGTCCATAAACTTTTCTAGACCATGGATCGATGGTTCCTGTCCCCGAATCCAAACGAGACCAAAGAATGCGGCGACAAACAACAGCTCCTGAATGATGATTTGTTTTGTTATTTCAACTCGATCGCTTAGTTTCCAGTTTAGTACCCCCCACGCGAGCGCGATTATGGTAACGCTGCTCCAGCTAAACGGGAGTATTCTCAGAATTCCGAGGACAAGGCTGGTGTAGGATAGGATAATAATTCCAATAACTCTTGCAAATGCATACCCCTGATCAGACGAGGAGCCAAATATACGCTTTGTGAGAGGAGAGAAGATAAGTCCGAGGGTAACGAGTGTGAAGTACCACTGGACAGGATACCCAAGCCAATTCATAGCAATCATTATACTTGGTATAATATTGGAGCTTTGGATAAGTTCCGCTCTACCTATGGATAAAACATTTAAACCATCCGCATTTGAGAACCTGCTGTATCAGCAGTGGGAAACAAAAAAGCTTTTTGAGGCATCGGTGAATCCCGATAAAAAGCCATTCACGATCATTCTGCCTCCGCCGAATGCAAATGCCGATCTACATCTCGGACACGCAATGTATGTATATGAAGATATCATGATCCGATACCACAAGATGATCGGCGACGAGGTCTTATGGGTACCGGGAGCAGATCATGCTGGATTTGAGACGCAGTTTGTGTTCGAAAAGCATCTGACCAAACAAGGAAAAAGTCGATTCGATTACGATCGAGAGACGCTTTACCAGCTTATCTGGGATTTTGTTCATGAGAATCGTGACAAGATGGAGAATCAGCTGCGGAAACTCGGTTTCGCACTCGACTGGTCAAAGAAGAAGTTCACTCTCGATGAAGATATCGTTCAGACCGTCAAGGAGACCTTCTTGCAGTTGTTTCATGAGGGGCTCATCTATCGAGAGAACCGCCTCGTCAACTACTGTACGCACTGTGGTACGGGATTCTCAGATCTTGAAGTAAAACACGTCGAACAGGTCGATCCGCTCTACTACCTCAAGTATGGGCCGTTCATCCTTGCAACGGTCCGTCCGGAGACCAAATTCGGTGATACGGCGGTTGCGGTGCATCCAGAGGACGCGAGATATAAGAAATGGATCGGGCAGGAGATTGAGGTAGAAGGACTTCTCGGAACCTTCCGGATAATGGTCATCGCAGATGAAGCTGTTGATCCGGAGTTCGGCACAGGAGTCGTAAAGGTCACCCCCGCACACGACTTTAATGATTTTGAAATGGCGAAACGTCACAATCTCGAGTTTAAAACCGTTATCGACAAAACCGGTAGACTCACAGACCTAGCGGGGACGTATAAAGGACTGAAGGTGAAAAAGGCGCGCGAGATGGTCGTTGCCGATCTTCAGGCAAAAGGGCTCATCGAAAAGACCGATCATGAGTATACTCACGCGGTCGCAACGTGTTACAAATGCGGTCGTACACTTGAGCCACTGCTGATGCCTCAGTGGTATGTGAAGGTACGACCACTTGCCGATGCCGCCATTGCCGCTATTGAGAACAAAGAGGTAGTCTTTACGAACAAACGATTTGAGAAAGCGGCTATCCAATGGTTGACCAACTTCCATGACTGGAACATATCGCGCCAGATTGTGTGGGGAATACAGATCCCAGCCTACCAGTGTGTGAACAAGGATGAGTGGTTTGTGAGTGTCGAAAAACCAGAGAACTGCCAGGTCTGCGGGAGCTGTTCATTTATCCAGGACACCGACACCTTTGACACCTGGTTTTCGTCCGGTCAGTGGCCATTCGCAACACTTATGTCGCTGCAAAACGCGACGAAGAATAACGAGTTTTTTGAGTATTTCTATCCGACATCGGTGATGGAGACGGGTTACGATATTCTGCCGTGGTGGGTGTGCAGAATGTTAATGCTCGGTCTGTATCGAACCAAAAAAGTTCCGTTCAAGGCGGTATTCCTCCACGGACTAATTCGAGTAAACGGTCAGAAGATGAGTAAATCAAAAGGGAACGTGATTAATCCACTCGACATGATCGAAAGGCACGGTGCAGATGCGCTTCGAGCAGCGCTTGTGTTTGAGGTTGGAGATGGAACCGATCTGAGTATGTCTGAGGATAAGGTGCGCGCAATGCGAAACTTTGCAAATAAGGTCTGGAACATCGGGCGATTTCTCGAGATGAATCAATTGCCGTCATCGCGAGCGCAGCGTGGCGATCTTGATAATGAGATTGCTTCGTCGGAGTCTCCTCGCAATGACGTAGTAGAGAAAGAAATCCGCAATGTGCAGTCCGTAATCGAACAAATAAAACTAGAATTCGAAAAGGTTCAAAAAGAATTCCATACCCAGATGAAAGAGTATCGATTTTCGCAGGCATTTGGGATTTTGTATGAGTTTGTGTGGCATCGTTTTGCAGATTATTACATTGAAGAGTTGAAAGAAGAGCTCCGAAATGATAATATAGAGGTTC
>CAYZRL010000022.1:0-11635 GCA_964480835.1 uncultured Gammaproteobacteria bacterium
CCTGTACAATCAAAATAATCATGGCAAACACAAAACCACAGCATTTTTATCACTCGATCGTGAGTATGGATACGGTCCAGGTGCGCCTCGATCTGACGCCGTTTAGCGATGCAGAGAAAGAAACGCTCATGGATCTGGCCGAGCGGACGCTCCATCACTCCATCCTCGATCTTGTTCTTTCAGAGCTTTCAGACGAGGATAAACGACTGTTCCTGGAACATCATGCACATGAGCGACACGAGGAGGTATGGTCTCTTCTCAAGAGTAGGATCGGGAGTATTGAAGGCAAGATTAAAAAGACCGCAGACGACGTGACAAAAAAACTTCATACCGATCTTAAAAAAGCTCGTCGTTCTTGACTTTCAGAGCCATTTTTTTTAATATAACTGATATGAAAATAACGTATGGTGTCCTTGCCTTTGTTCTCCTTTCGATGACCGTTGTTGCTCATGCAGAGTCCAACAGAACCGCAACCGCTTCCGGACTTCCTCGAGCAAAGCGAATGGAGGAGCGATCCGATTTTCTTGAAAAAAGGAAGGAACACTTTCAGGAGCGACAGGAAGCTCTTGCTTCTCGAGCGGCTGAGATGAAAGAAAAGATGGAGGAGCGAAGAACTGAGTTTAAAGACAAACTCGCTGAACTCAAGGATGAACGAAAGAAAAAAATAACCGAGCGAGTGGCAAGCAACACCGCAAAATTGAATACAAAACAGACAGATCGATTTACCGAGATTCTTTCCCATCTCAACGAAATTGTCGGAAAGCTCGAGGGGAAAGTGGCATCAGCGAGTGCTGCGGGGAAGAATACCGCTTCTGCATCTGCGGCAATTGCTACTGCGAAAACATCCATCGAGACAGCCCAGAAAGCAGTCGCAGACCAGGCGGCAAAGGTCTATACTCCGACCATTACCGATGAGTCGACACTTGGTGCAGTGGTAAGCGAGATGGTCAAATCATTTCACAGTGATCTGAAGGGTGTACACGCAGTTGTCATTCAGGCAAAAATTGATGTTAAAAAAGCAGCGGTTGCTGTGTTACAGTTAAAGTAATATGGACACGCCACAAGCACCAACCCCACAACAAACCGCACAAGAAAATCCAGTTGCCTCGGTTCTGCAGATGCCAACCGATCAGGTCACACAACAACCACCGACACCGGTAGTTTCACAACCTCCCGTCCAGGAGGCTGCTGCAACCATGACGGCACCAGCAAAGAAATCTCACACCGCGTTGTGGATTGTGTTACTCATCATTGTTATCGCGATCACTGCAGGGCTCGTCTATGTCGTGTATGGTATGAACAATCCCGCGACGCCACAGTCCCAGAACTCAGTCCAACCTACCGCGGATCAAATGCAGAAGAGCGTGTCGGTAACACCGGCACCACAATCAGAGTCTCAGGAGGTCGATCAAATCGACACTACCTATCCAACATCGGACGTCACCTCGATTGAGAATGACGTAAAGAGCTTATAGAACATGATGAAGGTAGCGGTCGCTGTGGTGTTCGTTGTTGTGCTGTTTGCCGGTATTATTGTTTACAACGAGCGGCAATCTTCGAATCAGAACGATTTGATCTACACGGGAGCGAAGGTTAGTAAAACAACACAGAAAACAAACCCAACATCAACTATGACGCAGCCAGCACTCAGCATCGATAAGAACGTGCAGTATACTGCGGTAGTGACCACCTCGAAAGGAGCATTCACCATCGAGATGAACAAAGGCCAGACGCCAATTACTGTTAACAACTTTCTTACCCTTGCACAAAAGGGATTTTACAACGGCACCATTTTTCATCGGGTGATTAAGGGATTTATGATTCAGGGAGGTGACCCCACGGGTACCGGAACCGGTGGTCCTGGATATCGATTTGCCGATGAGCCATTTGAAGGAGCGTACACCCGGGGTACTGTGGCAATGGCAAATGCAGGACCTGATACAAATGGAAGCCAGTTCTTTATCATGCATGAAGACCAACAACTTCCTCCAAACTACACCATCTTTGGGCATGTGATCGAGGGAATGGAGACCGTCGACGCAATTGCATCAGGTGCAGTTACGATGAGTAGCTCTGGTGAGCAGTCAAAACCTGTTGAACCAGTGTCTATCATGAAGATTGAGGTAACCCCTTCAGTTACCGGAAAGTAACTTCTCGATCTCCCGAGAGAATAAACTGCTTGAGTGATGAAGATCCTCCCGACAGAGTAGCTACTGTTGTTGGAATATTTGAATTTCCGGTTTGTTGCAGAATCGCGATCGTTGCACTTGGCGACTTCGGAAGCGAGAACTCGACAGCAATGCTTCCTGTTGTCTGCGGCTTCACAACGAGATATGAACCAACAACACGAAGCGAATCGCGTACATTCTCATACACTGGATTCGTAGTCGTCTGTCCTACGGTGAGTTGATGAACCATCGCAGATTCTGGAAGATAGAACTGCACAAAGTTATGATATTCATCATCGGACGAAACATTGCGATAGTTCGCGATATATCGATATCGACCGGTCCTCAGATCATACGACATCAACTGTGTTTTCTGGATGGCTGCATTAACTTTATTCACACCAACATTGGCATCTACCGGCATGAACCAGGTTCCTCGTGATGGGATGAGTGGGCCGGATAGTGCATACTTCTCAAAGACCCGTTGTGTGGTGATATTCGTTGAGTACTGAACAATGTCTCGCGACTGAAGGAGATCGACGCCGAGCAGTCCAAGTTGCACCGGGTCGAGGTGTGACAATCTCCGGAGTGTTTGTGTGCTCAATGCTTGGAGTACATCACGCTTGTATGTTGATCCCGGAAAAAAGTTCCTTTCAATCGTTTCATCAAGCCAGCGCGCGATGGTGCGATTACTGAGAGAGATCTGATAGTCGCTCAGTTCTACTGGACCAATTGTCCTGAGAATTTTTTCAAAACCCGTGACCGTAACACCTTCAACGCCTTCATACTCCGAACTGTACGCCGGAAGTGTTTTAAGATATCCGAGAATCTGCTCGGCATTTGTGGGGAAAAAAGGCTCAAAATTCGAGTCGCGGATATGCTCGCTCGGTGAATGGAGATATGTCTGTACAGCGAAATGAGGTTGTACATGATTTCGTATCTGACCATCAAGTTCGTAGACGTCGCGAATCTCAATTCGTTCAAGATGAAAGTTACGAATCGTGATAAAGCCGAGCGACCCGATAAAGCCGCCACCGGGTCGAAGTTCATTATTGTTCAGAAATGCCACTACCCATTTTGACTGAGCACCACTCCGTTGTTTTGATGAAAAAGTATGGAGTACGGCGACTGCGTCATTTATCGGAGCTGCGATGCGAGGTATAAATCTAAGGGCACGAGCGGTTTTAGTGAGCTGAACTTCTGTGATAGAGACAAATGTACTCGCCAGATCTCGTCGTGCAGGTTGGTCGGTACGTAACATTTGCTGGAGTGCATGAGTTCCAGCGACATGGGAATAACCTACAATGTTGCGTATCGGTTGCAGTGTAACAAACCACATCTGGACTGCGAGCATGCCGAACAAACAGAAGCAGATGACGATCATCGAGAAGATACGCATCCACAAAGTATAGTATACTTTTGACACCAATTTTTCTTGCTGGAGCAGTACAATACCACTATTTATGAATAACAACATTATCTGTCCGCACTGCAAACGATCCTTTCCTCCCGAGGAGGGAATGAAGCATCAGCTCGAAGCAGAGCGTCAGAAGTTCATTCAACATGAGGAGGAGCGGTTACGAAAGAAAATTGAGGAAGAGACCTCGATGAAGTTGAAGGATAAAGAGAACGAGACAACGGAGCTCAAAGAACAGAATAGAAAACTCCAAGAACAAATTCTCGAGACGAATAAGCTCCTTCGACAGCTGCAGAAACAGCTCGAGGATAAAGATGCTGAGATGCAAAAAAAATTATTAGAAGAAGAGGAAAAAATTAAACAAGAGGTCCGAAAAAAAACAGAGGAAGAATTTCTCCTTAAAAATCGTGAAAAGGACAAAAAACTCGAGGACGCACTCAAATTAGCTGATGAATATAAACGGAAGTTTGAACAAGGTTCTCAGCAGACCCAGGGAGAAGTGCTTGAGGAGTATCTCGAAAGCACTCTAAAAACAACATTTATCTACGATGAAGTACAGCCGGTTCCAAAGGGTATACGTGGAGCTGATGTAATCCAGGTTGTGCGAAACAATCGTGGGAGTGTGGCAGGGAAGATCATCTGGGAGTCGAAGCGAACAAAGGCATGGAGTAATGACTGGGTTGCGAAGTTGAAAGAGGACAAGCGAAGCGTTGGTGCGGACGACGCGATTCTTATCACAAACAATCTTCCACAAGGTGTCAAACACTTCGGAAATTATCAAGGAATATGGGTCGCCGATTACGACTCTATAGTCGGCGTTGCAACGGCACTGCGCACGCTCCTGCTGATGGTGGCAGGTGCAAAGGCAAGTGCGATCGACGCATCGCAGAAAAAAGATCTCTTGTTTCAGTATGTTCACAGCACGCAGTTTCGGAATCGTATCGAGGCAATAGCTGATGCGTTCGCGTCACGAAAAGAGGAAATTGAGACAGAGAAGAAGTGGTTTACAAAAAAATGGGCTAGAGAAGAGAAGCTTATCTCAACACTCTTAGAAAATAATCTCACCCTCCAGGGCGAACTCGAAGCCATTACCGGCACCAAGATGACCGAAAAAGATGAGTTACAGCTCCTCACCGGTGAAGAGGTATAATATGTCTCGTGGATCTACTGATTAAAAAACTTACACAGTGGAGAGTGATTATACCGCTTGGGATCGTGGTTTTGGTGTGGTTAGCGCTCCCGTCGCAGATGCTCCCAGCACAGAAAGTATCGTCAAAAGTGTCACCCGCAGATACCACGTCATTGATCTCCAACTTTAATACGCAGCGGAAGATGATCTGTAAGATCGCGTCAGCGAGCGCGACAATCGACGACGCAAAAGTTCGTGCTTCGTACCCAAATGGAACAGTACTCGAGCAGGTCCTGTTTGATGGTGACTGTCTGTATCGATGGAAAGATACGGGGAACAGTGGAGAACGATCGTGTGGCCTCGGTTCGTACCTACCGTTTGTGAAAAATCTCGCGTCAAATCAAGCGATCGAGCGTGTGTTTCCTCAAGCGCAAGAACTTGCAGCATCGTGTGTAGCCGTTTCAAAGATCGACGCGAAGACTTTTGTAGCACCAAAGAACATTTTATTCAAAAATAAGAAGCTGTTCTAAAAAAAAGTGCCTTGGCTACGACCGACTTTCCCCAGCTCCGCTTTGGAGTGAGTATCATTGGCGCTGGTTCGTTTCACTTCTCTGTTCGGGATGGGAAGAGGTGGTGCCAAACCGCTCAAGTAACCAAGGCAGAGATAATTATAGCAAATTCGTTATAATAATGGAATGGAAGATATGAATAGCCCATCCCACTCATTCCTTCATTCTTTTTGCGTGCGACCACGTGCTCGATTTGAGTCTCAGATCGATGGAGAAGAAATTCTCTTGGTCCTTCGAGCACATCCAATTACGCAGCTTCCATGGATCCTGAATGGCATCTTTGTTGCTCTATTACTTGCCGTCGTGAATATGGTTGGAGCTGGTATTTTTTCTGGTTCGCAGCTCATCGTCCTGAATGTCGGTATGTGCGCATTCATAAGTGCATATTACTGGTTCAATTTTCTTGCGTATTTTTTTAATGTTGGTATCATCACAAATCATCGAGTTCTCGACGTAGACTTTAACGCAGTTATCTATAAGGAAATTACCGAGGCCAAGATCCAAAAAATAGAGGATATTACTGCAAAATCGTCAGGATACTTCGGTTCGGTGTTTAATTACGGGAATGTATTTGTTCAAACAGCGGGTAGTGAGTTGAATATTGAGTTCATCAACGTCCCGAGACCAACCGAAATCGTAAAAATTATTAATAGTGTGTCAATGTAATATGGAGAATATTTTGTCGATGCTAACAACAAATCGAGGTATTTTTGATCTCCTTTTTAAGTCGTTCTCAATTGTAGGGAGCATCCTTTACCTAATCTACGCGATCGTTCTAATCAAACAGACAAAGCTCATGTTGCAGGCAATCGAGGAAGGCGGATACGCCATCATTCGATTCATTTCATTTCTCCAGTTAGTTTTTGCAATCTTTCTTATCGTCCTGAGCTTTGGTATCATCTAAGAATGATACGTCCCCACGTGCGGAAGGGTCTCCAGTCGAGTGACCAAAACGATCCGGTCGCATTTTATCATTCCGCTAGCACCTTCGTGCTTCTCTCGGTGCCCGGTGCATTCAACGAACAGGAGGTCCAACAGAGTAATGAGGCGCTTGTTCGAGAGATTGAAAGCATACATGCGGCTACGGCAGATGAATTCGAAACACTCGTCTCAAACGCATTTCACTCAGCAAATCTTACTCTGGCATTTTCTGTTGCGATTATTACGATACACGAAGAGACCGCCTTTTTGAAGACGTTTGGTACAGGAGCGATCACGCTGCATCGAGCGGGAAGAACGGTGACACTCGTCTCACACGGAGCGTATGGAAAAGGGATAGTGATGCCTACGGATAGGTTTGAGTTGGCTATTGGAGAGCCTGGATCCAAAAGCGACGTGGAAATTGATTTTACCGAAGATGCGGGAGTAGTTGATGTCCCTTCGAACCTGGACGATGTCGTCCAATCACCACCTCACCAACCGCCTAAGGAAAGGGCAACGCCGACAGTTCACTTGAAATGGAAACCTGAGCGAAAACATCTTCTTCTTGGTCTTTTGGTGCTCATTGTAGTTCTCCTCGTTTGGAATATGATGAACTCATACACCAGTAAGACAGCGCAGGAAGATCGCGCAGCGATCTCGCGAACACAGGAGATTGTCACACAAAAGCTCGATCAGGCTCGAGATGTGTTTGAGTTAAATGCGGCAAGGAGCTCGGCGCTGATGCCGGAGTCGAAGCGTGATGTCGATCGGCTTGAGAAGAGTCTTCATGGTCCGCATCCAACCGAGATTGCAAATTTGCGTCAGCGCGTTTCCTCACTTCAAGGCGAGATTGTTGGAAATGCAAAAATTAATCCTCACGAATTCTTGGATCTGACATTGGAAAATAAAGACGCACAAGGATCGAAGATGTGGCTGTACGACGGTATGGTTGCAGTACTCGATCCACGCGGTACTGTATATCTCGCTTCGCTCGAGAAAAAGACGCTCAGTTCAGTAAAAAGCTCGGTACTGTCCGGAGCTACAGTTGTCGGTCTGAGCGATAACGACATTTACTTTTATAAGCCAAACTCAGGCGTTGGGAAGATTACGTTAGATGGTGAGAAGAAAAGTGTTGCGATAAAGAATGACAATGAGTGGAAATCGATCGTTGATATGAAGATCTACAACAGCAATATCTATCTTCTTGACGCAGGAAAAGGACAGATTTGGAAGTACATTCCAACCGAAGACGGGTACGCGAGTAAGTCGGCATACTTTCAATCGACCGCATATGCCGTGAAGGCAAACTCATTTGCGTTTGATCAGTCCGTCTACGTCGCACAGGACAAGCTGCTTACGAAGTATACATCGGGACTCCAGGACGGATTTTCCCCACAGTATCCTGAAGCAGAACCATCGATCACGCGAGTCATAACCTCATCTGACGATGATCTCGTATACCTTTGGGATCGGAAAAAAGGGATCATTATCTCGCTCACGAGCGATGGCTCCTATCAACGATCCTATGAAGCCGATATCCTTTCGAAAGCATCGAGTGTCGAGGTGTACAAAAAAAATGCCTATGCTCTCCTGAAAACCAAGCTCTACCAGCTTCCATTGAAGTGATATAATAAGCTTCATGAGGCTCCGAGATATCTCTGACGCTGAGCTGGTAACCCTTCTCCTCCAGCAGGACGATATAGCACTCCGAGAACTGGTGCGTCGATATGAACGCCCGCTCTATGCATTTGTGTTTCGAACACTTCGCGAACGTGAAAGCACACAGGAGGTTGTCCAGGATGTATTTATTGAGCTCTTCGAAGCACTGAGAAGCTATAAACACGAAGCCTCTCTCAAGACCTATCTCTTCAGTATCGCACGTAACAAAACCATTGACCGTATTCGAAGAAAAAAACTTAAAAAGATCCTCTTTTCTGCAATACCACCATTCATTCTCGAACGACTGAAGACAATGGTCATCGATGACGAACTCGATAGAACGATGATTGAGGCAAAAATCGCTACCGTTCTCCGTTCGCTCCCGAATGATTATGGGGTCATCATCCGACTCAAGTATATTGAGGGACTCACTGTGAAGAACATTGCAACCAAGATGAAGTTGACGGTGAAAGCAAGCGAAAGTCTCTTATTCCGAGCGCGGAGATCATTTATTTCACTCTATAACCGATTATGAATCTATCTTACTTGAAACAGAAATACCATGAGGCATTTATCGTTGAGCCAAGCGATCTCGGAAATCCATCGCTTACACGGTTGTACAAACAGATCAGTTCATCACTGAAGGTCATGCCGTTCGTATATTTGATCCCACTGTCATTTCTCATCGCATTAGCGGTGTCACTCGTCTTCCATCTACCACTCGTGAAGTTAACGACGACTCTGCAACATGCTTTCTAAGATTCTCACCACTTTGCTCCTTGTATACCGTAATGGTGTTGGACTCGTACTCAAGCCGTATCGTACCATGCGTAGTATTGCGACCAGCGCAGATATCTCGCATGCGTTCACCATCCTCACGTTTACATGTATCTATCTTACACTCAATCCTACACCGACCGTCCTTGCAACAACGACTCTTTTCTTCACATTTGTCTTCATCCTCTCCCTTGGTCGTAAGCTACGATTTGATCACTGGGACTTCAGTACCGTTTTGACCGTTATGACATATACCTTGATACCCACCATGCTCTGGTTTTTTGTGAGTTTTGGGCTCAATGCAGTTCTTCCTCCACCGCGAACGTCTTCAGTGTTTGGAAAGAGTTTGAGTCTTCTGTACATCGCCTTTTCGATATCAATCTTGTTCTGGAAAGTTATACTGAGCTTTCTTGCAATTCGATTTGCAGGTAAACACTCATTCTATGTTTCATTGGGTGTTCTTGGTCTCTACGCGACCACCATACTCTTCATGCTCTATGGTAGTCTCCACGCTGGGTGGCTGAGTGTTCCGTTCATCTGAGCGAATGATTTGATTACCACACCCGACTCATATAGTTACATGACGCTTGTAGAACGTCCGAGAACGGAGTACCCAGTTCACTATTCTGAGAGGGAATTTGGCCGCCAGGGAGTGATTCTCGTGCTCGCTCATCTGACACATACAGGAGAACCGTCCATCTGTCTTCTACGACACAACCGTAACGACCGAAAGGGGATTCGCGAAGGAGATTTGGGGCTTCCATCAGAAACAATCGAAACTGGTGATAGTTCAACTGATCAAGATGATGCCGCCATGAACGCGATCCAGCGGTTATTTACCGAAGAGCTTGGTGTTCAAAACCCGCATAGTATCGGTCTCTACACAACGAGGTATTGCTCCGATGAGGGCTTCACGCATACATTCAATCTCGATACGGGTTTGAATGGGGATTCATCAAACGCTCTCGGATACGGATTGGTTATGTGGACACAGAATCCGGTACCAGTGATCCGAGCGTTTCAACATGGACAATCAAAAGGACTGGTTGACTCGGGTGAACTTTCGGGAATTTCGTTCGTCCCTGTAAGCCAGATCATAGACGCAGGCTCTGCTCGAACATTCAGAACTGCACCTCATGCACCAACCATTGTTCGACAGGTTATGGACGCTGGAATGTTGCGTCATCCGTAGTATGAAGAATCACAAACTCTTCCTGCTTAAGTTTGGAGGAAGTCTCATTACCGATAAAAAAACACCGTACACTGCAAGACTCGACATCATTCGGCAGCTTGCTCAAGACTTTGCATCGGCCTACAAAGCACAGTCAAACCGTCGATATATTCTCGGGAACGGCGCTGGTTCCTTTGGTCACTATGCCGCGCTCCATCACGACGTAAAGACTCCGGATGGTTTTGCGTTCATTCATGAGAAGGTCAAAGAGCTCAACGAAATTTTCAGGGCTGAGCTCGTTCGAGCCGGCGTTCTAGTGAGGGTCTTCACCGGTGCAGATATTCTTCGGCTGAACGATGGAAAACCAGTTGAAATCTCGGTCGATTCATTACGATCATGCCTTGCTGAAGGCATCGTGCCGATGGTGTATGGAGATGTAATCCCAGACGAAGTACGGGGTGGTGTTATCTATTCAACCGAGATGTTGTTCGAGCGCATTGTTCAACGACTCATTTCAGAATACTCTGATGTCGAGATACTTCATCTTACTACCGTCGCTGGATTTCTCGACGCATCCCACAAGGTGATTCCTAGCGTTACAAGAAAAAATATTGCTGAACTGGAGCAACATTTTTCAGCCACTGCAGGATTCGATGTCACGGGTGGAATGAAACACAAGATTGAGCAATCACTACAGCTCGCAGATTCGGGTATTCGTACAAGAATTGTTGATGGATTGATCCCAGATATCTGTCAAAAAATCATCCTCGCAAAGGAATCGTTGGGAACCACTATCTCGTGAGAAGTCCTTTTGCCAAAAAGGCGTGAACCCAGGGTGCAAACTGATACACCGCTCGTTTTACCGGGTCGTTCAGCTCTTCCTTACTCACGAGTGAGTATCCATATGCGACCTCAGTATTAACGATTGGGAGTCGAGTTGTCTCACAGGTCAGGAGGTAACAGTACTCATGTTCGCGATATTCGCTGTTGGGGTCCTTGTCATCGTAGAGTGCAAACCCGACATTTTTGAGAAGTTGCACATCGGTCTTTTTCATGCCCCACTCTCGAGCAAGTGTTGCGAAGACCGCTTCTTCCATAGACTGAATCGATCCGTCGATAACCTGTGGATGAGACGAAGCAGTTAAGTCGAAGACTTTGTCAAAGACAGGATGTTTGCGATGCTGACAGATTATCTTGCCATCATAATACACAGCGACGGTGAATGCTCGGTGGAGAATTCCTTCGCGGTGTGCTTTCCAACGCTCAACAGGAGCGATGAATTGATCTTGCTCATCTACCTGTGGAATGTAGATATCCTTTGTGAGGTACGTACTCGTTTGCGACATGCACTATTATACCGAGATAGATTATCGGAAGGTCGGTATAACGAACTTGAATCCACCATTACTTGGACTGATGATTCCTGAGTTAGGGAAGACAATTGCAAAAATTGCGTTAAACAATACCAAGACGACTATTGCAATGAAGATGCCGACAATCGCACTCCGAATCCTTGACTGCGCCTTCTGTAGTTTGTCCTTTTCGCCGCCGGATGTCACCCAGCTAATTGCACCCCACAGCATGTATACCAGCGCAAGAATTCCAATAAAGACAAGAAAAATATTAATTCCTCCAGCTATCAATTTGCTAAGGTCCGCACCAGGGCGAGCGGCGCCGATTCCGTTCACTGGCGGCGTTACCTTGCCGAAAATTGGTGCTACGTTTTGCATGATTAGAATGGAAGTCCCGTGCCGGTTACAACACCAACAAGGGACACAATAAGATAACTAAAGAGTATCAGAACAAGACCCAATACTGAATAGG
>CAYZRL010000023.1:0-9671 GCA_964480835.1 uncultured Gammaproteobacteria bacterium
TCGATGTCAAAGGTACTAGCAAACGTTTTCTCAAACAGGGCACGTTCATCGTAGCTGACTTCGGTCGCGCTTACAGTCCTCCGGTATAGACCTCTGGTCTAAAGCCCGTAAAATCGGATCAGCAATCCCGCTGATGCCGTGTCGAGATGACAACGCACACGAAAGGACGGATCATGCAACCCATGAATCCCGACGCCATCTACCAAGACCCGGACGTCACACCGCAAACGCGGAGGCGCTGGCCCGCCATCCTCGGCATCATCGCCTTGATGGCCGCAACTGGCCTGACCGTGTGGTACTTCACCAAGGACGACAAGTCCTCGGCAACCGCCACGACCACGGTCACGACCTCAGCGACCACGCCCACGACGCCCGCGACCACCGCGACCCCCGCGACGACGGCCCCGACGACCACGTCCACGACGACCCCTCAGGTCGCAACCGGACAGCCGCCGGTCCCACCGTCGAGCAACAGCGACTGGACGCCCTACGAGTCCGAAGGCGGAGTGCCCTACAACGGCAACTCGATCACCTTCGACGTCGCCCCCGACGAGTACGAGGTCTACACCACCGGTCCCGTGACCGTGATGGATGTTGCACTCCCGGGAGGATCCAACCAGGGTTCGATCGTGATCATGATCAACGACACCGACAGCGTCGCTCGATTCGAACTCACGAACGTTCTCCCCGGTTCCGGTTGGCACGGTTCGTACAGGCCCCTCACGGATCCCTCCGCTGAGAGCACCTGGATGTCCCTGGTCGACGATCGCATCGCTGCGATGTTGACTGCGCCCAACTGCAGTTCCGGCACCGGTTGCCAGATCCTCGACGTGATCGTGGTTTCGCCCAACGGCGTCATCGCGCAGTTGCAGGTTGGTCTCTGAGGAGCCCTCACCTTGCTGAAAAGCATCCATTGTCGCATGACAATCTGCAGCACATCCAGTGTTGTGAGATCGTCTCTATGATGATGCGTATGCCAATCAGCATATCCGAAGTCCGTTCCTGAGCATGGCGCACGAGCAACGCATCCAGCGTTGATTTCGAGCAAGATGCTCCCCTACCCCGCGACGATTGTTGTCGTTTTGTGTGTCTCGACTTTGTCGGACTCCAGTCACTCTGACTGCAGAACAAAACACCAAAACAACACTCGTCGCCTTCCCTATGACCATGTATTCGTAGCTTTTCGGATCGTGCTCAGAGGAAAGGTTTGTTATTATCAATTTATTTTTATTCATGGTAAAAGATCAGGAATATCAGATCATGGTTGCCCGTACCGCGGGCACTGTTCTTGTGCTCATTTTTTTATCCATTGCGCTTTATCTCGGACTCAATCGGTTCGATCGTTATATGCATGCTCAGTCAGTATTCCAATGTGGAATGACCTCTCGATTTGAGCAGAACGTGGATGAGAAAACAATGGTAAGCTACCCAATCACCGACGTCTACAAACAGTGCTTGAAGGATGCTGAAGTCACGAAATAAGCTCGCTACCGAACTCTTCACGTCCGACGTGCGCCAGAGCGTCCTGACAAGATTATTTGATAGCTACACGTCGTGCATTTTTTGAGATAATGAACTATGCGTTCATTATTGTCTCGTTACCTCTATCCCCTTCTCATAACCGCACTTGTTGGATACATATGTTTTTCTACCTATGTACCGGGAACATTCCTTACAGGCTGGGACACACTTCATCCCGAATTTAATTTCGGACTGAATATTTCACGATTGATCAATGGGGTCTGGCGGGCAGATCAAGGCCTCGGTGCCGTTGCCGGTCACTCGCACATGGCAGATCTTCCTCGAGTACTACTCCTCTGGGGGATGAGCCTTTTCGCGCCACTTTCCATGCTTCGATATCTCTATATATTTACATGCTTTTTAGTTGGTGCTCTTGGCATGTATCAGCTCCTCAGTTCTGTTATAAAAGACTACTCAAAATCGTCTCAAGGAGTGGCTCGATCGATTGCCTTCGTTGGTTCCCTGTATTACGTCTTTTCTCTTGGTTCTGTTCAGCAGTTTTATGCTCCGTTTGAGATGTTTCCAACCCAGTACGCATTCCTTCCCTGGGCTCTTTACCTTTCGATTCGTTTTCTAACATCTAAGAAAAAACGGTTCTTACTGCTATTTGGCGTCGCGACACTCCTCGCAACACCCCAAGCATACGCGGCACACCTCTGGTATGCATTCTTTGGCACCTATATTGCATTCCTTCTTACCTACACGATCCTTACAAGGACATCGTACAAAAAACCGCTCGCACTGATCCTCGTTACACTCGGGGTCAATAGTTTCTGGCTTCTTCCAAACCTCTACTACATCGCAACTTCGAGCTCAGTACCAAAGCAGAGCAAGCAGAACCGCGTTTTTTCTCAGGAGTATCGTATTCGAAACCAGGAAAATGGATATCTGAAGGATGTCGCTGTCGCACGAGGGTTTTACCTGCAGTGGTCGGTCTACAACTTCGATCAAGGTCGATTTGAGTATCTCATGCCGGAATGGCGAGACCATCTGTCATCTCCAGCCGTGCAAGCGATCGGCTATGGAATGTTCGCGCTGGTACTTACGGGAGTCGCGTTGGCACTCAAGCGTCGCCAATACGCGAACATTGCCCTCCTCCCCTTTCTTGCGATCCCCTTCATATTACTCATGAACAGTACTCCACCGTTCAGCTGGCTGTTCCAGCAGTTACTGAGATTTTCATTGTTTGAAGAGGCGCTTCGCTTCGTCTTTACCAAGTTCTCGATCCTTCTTGTTTTTGGATACACGCTGTATCTTGCTCTTTCTATCGAGTGGCTACTATCTCGGTTGAGAAACCGCGCCGGTCGGATAACGGTCGTAAGCCTCCTTGCCTTTGCCATGATAATCATGGGATTCCCGTTGCTTCGCGGCGCGCTCATATCACCACGGTTTAAGAAAGCGATACCGCAGTCGTACTTTGATCTCTGGAAGTATATGAAGACCCAACCAGATCGAGCCCTCCTTACACTTCCGCTCCATACCTTCTCTGGCTGGCAGTACTATTCATGGGGGTATCAAGGCTCAGGGTTTATTTGGTTTGGAATGAAGCAGCCAGTACTCGATCGTGACTCCGATCGCTGGAGCATTGCGAACGAAGAAGCCTTTCGTGAGCTCCAGTACACGCTTTACAGCCAACGTGCGGATGCGTTTATCAAAACGGTTGAAAAGTACAACCTGGGATACATCCTCTGGGACACCAGTGTTACTACACCGTCCGAGAAAAATAGACAGCAAATCTTATTTGAACGAGAGAGTCAGAACGTGCTTAATACTCTTGTTCATGCAAAGAAGTTATACAAAATGAAGGAGTTCGGATCCGTTATCGTGTATTCCGTTTCGAATCCCGATCCCTCCCAAGTGATATCTGTCTCCCATCAGGTACAGCCTGGATATCGATGGAACTATCTTGACCAGGCGTACATGGATCTCGGATCGTATATCAGCGCGGACCATCGGCTGACGCAGATCGTAAGCTACCCATTCCGAAACTTTTTAAAGCAAACCGATCGGTTTACCGACGATATTGCTCCCTCAGTGCCAGAACTACAACATCCTCTCAGATATACCGCGAAGCGAATTGCAGCTGGCCAGACCGTCCCGGGAATAATTACGTATATGAGCGCATCTGACTCGATCATTCGACTCAGTACGAGAAATACCTCGCGAGGAATCTCGATCCAAAATGAATCATTTCCCCACACTATTGGCTATGTTGTTGGCTTTACAGCGCGAAATATGAAGGGCCTCCCGCTCCGATTTTGCCTCAAGAATATGTACTCAAACCTGTGCACTACCTACGATGAACTCTCGCATTCATCATCCTTTGTTTCGGACTACTTTGTCATCCCTCCATATGAGTACGGAAAGGGGCTTGGACTCTATCTCGATAACATCTCATACGGCGAATACGAATCTGTTAACGAACTGAAGGAAGTTACACTCTATCCTCTGTACTATGACTACCTCACAAAGCTCTCACAAACGTCAGGTTCTCCACGAACGATCCAGGTGCTCACAAACGGCGCCTCCTTTCATAGCGGATGGATCGCAGTCGACTGCGATACGAATAAGAAACGGTGCGCTTTACTTCCCCATGTGCTAGTCAACAACTGGGAAAACGGTTGGATTATGGAGGATGCGCATGTCAACTCGGGAGCCCACCGGCAGTACATTCTTTTCTGGCCTCAGATACTTCAGTTTGGAGGGTTTGGACTTGTTGTACTTACCTTGATTTTAGCCTCAAAATATGGTAGAATGAGGCATTCATCATGACCCGACTTCGCAATCAGCATGAATCTGATGCTACGACGGGGTACCCTACAAAGTATTTCCATGTAGGATATGCCGCCGAAGTGTACCTAATCTATCATTTAATACACGAAGGAGCATGAAAAAAAGGCGTTTGCCCTTGAATGACGAAAATACCCTCCTCGTGGTCACCAGCTTCCCAGAAAATGACCGCGAAGCTCTCCCGTTGGCGATCCACGCGAAACGATCGCTGATCGAACTGTCAAAAAAGCAAAACATCCTCGTTCTAGCCGAACGAATCGGTAAAAAAAAGACACACAGCGAGAACCGGAGCCTCTTGATCCACCGTGTCTGGAGGAGAAATCGACCATTTTCGCTCCTTTCGGTACTCTCACCGGTTGCACGACACTCAAAAATTAGAAACATTCTCATCCAGTTCGATTTCCATGTCTATGGCGGAGTAAAAACAACACTTGTACTTCCGTTCATTGTTGCGTGCTCAAAACTTTTCGGGAAAAATGTCTACTTCGAGTTTCAACATGCTCCTCAGGAATATGCGATCCTCAAGCGACACCAGTTGCAAGGCTACAAAACCGAACTAAAAAAAACTCGCTTCCAGATAAAGAAATACTGGGCACAGTTTAAAATGCGGGCTACCAACATCTATATTCGGATGTTCTATCGAAGCATCGGCTTCCTTTCCGACAAAATCATTGTATTTGAGGAAGATCTTCGCGATAAACTCCGCGCGTATATGAGTCCGGACAAGCTTGTTACGATTCCTGTTGGAGTCACCGAACAGCAGACCGTTTCCAAGGCGTGGGCAAAGCGTAAACTTGGACTCTCGAGTAATGACTTCGTTGTTCTCGTGTTTGGATTTGCTGATTGGCATAAAGGCACCGACTGGATCACGAAGGTCTTCAGTCAAATGAAGATGAAAAACATGAAGTTATTGTTGGTTGGTGGTCGAAATCCGGCCTTGAAGCAGAACGCAGAGTATCAACGATACTACCGCGATCTGATGAAAACCGCAAAAGAGGCTTCAAGAACCTCGATCATTGGATTCGTTGACGAGCACAAGCTCGTTCGGTACTACTCTGCCGCTGACGTGGTCGCTCTACCCTACCGCGAGTTTATGGCAGCGCCATCAACGCTCACACACGCGCTCGGCTTTCACCGCCCCGTGATATTTTCCACAGCATTTATTGAGTACATGAAGTCTCCGGACTTCCTGCGAGCTATGGAAGAAACACAGGTTTCGGACCGAGATCTCTTTTTCTCTATCGATAAAAATGACCTGGAAGACCTTCTGAAAGATCTGCGCACGAATAAGCAACGATATAATCGACTTGTGGCATTCTCAAAGAAGCTCGCACATAAGCGACGTTCCTCACAACTTACCCGCGACTATCAGACACTGGTATCCAAGTCGTATGCGCTTCGTCCACGGTTCGCCTTCAGCAAGTAATATTCACATCCGACGTGCACTAGCGCCTCTTAGCAATCCGTTTTTGCTTCGCTGACTCATTCGGAAATTTTTGGCCTACTAATTTATCGAGTCTTATACCAAGCGCTCTTGAAAGTTCGAGTAAGCTTTTGCCCGAAGGGTTCCGCCACCCATTTTCAATCTGAGAGATGTACGTCCGATCAAGGCCGGTATGTTCAGCGAGTTGATCTTGCGTTATTCCTCTTCTTCTTCGTGCAAGATAAATATTCTCTCCTATTTTTCGGTAGAGCACTTTTCCTTTTACCTTTACTATCGGTGGCATACAACAAAACCATAGCGAAGAACAACAATATTGTCTGTTGACTATTGTCTACATAAATTAATATTTGGACTGTCATAACGATATGATCTGTCGATATTCACGCGGTGAATATAGTAATTCGTTGACTACCCTTTAAGCCGAGTAGTAGTAGTAGTAGTAGTAGGCTACACATCCGACGTGCAAGCCTTCCTAGTCCTCGTTTATATACGCCAAGGTTTTTTGCCAATCAGCCTGATCTTCAGTAAAGTGTATTAAACGAGCGGGACTACTTGCAATTCGAAAGTGTTGATAAAGCGCGTAATCATCAACAAGCACATCTCTATCCTGGCAACAATAGTGACCATATGATGACCATCGAAACTGGCGCAGGTCGCTAAATGTCTGTACTAAAGAACTGGAGTATGGGTTCAGATGAATATAACGGGCTACATGGATGAATTGCTCGTCGGTAGTAACAGGCTTTGCTTTAAAGCCAGTTAAAAAGACGGGGCCTTTTCTATCATTAATAACATTGTATGTTTTAGTAAACGAGTCCATGATGAGCTTGATAAATGTTGATATATCAGTATCCGTGGTTTGCTTCATGAGGATATGATAATGGTTCGGCATAAAACAATACGCATGGATTTCAAAAAGATTTGATGAGTCTAGATACAACCCCTCCTGATCATTCTCGGGCTTCTCTAAAAAGGCGGATAGTCGATACCGATGTGCAATATCTGATTTATAGAATCTCAGCGTCTTATAAAATCGTTCGGAATATCGCTCAGATCGAAAGATTTTGTTGTCATCGAGCGTTTTATTGTACACATGATAATAACCGTCCTTATGAAAAATATTCCCTCGGATTGCCATCAACTACATTAAATCGCGCTGAAAAAAACTTACCATAGATCATAGTCTACAGAGTTATTTACATAGGCCGTTGTGACGCTCTAGGGCACGTCGGATGTGAAGAGTATGGTGTCAGCCTCACCTCGATATGAAAGTTCTGTATAATCAAATTGAGATGGCAAACTCACGATCCTATTTTCACATCAAAAACCCAAAAGACGACGAAACGCCGATTGAAAGCGCTACACAGATCTTCGCATCGCTTCTCGCCTCTCCGTACGTTCCGCTCTGGAAACGCGCGATTGTACATCCGAAGATTTACTCTGCAGAGCTTTACCTCCTGAACCAGTCGATCTACTTCTATCTCACGGCTCCATCGAGCGCTGACACCCTGGTACAGAGCCTCGTCACCTCCGCATTTCCTGCATCTATCCTGCGAAAGACTACCGATCCACTCTTGGGAGTAATGAATGCCAAACACACCGCAGTTGCTGAAATGAGGCTAAATTCGTACTTCTACCTCCCAATTAAGACCTATCAGGACTTTCGTGACGTCGATCCCCTTTCGTCGATACTGGGGTATCTTTCGAAGCAGGCTCCTGACATGCGGCTTGGTGTCCAGATTGTGTGCATGCCAACCACCTTCAACTGGCAGCATCGATCGGTCGAGGCTGCAAAAACACTGGCATACGATCCAACAGCAGATAAATACGGTCAGAATCCACAGAAGCTCCTTATGATGAAGAAGGCTTCATTTCAGGGTGGTAAGGTCGCAATTCGTCTGATTGCAGGATCGGATGAGCACACCGGCCTCATGAGTAGTCTTCGAAGTCTTGGAGGTACGTTCGGAAGTTTTTCCTTGGGCGAAGGCAACCAGTTCGTCTTCAAACGACCATTGTTGTTCAAAAAGCGCCTCTACTCCCACATGAAGCAACGGTCATTCTTCTTAAACGAACATAAATACCAAGTTCTCAACGCTCAGGAGTTGGCCACGATCTGGCATCCGCCGGGAGTCCTCCTTGCTGGAGTCCGAAACATTACATGGGGAAAGATGCTCTCCGGTGAACCTCCAGAGAATCTGCCGGTCTCTGATGGAAAGGATTCGGATGGAAAACGAGATATCAACTTTTTTGCGAAAGCCGACTACAAAAACAAAGAGTCTACCTTTGGCATTAGTACGAAAGACCGCCGAAAACATGTCTATATCGTTGGTAAAACAGGATCTGGAAAGTCGACGCTCATTACTAATATGGCGATCGACGACATTCGAAAGGATCGCGGAGTCGGCATCATCGATCCCCATGGCGATCTGTCGATGACCATCCTCGACTACATTCCAAAGCGTCGCCTCAAAGATGTGGTGTATCTCGAGCCGTTTGATACCGATCGTGCGTTCTCGCTCAATGTGCTCGAGGTTCAACATCAACAACATAAGGACCTCGTTGCGTCGGGTATTGTAAGCATCTTCTACAAACTCTACGGAGATAGTTGGGGGCCACGTCTCGAATACATTCTCCGAAACGTGATTCTCACACTCCTCGAAGTGCCCGGTGCAACGCTCGTCGATGTACTCACGCTCCTCTCAGATGAGGAGTATCGAGCGATGGTAGTTCAGAAGCATGTTCACGACCCGGTACTCAAGAACTTCTGGGAAAAAGAGTTTGCGAGGATGCCCGAAAAGCTGCAGGCAGAGGCTGTTGCACCAATCCAGAACAAAGTTGGACAGTTTGTCTCGTCCAAGATGATCCGTAACATAATCGGAAAACCAAAATCCACCATTGACCTCGAGAAAATCATGAACGAAGGTAAGATTCTCATCTTGAATCTGTCCCAAGGGAAGCTCGGAGAGGATAACGCATCTCTTCTTGGCGCAATGCTCATTACACGCATCCAACTCGCCGCTATGGGTCGGTCCTTCCAAAAAGAGGACGATCGGAAGGACTTCTTCCTCTATGTAGATGAGTTTCAGAACTTTGCCACCGCATCATTCATCAAAATCCTGTCAGAAGCACGAAAATACCGCCTCGCGCTCATTCTCGCCAACCAGTACATCGATCAGCTCGAACTCCCGGTTCAAAAAGCGATCTTTGGGAACGTGGGCACCCTTATATCCTTTGTCGTTGGCGCAAAGGATGCCTATATCCTTACAAAGGAGTTTGCTGAGCTCTATACCGAGAACGATCTCGTATCATTGGGGAAGTATGAGGTGGTTCTCAAGCTCTCAATCGATGATATGACCAGCGCACCCTTCCCAGCGCGCACGCTTCCCCTCCCTGAGGTGAGTAATGACAATCGCGAAAATATCATCAAACATTCGAAAGAAAAGTACACAAAAAAAACCTCATAAATCTTCCTGTAGTAGAAGTCGATTTCGTACCGATAGATGTATAAATACAGTTAAATAGCCTCGTTAATCTATCCTATATAAAATGCGCTTGACAACGATAAATGAATATGTGTATCCTATAATTATTATTATAAGTTGACGTGCACAATTACAATTTACCAATAAACATCGAAAAAAGGAAAACGGCTGCTCAAAAAAAAGAACTTAACAAATAAAAACACGTAGAGCACAAAATCCAATTTTCGAAAAACAATACCTATGTAAACAGTACATACGTAAGGAAGAAAAAAATCGAGCGACGGCTCGATTTTTTTTGGCTCTCTCACCTCGTGTATTGACCCGTCGCCTCGATGTTGCGTGGGTATTGACAAGAACACCCATTTTGCTATCATGATGGCACTATGAATAAAAAAATACTTGGTGTCGTTGTCGTTGTTCTGGTTGCGGTCGGT
>CAYZRL010000024.1:0-9626 GCA_964480835.1 uncultured Gammaproteobacteria bacterium
ATATCATGGAGGGTAAGGATGTCATCGGCATTGCGAATACCGGCACCGGAAAAACAGCGGCCTTCCTCATTCCATTTATTGATAAATTGGTAAAAAGTAATGGTCGAGGAATTCTGATTGTTGTCCCCACACGAGAGCTCGCTACACAAATTGAAGATGAGTTTGTATCGCTCGCTCAGAACCTGAGAATGCATGCAGTCTCATTGGTTGGAGGTCTCAATATCAAACGACAGATGTATGCACTTCAGCGAAGACCGCAGGTCGTTATCGCGACCCCCGGCCGACTCAAAGATCTTATTGAGCGACAGGCAATTGATATTCGGTCGTTTCATTCGATCGTCCTCGATGAGGCCGATCGCATGGTTGATATGGGATTTATTCAGGATATTACCTTTATTATTTCTCTGTTACCGAAAAATCGTCAGTCACTGTTCTTCTCTGCAACCGTAGATGGCAAAACAAAACAGATTCTTACATCATTTGTTTCTAATCCAGTAACGGTATCGGTCAAACAACAGGAAACATCCGAAAATATTGAACAAAACATTGTTCGAATAACGCGTGAAAAGCCCAAGCTCGATGTGCTGATCGAGCTACTCCAGAGACCTGATTTCACCAAGGTATTAGTGTTTGGGAGAACGAAATGGGGAATGGAACGACTTTCCCGCGAATTAGTTCAACGGGGATTTCGCGCAGCCGCAATCCATGGAAATAAAACACAGAATCAACGACAGAGAGCGGTTGACCAGTTCAAAGCTGAACAACTCCAGGTCTTGATCGCAACCGATGTTGCATCTCGAGGCCTCGACATTAATGATATTACTCACGTTATCAATTACGACGCTCCAACCTCGTATGAAGACTATGTTCATCGCATCGGTCGAACCGGGAGAGCAGGAAAACGTGGGTATGCACTTACCTTCGTAGAATAGATACGTGAAAACGCTCTTTATCAGTCCGAACTCCCCATTTGAAAGTGTAGGTGGCATCGAGCGATCGCTCTTAAATGTTATTGAGCACTATAAAGATGAGTCGCATCATAAAACATTCGTCCTTCTTCCCACGCGAGAAAAGAATTCGATAAAAAAAATACGCAACGTAACCATACACCTTGACACATCGTTGTTCATTGAAAAACATTCGTCACCACGAGTAACTAAGGAAAAGGCTCGTCAGTTTGGCAAACGAATAACTGAGTATATTGTGAAGGACAAGATCGATGTTATCTGTGTTGAGAATTTTCATCTCGGTCTTCCCGCTGCATATAGCCTCATGCTAAATATGATTTGTATGCAGTATAAGATCCCGGTTGTACTGCGCGTACATTCATTCGCCGCAACCACACTGCAGATGGAGCTGGTAAACCAGCTGCCATGGTCAAAAGTTAGCTGTGTAAGTAAAAGTGTCGCTGGAGATTGTTTTCACAAAGGCACATCCATCGACGTTCTCTCAACTGACTACCTCGGCGTCGATACCAAGCAGTTCACTTTCAAAAGTGATGGAAAAGAAAAGGGGAAACGTGAGCTTGGGCTATCCTCCGAAAATCTTGTAATCCTCACCGCTTCTCGTATTGTTCTTGGTACGAAGAATATCTTGGGACAGAAGGGCATCATCACTCTTCTTGAGGCTTTCTCAAAACTCGCCCCTCGTTATCCACAGTGGCGTCTTGTAATTGCGGTAGGAAAACCACCGCAAAGTCTAGACGACGAGTATCAGAAAGCACATCGCATGCTCTTAGGATACATACAGCTCCACAACGTTGAACAGCAAACCATCGTACAAACAGTTCCTCTCGATGAGATGCCGAAGATGTATAACAGCGCCGATGTATTTGTGCTTCCATCAGAAAATGAAACATTTGGCCAAGTATTTATAGAGGCAATGGCGTGTAGGGTTCCGGTTATCGGATCAAAAGTAGGTGGTATTCCTGAGATCATCAGTGATTCGTATAATGGATTTCTTGTTCCACCGCATGACGCGAGTGTCCTTGCGCACCGAATTGAAAAGATCCTCATTGATCCCGATCTTCAGGAGCGATTCGTCACAGCAGGAATGAAAACTGTCGATGAGAAATTTACCCTCGACATTCAATCGCGCAATTTTGCAACCATGCTCAAGAACGCCTCCGAGCGTGTCGATGCGTAGATCGCACTGGGCGTTTACTTTCCGACATTGATTCTTCTTTTTCACGCTCTCCTGCCGCAATCACTCTAGTTCCAACGACGATGTCATGCCGAATCGAATCGTTCATGCGAAGCTTACGAAGGTCCTTCAACTCGAACCATCGATATCGGAACGTGGTCGTTTCGGGGTAGTTCTGGCGAGTTGTAACATCTGCAAAAAATATCGAATTCTGACTCTGGGATTTTTTATCGACATAGCTGTAAACCGGTCGCACATTGAGCTGAGCAACGTTCAGCAACCGTGAGATGTGCGTAGAAAAAACACTCAGTGGATCATCGGAGGATGCGTGTGAAACTCGAATGATACTCCATGGAGTATCACCCTCGAGAACAGATTGCAGCAAGAGAATTTGTTGTGAGGGAGAATGAAACAAAAATCCACTTGCATAATATGAATTATGCACAGACCCATTGTAGCACAATTTCGAACCTAAAAATACACCATGCTCACCACGCACCTACGAGGGTTTAAGAATTGCTATAATTCTCGAATGAAACTTTTACTAGCATCGAATGACTTTCAAAATCAAGAGGTCGCAAATGTACTTGCTCAACTCGTAGGTAAAGAGTTGTCTCAAACTTCTATAGCCATCATCAACGAAGCGTATGCTATGGAAGAAGGAGACAAGCGATGGAATATTGAGGAGTTAGGTAGAGTCTCTAAGGCAGTTGGTGGTGAAATTGACTTAGTTAGCCTTCTTGCTTTGGATAAGACACAAGTTGTAGAAAAGATAATGAGCAAAGATGTCATATTCGTAGTCGGAGGACATACAGACTATCTAATGTCTGTTTTTAATAAAACCGGCTTTACAGAAATGCTTCCAGAGTTATTAAAAGAAAAAGTATATATGGGAAGTAGCGCCGGAAGTATGGTGATGTGTAAAAGAGTATCAACTTCTGCGTATCTTCAGATATATGGAGAAGGAGATGATTATGGGATTACTAAATATATGGAGTTTGTCGATTTTGCAATTAAGCCTCATCTTAATTCAACCGAACTTCCCAATAGAACCAAAGAGGCATACGTGAAAGCATCCGAGGGATATCAAGGAATCATTTATGGATTGCGCGACGACCAAGCAATAGTTGTTGAAGACGATTCAATAAAGTTTATTGGAGGAAACCCACTCACCATTTCCAATGGAAAGGTTGTTACTTAACGTAATTCTTCGGTGGTTTAACTCCAAACTTTTCACACAGAGCCTGAATATCTATACGGTCATTCTCATCTGGTTCATACGCTTCATGAAACTTAATTACCCACTCTAGCGAAATACAGTTAACATGCTTTTTGCCAATCATGCCCCTTCCAGCCAACGAATCTTTGGGGTACGCGACACCAAAAATATTATTTCCTTTCTCATCAAATCGAAATGTATGGATGTCAATTCTCCGATCTTTGTCATCACCTAAAACAAAATTGCATTCTCTTGTATCATTCCTTGGCATATCATGAAATCCCCTTGTCTCGAGGAGTTGTCGGACCGTGCCAACGTGACGGTGATCGAAGGCGACATCGAGATCTTCATGCGGACGCGTCTCTTTACCGATCAGCGCATCAATACCCCATCCCCCGTCAATCCAAATATCTATTCCTGCTTTCTCAAATAACTGCAATATTTCGAGAACATCTTGCTCGGTCATAGTGTAATTATTATACTTTCTGGATGAAGATTTATTTCGTGAGGCACCCGAACTACAAAAATCCCGAAAATATATTTCCCTACCATCTACCGGTTGAGCTCGCCGATGACGGAATCGCAAAAATCAAGCGGGTTGGAGACTGGCTCATCAACAATAATGTTCATCACGTGCCTATTTACACAAGCCCCATCAAACGATGTATGCAGACCGCAGCAATTATTCAAGACGCTATCGGAGGTGAAATCATCGTTGATGAACGACTCATTGAAACACGTTGTCCAAATCTACAAGGCACAATAAAGCCTGACCATGATGAATGGAAAGTCGAAGAGGATGCACCAACGCGAGAATCCCGCACTGCAATTATTGAACGAGTGAAGAGTTTTTATGAAGAACGATTAGGAAGCGGAAAAGACTGTGTCGCTGTATCGCACGGGGACCAGATTACCCACCTGTATTACCTGCTAACACAAAAGGCATTCCCAACATATATCTGGAGCCCGGACAATTCGAAAAACACCATAGGACGTGGCGAAATGCTCATTGTCGAAATAAAAGGATCTGCTTTAAATCTTCAGCGGTTGAATCTGTAGTTGCTCGAGCATTGCTTTTTGCGAATAAATCTCTTAAGATGACCGCATGAAAAATACGCTGATAGATACTGCAGCTCTTCGCTTTCATAAAAAACATCAAGGAAAACTCGTCACTGCATCGGTACAACCGATCAAGAACAAACACGACCTCTCGCTCGTGTACACACCCGGAGTCGGTGCTGTCAGTAAGCTCATTGCCCAAAACGTAAAGCACTCATTTGACTACACAATGCGTGGGCGCACCATTGCGGTTGTGTCCGATGGTTCAGCAGTTCTTGGACTGGGAAATATTGGACCGGAAGCAGCGCTCCCGGTGATGGAGGGGAAGTCTCTTCTTCTCCGTGAGTTTGCAGGTGTTGATTCGGTTCCACTCGTTATTAACACCCAAGAGACATCTGAGATTATAAAGTTCGTCACGCAGATAGCGCCGACGTTCGCGGGTATTAATCTTGAAGATATCAGCGCTCCTCGGTGTTTTCAGATTGAGGAGTCACTGCAGGACATCGGTATACCGGTTTTTCATGATGACCAGCATGGAACCGCGATCGTTGTAACTGCAGCACTCAAGAATGCTGCAAAAGTTGTGGGGAAAAAATACGAAGATTTAACCGTTGTTATTGTTGGAGCCGGGGCAGCGGGACTCGCAACCGCAAAGATGCT
This sequence comes from uncultured Gammaproteobacteria bacterium, assembly GCA_964480835.1. Lineage (GTDB taxonomy): Bacteria > Patescibacteriota > Microgenomatia > UBA1406 > GWC2-37-13 > CAZLQR01. The sequence goes on from CAYZRL010000024.1 coordinate 5,081, forward strand.
TCTTGGACTGCAGTGTAGAAGCGATCGGTGTGAAATTATTCCTGGAGGAGCACGTGTGAAGGATGTTATTGTCGTAGATAAAACAGGTGCAATCCTCCCTGGTCGTGAAGATCTCAATGTATACAAACAAGCAGTTGCAAGCCTCTCAAATATCCAGCGGAGATCTGGATCGCTTTCAGATGTTATCAAAGGAGCGGATGTAATCATCGGAGTATCGGGACCAAATAGCATTAAGCCCCAGATGATTCGACTGATGGCGCCGAAGGCAATTGTGTTCGCGATGGCGAATCCAGTCCCAGAAATTATGCCGGAGGATGCGAAAGCAGCAGGAGCCGCGGTTGTCGCAACCGGTCGGAGTGACCTTCCCAACCAAATTAACAACGCGCTCGCCTTCCCAGGAATATTTCGCGCCGTAGTCAAAGGTCGACTGAGGACGATCACCCCGCAGATGAAACAGGCTGCCTCCGATGCGATCGCACGAATGATAAAAAAACCAACCGCACAGTCGATTATTCCGGGACCCTTCACGCCCGGTCTTGCTGAAACGGTAGCACGCGCGGTTTTGAAGCAAGCCCACCAAAAGGACAAGCTTGGTTGATATAATACTTCTATGGATAAAGGAACGTTCGAGTGGAGTAAATATATTAAGGAATGTTTTGATTCAACGACCTTCTGCTCCATGGGGACCATTGACCCAAAGGGGGTATGGGTTAATCCTGTCTTCTTTGCGTACGACACACACGCAAATCTCTATTTCATTTCACAAATGCCCTCACGACATATGCAAAACTTGAAACAAAATACACGTATATCGATGGCAATATATAAAACGAATCAAACCGATCATGTTGTTGGATCATACCTTGAAGGTACTGCGAATATACTTGCGAGTCAGTAGAAATTGAAGAAGCGCACAAAATTTATTTTAATCGAGCCGGTACTGGTGAAGATGTACAGCAGTACATTAACAATCCAACATGGATCTTCGTCAAAGTGATTCCAGACCACCTCTATTATTTTGATACTCGATTTTTCGAGGAGGAACGTGTCGAAGTGCCGCTTGATAAAGTCTCGCTGTAGTCTCATCGCCAGTCGATCGGAGTTTTTCCATGTTTCGTGAGGTACTCATTACATTGACTGAAGTGGTGGTGGCCAAAAAACAGGTGTGCCGAAAACGGTGAAGGATGGCCAGACTCGAGCACAAGGTTTTCGGACCGATTGATCACCTCTCCTTTACTCTGCGCATACTTTCCCCACAGTAGATACACAATATTCTTCTTCCGATCGTTCAGAGTCTGAATCACGCGATCGGTAAACGCTTCCCAGCCAAGTCCCTTATGCGATGTTGGTGTATTGGCAAGTACAGTCAGGACACTGTTGAGTAAGAGCACGCCTTGACGAGCCCACCGCGATAGATCTCCAGATTCAAGAGGCTGTATTCCAAGATCTTTTTCGATCTCTTTATAGATATTTTTTAGAGATGGCGGAAGATCGATCCCCTCATTGACTGCAAAACAAAGGCCATTCGCCTGCTGTGGTCCATGGTAGGGATCCTGCCCAAGAACAACTACCTTCGTTTCATCAAATGGACAGAGGTCAAACGCACGAAAGATGTTTTTTGCAGAAGGGTAGACGGTCTTTGTAAGGTACTGTTCTCGAACGGTAGCGGTCAATGTACTCCAGTATGGTTTCGCGAACTCACTTCTAAGAACCTGCTTCCATGACTCCTCTATTCGTACGTTCTGCATAGCTGCATTGTACGAAATCGGAGTCAAAATAGCTGATGAATCAGCGAAGTTATTTTTTCTTCCACCGCGGAGCAAAACCTGCCATAAACGCAAAGATATGCGCCTTTACTCTACTCTCTCCGCGAGCAATAATTGCATCAATCATTACTTTTTTAAATTCTTTCAGATCATTGCCCGAGTAACGCAACTTACCCTTGGTAAAACAGTATGAACAATATTTTTGACTCTCACGATTTGCGCCCTTTGGATCTTTTGAAAAGGGCATGAGACAACTTTCGCAGTTCCCTTGAAGTGTTTTTTTCATATAGAGGTATGATAACACACCGGATCTCTTCATTCTATCTTCATTCTATGAATTGCTATAATCAACAAAGATGAAGTACATTGCACTGTTTCGAGGGATAAACGTGGGTGGCAATCGAAAGGTTGAGATGAAGAAACTCCGGGAACTGTTTGAGTCCCTCAACTGCACCAATGTGAGCACATATCTCAATTCAGGCAATCTGATCTTCGAACGCTCCAAACCACTCGCACTCGAGCATCTCCACGAACAGCTCGAAAAAAACTTCGGTTTCCGAATCGACACGCTTCTAAAAACATGGACTCAAATGCATTCTGTATCGCAGGCAATTCCAGACAACTGGACGAACGATACAGAGTGGAAGACCGATATCGCCTATCTCTTTCCCGAGGTTGACTCGCCTGAGATTGTTGATCGGCTCCCGATCAAGAAAGAGTTTGTCGAAATTCGTTATGTTCCCGGTGCAGTGATCTGGCGAGTTAATCGAAAAAACATTTACAAAACTAATCTCAATAAACTTGTTGGGTCAAACCTCTATTCGCAGATGACGCTGCGTAACGTAAATACCGCACGATTCCTCGGCCAATAATCAAGCTTCTTGTTACACTTAGGTATACCGTACGCTATGAAGCATCGAAATCAACCGAGTAAGATCCGGGAGCTTGTATCTACATTCGCCATACCGCTCACTGTGCTCTTTGGTATCATCGCGTCACTCGTTGTGCGGTATTCGATTCAGTCTCAACTTGTAGCTGACGCTATTCTCATCGCAGTCATCCTGATCGGAAGCTACCAACTCATCATAGAAACACTTCAGTCCTTATGGAAGAGACAGTTTGCGCTCGACTATATCGCACTATTAGCAATTTCTGTTGGCGTTGGTACACAAAATTATCTCGTTGCATCGGTGATTGTTCTCATGCTTTCTGGTGGAAATAAACTTGAGGAGTACGCGATGACTAGAGCAAAAAGCTCATTGACCGCGCTTGTTGATCGCATTCCTCACGTCGTCCTCATCGAGGACACTAAAGAGGAGCTCCAGATTGAAAAGGTAGAGGTGGGAATGAAAATCTTAGTGCGGAAAGGTGAAGTCATTCCGCTTGATGGAACCTTACTTTCTGAAGCGGGTCTCACCGATGAATCAAGTCTGACCGGCGAACCGTACATGATGGAAAAGAAGAAAGGAGACCTTCTCAGGAGTGGGACGCTCAATGTCGGCGGGGCAATTAGTATTGTTGTTACTCGCGCAGAAAAAGACTCGACCTATCGAAAAATTATCGATATGGTTGCGAAGGCGCAAGATGAAAAATCTCCGATCATCAGACTCGCAAACAAGTACAGTACGGTCTTCACGCTCATCACTTTTGCGATCGCTTCGATCGCATATATTTTTTCAGGAGATATCAACCGAGTGCTTGCAGTGCTCGTTATTGCCACTCCCTGTCCGCTCATTCTCGCAACACCGATCGCCCTGATGGGCGGAATGAATACCTCAGCGAGAAAGCGAATTATTATTAAACGCCTTGCGAGTATCGAGGTTTTATCTCGTGTTCAAGCATTCATCTTTGATAAAACCGGAACAATTACACTCGGAAAGCCGGTGGTAACTGATATTGAAATCTTTGACGCGTCTTACTCAGAGAAGAACATTCTGGGAATCGCTGCAGCGATCGAACACAACTCGCTTCACCCGTTGGCAAAAGCCGTGGTTAAGAAGGCGGTGGATGAAAAAGCACCAGCACTCATTGCATCAGCTATTGAGGAGAAAATTGGGAAAGGTATCGTCGGAACTGTAGATAAAAAAACTTATCTACTCGCCCGCGCGAAGGATGCGGATGGGATGAAGATTGAACTCACCTCAGGGAAAAAACGCCTGGCTCACTTCCATTTTCAGGATCAACTGAAAGAAAATAGTAAACGTATTGTCGACGATTTACACAACCAAGGGCTTGAGATTGCGATCTATACCGGTGATAAACAAAAAGCAGCTGATGAGATTGTTGCACTTCTTGGATCCCACATCTCAGTCAAGGCAGAGTGCACGCCGGAGGATAAACAGAACGGCATCGCGGATCTTCATGCGCAGAAAAAAACAGTAGCAATGATTGGAGACGGCATCAACGATGCTCCCGCGCTTGCGTCTGCGGATGTAGGGATGGTATTTAGCAGCGATGAACATACCGCTGCTTCAGAGGCTGCAGACATTGTATTTTTGGGAGGAGACTTTAAGAGCGTTTCCGATGTTCACTCTATTAGTAAACAAACAATCCAGATCGCGCTCCAGAGTATAGTGTTTGGAATTGGACTAAGTGTGGTGGGCATGTTGTTCGCTTCATTCGGATACATCGCACCCATCATTGGTGCATTTATGCAGGAAGGTATCGATATTCTCGTCATCTTCAATGCACTCCGAACGAGCCGTCTTGAGGCCTAATGCGTTAGCGACCATTCACAAATCTCACATTGACCTGGGGACCAGGAGTTCGTGGGTCAGAAA
>CAYZRL010000025.1:0-9072 GCA_964480835.1 uncultured Gammaproteobacteria bacterium
CTATCCCTGGGTCAGAGTATATGCCAATCGAAGCACTGCAAGAAATGGTCGATCGCATCATGCATGAGGTCCCCAATATTGCTCGCGTCATGTACGATCTCACCGCAAAACCCCCAGGAACCACAGAGTGGGAGTGAGTGTACTATACTGAGAGTATGAAGAGTCGGCTTACTTTGTTAGTTTTGGTTATCATATTCTTTATTTTCTGCATCCTTAGATTTTACGACCTGCCACATCGCGCAATTTTTAACTGGGATCAGGAACAGTTTTCGTTCCAAATCTATAACTTGATTCATAATCATCACCCTACGCTATTAGGCCCTCGTGTAAGTAACGACTTTGGTTTCTACCTGGCTCCATACTTCACATATCTTCTTGCTCCATTTTATTTCGTCACGAGACTACACCCCGTAGGCATGCTTCTGTTTCTCATTGCGGTGAACTGTACATTCTTTTTTCTTTCATACAAAGTAATCTCAAGATTATTTAGCTCTACTCATGCATTGTTTTTTCTTTTTCTGTGGACGATCAGTTCATCTCTGCAACAGTTAGAGACGGTCGCCTGGTGGCCAATTCTTATTCCACCAGGTGTGATGATTATGTGGTATATGCAATCTCGGATTTATAAGCATCCGCAAATCATTAGATTGTGGACCGCAACCGGACTTCTCGCTGGACTATTTATGAATATGCATTTTCAATTTATTTTTATTCTTACCCAACTTGGTCTTTTTTTCTTACTACTTAAGATTAAAAACAAACAAATTCCGCTTAGAAACTTCGTTGCCTTAATGATCTCGTTTGGTCTTATGTTTACTCCGCTTTTTATTTTTGACCTCAGGAACCACTTCCTCAACTCACAGTTATTTTTTAACTACTTTCTTCATAAGGACACCATTTATGCAGGTGGTTTCGGTGGACAATGGCCATTTATTTTCGCGATCCTTATGGCTCCATATATATTTGTTAGAACGGTAGCTGCTGGAACCATCGCTTTTGCTACTATGATCGGCGCGACTATATATGGGTGGAGAAAGTCATCAGGTTTCAAATCGTTGTTCTATCTCACTCATGCCGTTATGATTCTTTGCGCCTTTATCGGATTCACTATTATGGGCATCAGGCCATCGGAGTACTATTTCTTGTTCTTAATACCTATTTTTTTGATCTCGTTAATCGATCTCGCTCTAGAAAATAAACTCATCCTTCCGCTCGTTGCCTTTTGTATTATCGCTACATCAGCAAATATGGCTTCTCTGACTCAACATCTTAATCCACATTTTGACAGTTTGAGATATAAAGACGACCTTGTAAAAGAGATCCAACACCAAGTCGGAAATAAAAAGTTCTTTATCTCTTTCGGAGGGCCTCCTGGTTCCGATACTGGATTTCGGTATCTTATTTTGATCAGAGGCCTAAATAGTTCTTCTGATGGTAGGAACCCCCAGATCCAGGTTTGGTCGCCTCCGCCCGATCCAAAAAATGCATTTGGTGGATTCGGAATAATCTATCCACCAGAGTTAGAACGGAAGCGTTAGCGGAGCGGACTCGTCGCCCTGTTCACGAAGATATTTTCCCCAGTCTACCTGAATTGAAACTTTACCCCGCTCGTTGAAGTACTTAACTTCATGGTGTTGCACGCCATAGTCGAACAGCTCCTTCGTCAGCGTTACATCATCTCCGCAGTAGCTCTTCAACTCATCCATCTTTCCACTTCGATAGAACTCAATCGCCTGCAAACCATGACCGCTCTTCTGTTTACCGAGCGTCCCCCACACAAGATCGTTTAAGGAAAGCCTGCGGCCAATCCGCTCTTTGACATCGTCGATGATGTCGAAGGTCTTAAACTGAGTAACCTTTCCGGGGTAGTACGCTTGTAACACCGGGAGATCGAAGCTATTTATATTAAATCCAATGACAATACTTGCGCGCTCCAGAAGCGGGAATGCGTTGTTGAGCTCCTGTTCTTCGAACATGAGAAGCTCGCCTTTTTCATAGCTATAAAGTCCCAGAACCGAAACGCCAAGATCTCGGTTATCTCGGACTTCGCGAAATGTTTTTTTTGTTTCCAAATCAATAACAACCGGTGCACGCATAGCGTATATGACAAACTTAATTCGACTTCTTTCTTCGTGGAGCGTCGCGAAAGACCTCCATCTCTAACGCATGAGCAGACTCAACCTGTTCAGGAACCGTAAGTTGAACCAATCCAAGCTCCTTTTGAAACTTTTCATGCATCGACTCAAAAAACCTCATAAAAAGCTCTCGGTCTTTCAGTTTTAAGTACTGTTGTTTCTCACGATAGAGCTGGTCAAGCTTTCCAAGATTCCAAACCATCTCGATTAACTTTGAGTCCATCGCGCGAATGAGTGAAACATCTCCTGAAAGTGGACGGATCTTGAAGTTCATCATCTTGATTTCGTCAAGCATGATTGCGAGCGTCGGCTTATTCAACACAACTGCTTGCTGGTACTGGCTGAGAAGGCTTGCGATGTCGAGCCGTTTCACATTTCTCCGGAAGCCTTTCATGGTGGTATAATTATGATATGCTCAGACAGAAATTGCAAGAAGACCAGCTGGCTGCATTGAAGTCAGGAAACAAAGAAGTTCTTGAGGTGTTGCGCTTCGTAATTGCGAAGGTAAAAAATCAGGAAATTGAAAAAAAAGCAGAACTGAACGATGATGAAACCGTGCAGGTCTTGAAGAAGGTAGTACGCGAACTGAATGAATCAAAAGAAGCGGCTGAAAAGGGAAACCGTCAGGATCTTATTGATCAGAATGTAGCACAGATCAACATTCTTACTCCCTATCTCCCCGCAGAGCTGAGTGATGAACAGCTCGGAGCAGAGATCGATCGAGTTATCGCAGCCAACAAGGACCTGTTTGAGACGAACAAAAAAGCGATTATCGGTCTGTGTATGAAGGAACTTCGATCAAAGGCAGATGGCACGCGTATTATGAAGATCCTCCAGCCTCGCCTTGCCGAAGCCTAGGCGAAGGTTTGCCTCGCCTTGCGTAACAGAAGGTTCCCCCGTTCTCCTCGACCGGAAGACTATAATGGAAATATGAAAAAGCTCCGTCGAATTCTCATTGGCATAATTATTCTCTTTCTCCTGTTTTCACTGACAAAAAATCTCTTCGACTATCAACGCTCCTCACAGTTTTACGAGAGTTACAAAAAAGACTACGAGGCAGCGTCGAAACGGAATCTCGAACTCAAGACTCGCATCCTAAAATCGAAGGATCCGAATGAACTTGAGCGAACAATCCGCAACCGCCTCAATCTCACCAAGGACGATGAAATCGCTATCATGGTCCCTGAGCCGACTTCAGTTCCAACCACACCTACCCCCACACCGCTCCCTCCATACCGTGAGTGGTGGAATACTTTTTTCGGCTACTAACAAAGCGACTGTTGAATAGCGTCGATTGAACCGAGAATCTCCCGAAGGAGATTGATACTTTTGCGAACTCTGATGCGAACAACACCGTGGTACTCTTCTCTGTTTTCATACGCTTTCTTATGCTGGACCTTCTGATAGTACGGTTTCGAAAACTGCGACTTGCTGAGATCGAGTTTCTTCGCCCAGTACTCCTCAATGACACTGGTTCTGTCCATGTGTTCTCGGTTCAGCGTAACTCTCACGATCAGTTCATCGGGCTGGACATGGAAGCATCGGTGAAGCCAGACTAAAAAAAATTGGGCCGCAACAGGATCGCTCGTTGCCAACCCTACAAGACTGTCCTTCTTGAATCCCTCACCCCAGTACAGTGCGAGACCCATGATATAGACATCACGATTAGATAGTTTCCCTAGCCTACGCTCCCCTTTTTTTGCATACATTTCTACCTTACGCTCATGAAGTAATCGTAAGGCCGTAAGGTATTGTTTTTTCCCTCCGTACAGTGCATCGGTCGACCGCTTCATCAAGCGCTTCTCCTGTTGAGGGTTAAGCTGGATGTCACGAACCCATACGCTCACGCTTCCCACGGATACCGATAGGTTGCGCGCGATGATCTTTATGCTTTCTCCCTTGCGTCTCATCAAACGCGCTGCAAGTTTCTCTTTTGATTTAGCCATAGAGTTCCTTGTCAAGTATACCAGGTTCAGAAATAATTGACATCGTCGTTGTTCTCGAGTATACTTACGATGCAATACGGGGTAGTGTACGGTTGCACAGGAGGCTCAAATTTTTAGGGCTCGTGGAAGAGCAATCTTCCAGGATAACCAACTATAACGGTGAAACCCAGCCATGCTGGACAACGCCGTGGGAAGTCCCGATGATAGTTTTCATTCGGGACCCCGTAGAGACTACACGTTGGCCCCCGACAGACATCGGGGTGAAGACATAGTCCACCCCTCTGAGTAATCAGAACAGGTGCATAATCTCCTAGGCCGTGGTTCAACTCCCGGCCCCGTAACACGCTCTTGGTTTTGCTACAATATGTTCATGAAAGACTTCTTGGTTTCTGTCATTATTCCGGTCTACAACGAAGAACAGAATATTCAACCACTCCTCGATCGTCTCACTCCAGTGCTTGAATCATACCGACACGAAATTATCATTATCGACGATGGATCAACAGACCAGACGGCGGGCGCGATCAAGAAGCTCGCAAAAAGGAAGGCGCTCAAGTACATCGCGTTGCAACGAAATTTTGGTCATCAAATGGCGCTCTCGTGCGGGTATGCCCACGCAGCAGGAGATGTGGTGATCTCGATGGATGCCGATCTTCAGGATCCGCCGGAGCTCCTCCCACAGATGATCGCAGCATGGCGAGCTGGAACGAAGATTGTCTATGCCCAACGGAACGAACGTGAAGGAGAGTCGAAGATGAAACAATGGACCGCCAAACTGTTCTATCGATTCATTAATGCGCTTTCTGATACGACGATACCAAGAGATGTTGGAGATTTTCGCCTTCTTGATCGGACAGTGGTGGATTTTTTAAACAGTCTCCCTGAACAGTCTCGCTTTTATCGTGGACTGGTAGCATGGGGAGGATTTCCGTCTACCGCAATTCGCTTTAAGCGCGAACGCCGTCTGCAAGGACGCACCCATTACACACTTTCAAAGATGATGAATCTTGCACTCGACGGAGTTACGTCGTTTTCTGTTCGGCCATTGCGTGCAGCGACACTCCTTGGATTTTGGTCAGCTACTCTTGGGTTTCTTGGAATCATCTATGCGCTTATCGGAAAGTTTTTGCGTCCGCCGTTCTTCCCACATGACTGGGTGACGGGCTGGACAGGACTGTTCGTAGGGATCATGTTTCTTGGTGGAATCCAACTCCTCACGATCGGAATCATTGGTGAATATATTGGTAAGATCTTCACGCAAGTGCAACAACGCCCTCGCTACATTGTGAAAGAAACAATAAATCTATGAGGTTAGTTGGACTCTTGCTTGTTGCGGTTGGTCTTGGACTTCTCCTGTTCGTAGGGGTTACCTTCTTTCAGGACTCACATAAAGTACTGTCGCCGGTACCTGAACAAAGTGGTGTGAAGGTGATTTTTGTCACACCCACTCCGTGACAAAAATCATCCTGAGCTTGTCGAAGGATCTGATCCAAGGGTCACACCCACGCCGTAATAAACCTCCTTACGACCCCAGTTTCAGCTCGAAGAGTGACCCGTGATTTCCGAGGAACAGGACATCGATAATCTTCAGAATGAGGAATGAGGAAATGAACAGAACAAAGCCAACGAGTGCAAACCGGAGAGTTGCTTGGGCTTTCTTAATTTTTCCTGGATCTCCAAATGAAGTGAGGTACTGAAATGCACCGGTGATGATCATGACCAGCAGCGAGAATACGATCAGCGTTGAGAACATAAAAACAATGTTCCCAAAAATTACCTCAAAGCACTGTAAGGTAGGGATACCGCTCGGACCTCCAACAACGCACGATCCCCAGTCCCGTACGCCCTGGGCGTAGACGGGAGCCGCAAGTCCAATCATGTATTACAAAAGACTTGGTAATGTGAGCGGGCACGAAATTCCGAAACAGATCTTCTGTTGGAATACGACATTCTCAAGTGTCCAGACGATCGCAAGAACAATCACGATCATGAGAACACCAACGATTGCTGCTTGAATCTTATCTCGTGCTTTTTCTACTCCACCCTTGTCACCACCTGAGGTGATCCATGCAAGCGCTCCGAGTAAGAGATAGAGAAGCGCCATGATACCGGCAACAACAAAGAATGCGCGAATGATAAAGGTCAAAAGATCTCCAATTGAGGGAATCGAAAATCCAAGCGCATTTTGATCGACCGTCACTTCATTCGCTGCAGGAGCCGCGAACACTGCGCCATAAGCAGTGAGGTATGTAACGGCGGTTAGGGTTAGAGCATTTAGTTTTCTCATAGATAGATAAATCCTAGTTCAATTGCCGTAGACTGTCAAGCTCAATACAGAAATCTAATCCTCACGTGGTCGATACTGGAGCGCCTCTGCGATGTGCGCTCGTTCGATCGTGTCCTTCTCTGCAAGATCTGCGATCGTCTGGCTCACCTTAATGATCTTAAAGTAGGTTCGCGCCGATAGTGAGAACTTTTGAATTGCATCACGGAGCAAAAGCACTCCGTCGTCGTGAATCCGACAGTGCTCTTTGATGTCCTTTGGCTTCATCTCGCCATTTGTTGCTATCCTCGAGGCGCTCAGTCTCTTTCGTTGACGTTCTCCAGCTGCTTCAATGCGCTCGCGGACCGTCTTACTCGACTCGCCTAACTGCTGTCCCAATAGCTGTTCCTCGGTAACCGGGGGGGCGTCGATGTGGAGATCGATTCGGTCAAGAATCGGTCCAGAAAGTCGCTTACGATATTTCAGGATCGCGCCCGGCATACAGGTACACCGTTTTTTTGGATGACCAAGAAATCCGCAGGGACACGGGTTCGATGCAGCGATCAGAATAAATCGCGATGGATACGACACGCTTCCCATTGCGCGTGAGATTGTCACAACTCCGTCCTCAAGCGGTTGTCGAAGAGACTCAATGGTTGAACGCGGAAACTCCGGAAACTCATCAAGAAATAATACTCCTCGATGCGCAAGCGATATCTCTCCAGGTTTTGGGTTCGTTCCTCCCCCGACAAGTCCGACGCGAGAAGTTGTATGATGCGGCGATCGGAAGGGTCGCTCGGTGATTAACGCCTGTTGTCGTATAAGTCCCGCAACGGAATAGATCGACGTTACCTCAAGCACTTCATCACGAGATAACTCCGGCAAAATCGAAACAAATGCGCGTGATAAGAGGGTCTTTCCTGCCCCTGGTGGTCCCTTCATATGTACATTGTGAAATCCACACGCCGCAATCTCGAGCGCGCGCTTCGCCATATACTGACCTCGTATCTCGGCAAAGTCGAACTCATATTCGGTTCTCGAAATACTCCATGGCGTCGCACGAGATGGCTTGAGTGGAGCTACACCATTCAAATGGAGAATGAGATCGCTCAGACTATGCACTCCAACAACGGTAACTCCGGGAATCAAAAGTGCTTCCTGTACATTATCGATTGCTACGTATGCTTGCGTTATGTTGTGCTCTTTCGCCATTTTTACAAGCGCGATGACTCCTGGTACCGGCCGAACAACTCCTTCTAACGAAAGCTCACCGATAAACAAAGCGTTTGTAATGGCATTTTGTTCGATTCCGCCACATGCGGTGAGAATACCAATCGCAATCGGAAGATCAAATCCGGACGTATCCTTTGGTATGTCGGCTGGTGCTAGATTTACCGTTAGTCGGGAGTCCGGCATATCAAACGACGAGTTATGTATCGCGGTGCGAACCCGCTCCTTTGCCTCATCGATGGCCTTCGAGGGAAGACCTACAATCGTAAACTGTGGAAAACCTCGGCCAGCGACATCAACCTCAACCTGTATGAGTACACCTTCGAGGCCGATCGTCACACCAGAGAAAACTGTTACGATCATGCCTTACGGTACACCGATTACGGCATGGTGTCAGTCGCTTATATGCTACAAAAGAGGGAAACTAGCCCGATCGAACAACCTCTAGTGATTCGGGTGTCGTTGCATTGTTGCAAACACCACCGTAATAAATTATCCTATTCTCATCATGGATCTTGATGAAACACTGCGGAGGAGACTCGTGGTAAGTTTCATTTCCATTGGTATTTTTTTCCCACTCGCTATTTTTTTCTTCCTCCAGTACTTCTTTATTAAATCGTTTGCAAAAGCAAATCTTCGTATCGATGCCTCAAAGGTGGTGAGCGTCGCATCGTCACAATGGAAAGAGAAAGGAGCGACCATTTCGAAGGACTCCGTTGCAGTTGTAGCTTCGGTAGTGAATGAAAAAACGACCCATGGAAACCGGCGGGCTCAAACACTTTCGAACATGATTGCGGGCGATCGAGTTCAGGTGTATGGCGAAGGCGACTTCGTCCGTGCGGTTGCATCAAAAACAGAAAAGGGGTACGTCGTACTCGTTGTCAACAACGATCCGAAGGAAAAAAATAAGGAACTTGTCCCACTCACTATCGTAAATCTTCCAAATGGCACCTATCTCCTTTCGATCGAAAATCTCGATGGGGTTTTTGTAAAAGATCAGGAGGTTATTGTCTCTGATCAGCCAGTGAAACGAACGGTCTTCCTCACGCCAAACCAAATTGCGGTTCTGAAACTCGTGCGACAGTAACACGCTCCTATCCTCCAATCCCCGCCTTCAGTTGCTACAATAGGAATATGAAAATCGTAAATCGAAAGTTGCAACGAGATTATGAGGTACTCGAAACCTATGAAACAGGTATTGTACTCACCGGTCCCGAGGTAAAGTCTATTCGCGAAGAAAAGATGAACATCGATAGTGCACATGTGAAACTCCTGCAAGGAGAGCTCTTTTTGGTGAATGCAGATATCTATCCATATCAATACGCGCCACGCGCCACTCAGGAGCCGAAACGCACACGCAAACTTCTCATCCGAAAAGACGAGCTTATTCGCCTGCAAACGAAGCTACATGGAGCCTCAGGACTTACTATTGCCCCTGTTTCATGTTATAATAAGGGTGCGTTAATCAAAATAGAAATCGCTCTTGTAAGGGGACGAA
>CAYZRL010000026.1:0-8869 GCA_964480835.1 uncultured Gammaproteobacteria bacterium
AAAATCTATCTGCCATTTCTTAAGCAACGAGAAACAACGGTCGATGTTCCAGAACCATCGTCAACACTGACAAGCATCAACTCCGCCGATGGGTCATCGCTTGAAGAACTACCGGGTATTGGACCGGTTACTGCAGCCGCAATCATTTCGAGCCGACCATACTCATCCCTCAATGACCTTCTCACAAAAAAAATTGTGAAAAGCGCTGCGTTTGAGAAGATTAAGAAGTTAATCACGCTCTAGCACAAAGACAATGTTTCCTATTCAATATTTCACTGACGTTATTGATCAGGCATTACCTCCTCCGTATTCGTCACTCCTGAACGGGATAACATATGGGAGAAGCATCGGTCATCTTGGCTCACTTTACGACGCTTTCCGCAAATCTGGCCTGCTCCATATTATGGTGCTTTCAGGATCGAATATTGCATTACTCGGGGCTATATTAGAGTCTCTTTTGAGTTTTCTTCCGAAGAGATTCGCAGTCGTCGTCATCATCTGCTTTATTGTAGCATTCGCGATAAGCGTTGGTCTGGAGCCACCCACTCTTCGGGCAACAATTATGGGCAGTTTAAGCCTCCTCGCAACGCTCTTCCATAGAAAAGCAATCGCAATCTACTCCTTGGTTATCACCTGTTTGATCATGCTCGCTTTTCAACCAACGTTAGCTACGAACGTGTCATTTCTGCTTTCGGCTGGGGCGACTCTTGGAATTACCCTTTTCGGTACCGCGTCCGGTAAAGAGCGCTGGTGGTACCCAGAGGAGTTACGTATTACGTTAGCGGCTCAGGTCTTCACTACTCCTGTTATTTTTCTTTACTTCCGGCAGATCTCTCTAATCTCTCCACTTGCAAACCTTGCGATATCGATGGTCGTTGGCCCCCTCATGGTGCTCGGCTTTATGATTAGCATTGTGGGGAGAGTTTCACTCGCCTGCTCTCTTCCCCTCGCCTGGCTTGCAGAGGGTATGCTTAAGTACATTGTTTTTGTCACGACCGTATCGCAATTAATTCCATATTCTAGTCTCCAATTCTAATGCATGACCAACCGATTCAACGGACCGGACTCATTGTTGCCTGCATGCTTGCGGTACTGTTCAACATTGGAGATCTAATAGTCGATCGAGATGTTAAATCCTTTGTTGTATTCTGTGACGTTGGTCAGGGAGATGCAAGCTATATCCACATCAAACCGAATCTCGACATCTTGATAGATGCTGGAAAGTACACGTCGGTGGATAGTTGTATACGAAAAAATAATCACTCATTCGATAAAACCATAGACGCTGTTTTCATATCGCACCTTCAGGTAGATCATTTTGGTGGAGTAGAGTCTCTTCGTACTCGATACAAAATTGCTACCGTGTATGTAAACACAACACGAAACATGAACGCAGAAGCTCAAAGACTCCTCAGCAACCTTCGGGCATCACATATACCGATTCAGTCGGCCACGGCAGGTGACGTGTTCGAGATAGGCAAACTTCGAATTGCTCTACTTTGGCCAACTCTGGACTATCTGAATGCCCTGCAGGATAATCACGATCCAAACACCACATCACAAATTCTTCACCTCCAATATAAGCAGTGGTCAATCCTATACACAGGTGACATTCCTGGAGATAAGCTGTTTAGCCTGTCAAATAAACCTAATATGAAGTCGAACATTTTGAAGGTTCCTCATCATGGCTCTAAAAACGGTCTAAATCGAAATTTACTATTGTTAGCAGACCCTACGTACTCAGTGATAAGCGTCGGAAAAAACAACCCGTACGGTCATCCATCTCGAGAGGTACTTGAACTATTAGAAAAATATAAGTCTCATATTCTCCGGACGGATATTTTAGGAGATATTACTTTTTTACTTGACTGAGAAGAATTCCTTTAATCTCGGTGAATAATTCGAGTGCTTCATAACCGATCCAATCATCGCCGAGTAGCTCGCGCGGTAATCCTGGATCCTTTCTCAGAACCTCGACAAATGCTCGTAGCACCTTCGATAGCTTCTTTTCTGCTTCGATCGCTTCAGAAAGAGCTTCGTGCCAGGTTTTAAAAAGCTTTTTATACCGTTCTGATAACGCAACCTTTCCCCAGACCTTCTCTATCAATACCGTTCTGTCGCCAAAAACATGGCTCGACTCAAACGCCTGTACATACTGCTGTTCCTCTTTACCGGATACGAGCTGCTTTAAATGTGGGACAACCGGATGAGGTGTTAACCAAAACGAGCGGTGCCAAGGACCAAGCCCCCAACTAGCCACTTCTCTTCTGAGCCGATCTCTCAACTCACGTTTTTTCTCGGGAATCTCATATGAAAGCACTCTCCACACTCCATCCCACTTAGATCGAAAAAATCGAAAGTAAGGAAACTCCTGAGACAGCTCATCAAAACCCTCCTGGGTGAGCTGAAAGGCAGTTCTATCAGAATTGGGCTTTATGTAAGCCTTTCTCTCTAATGAAGCTAAAGTGGACTTAGTTTTTTGATTCAACGATAACTCAAAAAGCTCAAGAAAAATTGAATCTATAGTAACAAAATCGAGTGCATTGCCTCCAAGCAAACCGAATGCAAGTAGTATCTTTGTCCTTCTCTCCTTGATTCCCATAGGCAACAAATGTAACAAACGTACGAAATCTTGTCAATATATCGAACTATAACAATAAAACGATATATGACTACACAGCAACACAAACGCAGATCGAAGAAAATTATCAGTCGAAATATGAAACTGCTAAACTACGCAAAAACAACTAACATAGCGCTTAAAAAATTAATTAATACTGAAGTTATATAGTAAATAAAACACAAACTATGAAGGAAAATGCTAGTAGGATTAATTAAACTCGAATAAACATAACAAACTAGAATTCGTCCTCATTAACTTATTTTCTTATATTTCTCCGTTGCTATGGGGTGTTTGATATTGTTATATATAGATAGGTACTGTTATTTATCACGCGGTTATTATTTGTTAATTGAATAAATATTACTATACGTTCATTTATTTAACTTTTTTGGAACTTCCTTTAGCCACAAAACGTTGTTCAATTTTATTGTTTTTACCTACTTGACATGAATGATGGTTTTACATACCATGAGTTATGGCTCAAAATCAGTATAATGCGTCTAATATTGAGGCCTCGTTTAGATTGTATCTTTCTGCGGAAAATCAACACCTTAGTCCAGTATCAATTAAAAACTACATTTCGGACACAAAGCACTTCGTGGCATGGCTAATGGCGACACCGAGTGGGGTTGATGAGCGCGACCTTATTGAACGAATTGATAATTCCTTAGTTGCCCAGTACATCAAACATCTCACAGAGCTTCAGTTGCCGAGCTCAACGTTTAATCGAAGGATCTCGTCGTTACGAAGGTTTTTCAGTTTCCTTAAAGAGAAAGAATTAACTCAGGCTATTATCCCCTCTCAACCTAGAGATGAACGACTCGCACACTCGAGAACAGACCAACCAAGAATAGCCACACCGATCACTAATAGATTTAGATCGACGAGCAAACCAAAATCGAGCTTTTCCATAGGTCAATATAAGTCGGTCGTTATTTTTTCACTCGTGATCATAGCTTTATTCACATTCATACAAGGATCAAGTGGATTAATCATGAAAAGTCAGCCGCTCATCCCCTCTTCACAAAAGATAACGTCAGGGCGAATCTTTGCCTTCAATGGGCGTCTCACAGATCGCTTAGGTAATGCCATCACCTCACTCACTCCGGTTCAGTTTCGTCTTTACAGTTCACAATCTTCTCACTCACCGCTCTATCAGACCGGAATCTGCAACATTACCCCAGATAGAAATGGTAACTTTTCGGTTTTGATCGGCGGCGCTACGATGAGTCCGCCTCCACCGCAAGATACCTGCGGGGGTGAGGTTTCCAGTTCATTATTTTCAGAGCAACCATCGTTATTTCTCGGCACCACTATAGACACTGACCAGGAGATGAAACCAAGGAAACAAATAGCGAACGTGAGTTATTCTTCAAACTCGGAGCGTCTACAAAACTTTTCACTTGGAACAAGTAACGCCTCAATCCCCTATATTTCAGCAGATGGCTCTGTCATTCTCTCTCTCGAGTCTCCTCATCTCGCCTCAACATCGAAAAGTGGGACTTTTACGATTTCGGGTGCCGCTGACGTTATGATTCAGTCTGCTCACGCTGGAGACATTACGCTCAATGCAACGGGAAGTGGAGCAATACGGATGAAAACGGGAGGTTCTAGCTCCGATAGAATATACATATCAGATAGTGGAAATGTGGGAATAAATACAAATCATCCTGCTGCTTTTCGGCTCGAAGTATCGGGAGATATTGGCCCTGATCTTAGCAGAGCTTTTAACCTCGGATCTCCGACGCGTGTTTGGAAGGATGTATTCGCCGATCGGTTTTGCTTTGACGGATCAATAGACTGTATCACGTCGAGTCAAGGATTATTCAATGCCGTAGATCAGAGTGATGGTTCTCGGCTTTCGGTAAAAGGAGATTTTATTGGAGGGAGTTCGTCCACGTCAGGAAAAACGACGCTTGATATTGGAGGAAGTGGAACTTCATTCGCGTTGTGCCATAGTTCTGATTCTGGAACAGACAATCAAGGAATCGTTGACTGTTCGTCTACGCCCACCGCGGACTTTGCAGAAATGTACCCGACAGAAGTCGGTGCTGAGTTTGGAGACATTATGACGCTTGGGGAAAAAATAGTAACTACAACCACTCATGACGAGATCAGACAGTTAGTAAGAGCCTCAAAACCTTACGACCGTCGTATTATTGGAGTACTTTCCGATAATTATGGGGACTTTATCAGCGTAGGACACAATATCAGCTCTGATGAGCGACCGATGCCGATCGCACTCAAAGGGCGTGTTCCGGTGAAGATTTCGCAGTCCTCAAAACCTATCCAGGTTGGTGATTATATTACATCCTCAAGCGATCAAGGAAAAGGCGAACGAGCTGATGATAACGGTATGGTAATAGGCCGAGCACTAGAATCCTGGGAACCAGGATCGGTGAAGAATAAAATTATGGTCTTCATTGGAACAGATATGGTAGCGCAAAATACTACACCACTTACCCAGGCTGCTCAAACAATCACTAACATCCTCACCGAACCAATTCGAACGCTAACCGCAGAAAAGATTGTATCTCCGGATATCGAGGTGTCTACACTCACACCTCCTCCAGGCAAAGATCTCATCGTCAACCTCAAAGATTCCTCATCTCGACTTGTAGTTCAAGGGGCTGAAGGCAAACCTGTAACGTCAATAAGTAGTGTTGGGGACATCGACACCGTTGGAACCATTACGGCAAAGAATGCAAAGATAGCCGAAACGCTTGAGGCAAAAACAATAAAAAGTGACACGCTCGACCTTATCAATAGCGATCTTAACACGGTTCAACAAAAGCTATCGCAGTTATCTCAGTCGTCGATTTCTTCTCCGAGCTCGCTCATTAATTCACAGGTCTTTTCCCTCATCTCTGAGGAAGCTCTTACCTCCCACCTCATAGTGACCGGACAGGCGACGATCGCGTCATTATCGGTACAAAATGCAATTACTTCTCTTGCAGAAAATCTTGAGCTAGCATCACAAAAAACAATCTCGTTCTTCAAGGACGCAGTCCTGTTTACACGGGGTGGAAACATCGTCGCAAAGGGATCTATTACAACAACCGACCTGCAGGTAGTAAACCCTGAAGGCGTATCGGTTGCCTCTATTTCTGCCTCAGGTTCCGCGTCGCTGAGAAGCTTACAGCTTCCGGAGAGCTCGGGGAGCGCAGTGCTTCCTGAGGGTGAAAATACTGTTCAGGTACCGTTCCCGTCACTTCAGAGCAACTCCCACATCTATATCACACCTGAGTCCGAGCGTTCATTCCTCGATCGCCCCCTCTTCGTGAAGGAAAAGCATCTCTGTTCAGCGCAAGAAACTGACTGCGTAAACTACTTTGTCGTTGCCATTGGTACAAATAACCACAGTGATATAAAATTCAGCTGGCTTGTGATCAACTAGATACCGTATGAAAACACTGACGCGCCTTTCCGTATCGATTGGACTGTTTATTACACCGCTGTTCTTCATCCCTATTACCAGAGAGTTCTACGAAACAAACAAGACAGCTCTTCTTTTGATACTTAGTTCTATCGCCATCTGGACCATACTATTCGCCGGTTTGATACAGCGCGGGATCGTGCTCAAACAACGAACAATCCCCTTCCTCTCACCGCTCTTCATTCTGGCGGCATGCATGACTACATACTCTGCGTTGAGGTTGAGCAATCCTTATCAGGATCTAGTAACCGGCTCTTTTGGGCCTGTAACACTTCTTCCAATGTTGGTATTCGCCGTACTAATACTTCTTCTGACAGCCCAGGAGAAACACAAATTCGCGTATCCGTTCATTCTCTATTCTTCTATTATCGAGGGTTGTATTGTTATCGTCGCAACGTTTCACCCTTTTTCTTCTGCCTCAATCCCTGAGAGCTTTCGATTCCTCCAAAGCTCAGGGTTCAACACCTTTGGTAATCCGTTTGATGTGTTTTCTCTCCTTCTCTTTTCAGTGATTCTGGTCGTATTTAGCGACAACAATCGTAAAAATCGTACTCGAGCATTCATTACAGGACTGTTTTTGACTGGAGTCCTCATACTTCTTGTCGCGCGAACACCCATTCGTGAACTCTACCGCTCCTATGCACCGCTCGACACTTCGACTCGCCTGCTATCCGAGCGGCTACGAACTCCCGAACAGTTCGTCTTTGGTTCTGGGGTACGATCGTTCGAATGGAGCTTGCCATCTGCAAAGAACGCGGCATACAACTCTTCAGACTCATGGCAGGTCGCCACATATCTCAGAGCCCCTTCCGCGCTCTTACAGCTCGCTGTAGAAGGAGGTCTCGTTGGAGTTCTGTTATTTATCGGCTCCCTATTACATGTTCTCTACGCAAATATTATTGCCACGAAGCGCTCTCACTTATCCATTGCCCTTCTCTCGCTTGCTCTGATACTCTTTATCATTTTTCCGGTTACATGGTACACACTTTTTCAAACGATCATCATAGTAGGACTAACGATCCCTGAAGATGAACGGCTCATTCGATCTCGATTTCTTTTTGTTCTTCCTACTCTTTTTCTCGCGCTTGCTCTTACTTGGAGCAGCTGGCTGTTTCTCCGGTATTATCGAGCCGAAACTGCAACGCGGGCTGCTCTTCAGGCGGTGTCCGAGAAGAATGCACGAGAGCTGTATCAGAAGCAGAGTGAGGCGGTGACGTACTTTCCCTACGGTGAACAATACCGAGTAGACTTCTCCCAAACAAATGTACTCCTTGCACAGGAGTTGGCTTCACAAAATCAAACAAACCAAGACTACGTAACCAAAGCGGTACAGACAGCGATTCAAGAGGCTCAATCTGCGGTTGCGCTGAACAATCATCGTGCTTCAAACTGGGCAAATCTTGGGTCGATTTACGGACAGCTCCTCGGAGTGGAAGGCGCTCAGACATGGGCGGTCGCTGCATTTCAACGAGCGATTCTCCTGGATCCGCAGAACGTAGTCTATCGAGTACAGCTCGGCACTATTTACTACTCCCTCAAGGAATACTCGAACGCCGTCGCTCTGTTTGAAGAAGCGGTTGCCCTGAAACCAGATCACCCAAACGGTCTTTACAACCTCGCATATAGTTACTATCGTGTCGGTTCGACTGAAAAGTCAAAACAAAGCTTTCAACGGCTGCTCTCAATTCTCCAAGACAAGGGTCCTGAACAGTACAGTCGTGTGCTTCGTGAAAAAGAAGAACTCCTCGGTCGTTAGCTTCGTCTGATGCCTAGATCTGTGCTACAATTACTCTAGCTTGCTATGCAATCTCTATCCCAGTACTTCTCTTTTTTGGTTGGATACCTTCGTTCTCGGGTAATGAATGCCGCAAAGGTTATTGAGCAGATGAAGGACGTCTTTGTCGCAATCCTCATTGTAAAACGCGGTAAGTATTCGTCGTCATTTCTCAATAGTTCTTTTTTTGTCCTCGCAGTAACTGCTTTTGTTGTCGGTCCGATTCTCGCCGAGAACAATCCCTTCGGAAATACGATTGATAGTGCAAACGCACTCCAGAGCGCGATTGTATCGGTAAATCCATACGAGAGCACGTTAGGAACAATTATTTCCGCGAAGCCTCGTGACAAGGTTGTTGAGTATAGCGTGCTTGGGGGCGACACATTGAGCTCGATCTCGAAGAAGTTCGACGTATCTCTCGATACCTTACGATGGGCGAACAATCTCAAAACCGATACCCTCAAGCCTGGCCAGATCGTAAAGGTTCCTCCAGGTACCGGAGTAATGCATAAAGTTGTTTCTGGAGAAAATATTTACTCAATCGCAAAAAAGTATAATGTTGACGCTCAGAACATCGTAAACTTTCCGTTTAATGACTTTGCCGACCTCGACACATTCTCTCTGACTTCCGGTCAACCACTTTTTATTCCGAATGGCTCGATCGTTCCTCAAAAGCCGGTGTCATCGCCGGGTGGTTTCTATACTGGACCAATTCAGGCAGGTGCAAGAGGAAGCTCAAACTTCATCTGGCCAACCTCAGGAGGAATCACGCAGTATCCTATCTGGTACCATATGGCTCTTGACATCGCAAACAATGCGCTTCCTCCAGTTCTCGCATCAGATACCGGAACGGTAACCTATGCTGGCTGTTTAGCGTATGGGTATGGCTGTCACGTAATCATCGACCACGGGAACGGATATCAAACACTGTATGGCCATCTTTCGCAGATTGGAGTCAATCCAGGTCAGGCAGTCACACAAGGTCAGCAGATTGGAAATATGGGCTCAACAGGAAGATCAACCGGGCCACATCTCC
>CAYZRL010000027.1:0-8586 GCA_964480835.1 uncultured Gammaproteobacteria bacterium
TTCACTCGCGCTTCACCAAAAAGGAATCACCTACCTTCGTGCAACACGGGCGGCACTGCCAGTACTCTACTCCAGCGAAGAGGTTCAATCGTTCACCATTGGTGGGTCGAATGTTCTACGTAGTTCTGATAGCGATCAGGCCGTGATCGTGACAGCCGGTATTACCCTGCACGAGGCGCTCAAGGCGTACGATCATCTCATAGGTGAAGGCGTTGGGGTTGCGGTGGTTGATCTGTACTCAATCAAACCAATCGATCTCACAACGCTTGCACGATTTGCCTCACTCCCAATGATCGTGGTCGAAGATCACTATCCCGCCGGTGGAATTGGGGAGGCGGTATTAGCAGCGACCGCAAACCAAGGTCAAAATCCCCGTTTCACTCACCTGTGTGTTCGGAACACGCCCCATTCCGGTAGCCCCGAACAGAACCTTCAGTATCAGGAAATCAACGCATCGGCAATTGTGAAAGCAGTAAGACACCTCATCTCTAAACCGAGCTCCGATTGAAGATCATTGTCCTATAGTGTATAATTAGGTATGTTAAGACACTTCAATAAAAAAACACACACAGACTATTTGGCGGTATTTCCCGTCGGACTGAGAGATGTATATCACGCACTTACTGGAGATCGTATCCCGAGGCATATTCTCCCAACGAAATACTTTTTGACTGGATACGAGCTCGCAAGAATAAATATAAAAGACCTTAAGCATCAGCTCGAACAGAGAGGTGATAATCCTCCACCGCTTCCATTTCCTGATGAAGCATTTCTTTACGCACTGCACCCAAGAGATCACTCGGCGGTCGAAGTACAGCTTATTACCGGACTAGGAAAGGACGAGGCGCAACTAGTGAATGCGTTCATGCTGGGCGGTGTTGCTACGACAGACCGTGATGAGAGAGACTATCGAGGTCGCTCCCACCCGATTCACATATTTAGAGAAGGACTTCACGTTGAGCCAACCGAAGCACCACATCTTACCCTACCCGAAAGGCTCACGTATCTCAATACTGCAAAGACTGTGAGAGAAGGATATCTCCGCACCAAAGAAGGTGCAAAGCAAAATCCAGATACAACCACACTCCCCCCTCAATCCCGTCGGTAATACAATCCTCTTGACAGGGTTCTTCAACTTGCTAGAATAGGTCTTTCCTATGAGCTATCCTCATCACACTTCACCAACGACATATTTTGCAGCTGGAGCGCTCGCTGATCTCGAGGTAATGAAGGAATTGCTCGGCGTGTTACCCCAAGGACATCGGATGGAAATGCACGATGTGACTCTTGGACTGGTTACCGGCGCTGAAATTAACGCACACCTTCGAACCGATATGTTCCCGGACGGTTATGAGACTCGTGTTCTCGCACATAAACCAGGAGAAACGGTTGAAGGAGTCTTATTCAATGTAAGCCCTGAACAACTTGAGGCAATCCATATGTATACATCCGATGGCGTTGTCACGCGGACGGTGAATGTCCAGTTAGGTAAAAATGAACCTGTGGGGCATGCCGTTGCTCATTTTGTGAAACCAACCCTCATTTGGAAAGAACTCGAACGCTCAGAGAGAGGAATTTTCCCAAACGGAAAGGAAGCTACGCTTCAGTCGGCAAGAGAAACACATCGTCGTTGGCAGGAAGCTCTTCACCAACACCCCGGCGAGCGCCGATGATTAGTGTCCCCCGAGCAGTATTTTGTAGACTTCCCAGAATCCCCAGATTGCGAGACCGATAAAGACAACACTTCCCGCAAATGAGATCAACGGATTCTTCACCGCTGTGATTGTACGCTTTGGACTAATGAACAGCGCCATATTCAAAACCATGTGTCCAAGAAATACGCCAATCGCAAATCCATACACATTAACGATCGAGAACAACGGAACGTAGCCTGCAAAATCATCAAGTCCGAGGATGAATGGAATCGTAAACGAGGCAACGAAAAGACCAATAAACCCGAGTCCTTTTTTAGGCGTCATTCGTGCGTGTGGCACGATATATTTCAGGACAGGGTCAATGAAGGCATTTAGACGGGTGACGCTCTTCTCCAGCCAGTTGGTGAGCGTTTTGAACCATCGTGGGTACTTCGCATCCCACTCGTGCACGTGTTCAAACCCATCCTGTGCGAGTCGCAATAATACGAGAGCTGCAATAAAGATCATGAGTGCAAGCAACCACTCCACCTCACGAAAGAAGTTCCAGATCCCAAGCACGATCAGAGTACCGAGCGCATTTCCGAAGGCGGTCCCAATCTCGATCGCGATGCGGTTTTTTACTCCATCATAGGCGCTCATCAGGTTACCGATGATGAGTGCGAAGTCCACGGATGTTTTTAGGTAGATCGTGAGACCAACAAGGACATCGCTCCACCTGAGCTGGAGAATAATGTCTTTTGCAGTTAACGAATTCAGAAGAAGAATGAAAAGGTAGAGAACGCCGGTTAATCCCCCGAATACGACGATTGTTAGCACTATCGGCAATGATTGATTTTTCATCTTATTCCTTTATGTCTTTTAAATGTGCGTGGTCATTCCACGTTATCACTTTCCAAAAGCTATCTTTCTTATAGTATCCCCCTCGCAATCCGACACCATATTTACACACAGTAATTCCCGTATTATCCATTAAAAACGCGTCGTAGATCTTATCAAACTGCTCAAGCGTGGCAGATTCGCCAAAGATTATCGCTGTTAAAACAAATTTCATAAATGTGTTGTGCGTTACCATAACGAGATTTTCTTCAGTCCTCGACTCCAAATACTTGAGTAGTTTTTTAGCTCTTTGGAGTGTCTCTATGGGATTTTCTTCGTCTGAATGGTGCCAATCTGGATCGTTTCGCTGTCTTTCTATGGTCTCAAGGACATTCATGGCATCCTTCGAATCGTAGCGCATTCCAACGACAGAACTTGGACGATTTCTTTCTCGAAGAAGCTTGCACGACTCTAATTTTTTGTTTGTAGCTCTTGCTATTTCCTGGGCGGTATCATGAGCTCTAACGTAATCGCTCGTTAGAATGTGGTCTATCTCTATATTCTTAAATCGTTCAGCAACAGTTTTTGCCTGTGCGCGCCCGGCTTCATTCAAAGGATCAAGGTGGTTTTGGTGAACCTTGAGATGGTTCGCAACGGTGTGCCCATGTCTTACAAAATATACTCTCATATTACGATTATGGCTGCTCGGGCTTTCGCTGATAGAGTTGGTCAAACGCATACTGCATGGTACTGAGAATGAGGTCTTTCTTTTCCTCTGCTTCTTGAAGGGTAATTGCTTCAAGATTGTGCGGGAAGTAGTGAAAGACTCGATTCCGCGCCTCGGTCCAGGACTTCCAGATTCGTTCTGCAAGTTCTTTTGTTCCGTATTGTAAGAGCTTTTTATAGAGAGATCGATCGCGGAGTCTCCCGACAAGATGAGGCGACATAAGCTTCCCCAATCTCAGATGATCGGAGGAATAATCACTCTCAGAAAGAAACCCAACATCCTTAAAGAGCTGCTTAAGAAATCCTTCAAATGCTTTGGCGTACGGAAACACAATAAATGCATAGTCGTCGAAGTTGTATTTACCCTCTTCGATGACCTCGTGCCGGATAAAGTCTCCTTGGTGAAGTAAGTCTTTTTGTTTCTGCGAAAGGTAGTTCCAAAATTCTGGAGAGAGCTTCTGCATATTCCCATGGTACAAAATCACTTGCTTTTTTGCAAGAAAGGACTACTATGGTTGAGGCAATTTTTAGCTGTATGAAAAAACTATTCGAACTCGTCAATCTAAATCTCTTCAGAGCGGTAAAACAGCCAATTGATCTTGACGATCTCCATGACTCCTCGCATCCGTTAATCACGATTTCGAGAGAGTATGGCTCGGGAGGAAGTATTATCGCAAAGAAGGTTGCCGCTCGACTTGGTAAAGAGTGGAAAGTCTATCATCGAGAGATTGTTGACGAAATTGCCCAAGAAGCGCGGCTCGAAAAAAAGCTTATTCGCGCGGTTGACGAAAAGCAGGTTCCGGCGGTTGAAGAGATTATTGGGGATCTGTTCGGACGGCGCTACATGACACTCCAAAGCTATCATAAACATCTCGTTAAGATTCTTTCTGTTATTGGCGCGAAGGGAAACGCTGTCATTATTGGCCGTGGAGCCCACTTTCTCTTTCCTCACGCACTAAAAGTGCGAATCATCGCCCCTGATAGCTGGCGGGTTCAGACGGTTATGAAGTATGAAAAAGTGTCACGGAAGCGTGCGATCTCGATTATAGAGAAGAAGGATCGCGAGCGTGAGGAATTTAATCGTTCATTGTTTCGCTCAAACATTCATAATCCGTATCAGTATGATGTTACCATTCAAACCGGAGATGATCTATCAATTCAAGATGCAGTAAAAATTATTCTCTCCCTCGCTCAACGAAGATTTAAACAGTAATCCGTACCGCTGGAGACATGGTGGTCTTAATGAAGATTTCCTTGATGTTCGCCTCTCCCACTGCTTTCACAAAGGCCTGAACATTTTCTTCGATGATCTTGTTGTCGGCCGATATCTTTCCGACCATCTGATGAACGAGTGGGAACTTAGCCTCGCCTTTCCATTTCATCAATCCACCTTCAAACTTCTTCGCAACCTCTTCCGGTTTCGGCGAGATTGTTCCAGTCTTTGGATTCGGCATTAAGCCACGAGGGCCAAGAACCTTCGCAAACCGTGCAAGTTTCGGCATATATGATGGGTGAGAGATGAGAATATCAAACTCAATCTTATTGTCAGCAAGTTTTTCGAGGAGTGCATCGTCCACGATTGCCACACGCACCGTCTTCCCGATCGAGTGTGGGAGTGAAACCTCACCTCGAAGACCCTCTTGCGTTGTGTTCATGTGAAGCTCTACCGCCTCGTCGAACTTTGCGTATTTGAGTTCCTTGAGGAGCGCAACGGCTTCGGATAGACCGTATACCTTGTCTTTCACAACCTTATCTTTTGCGGTTCGGTAGTTTCGCCCTCGACTGCGAGTTGCGCCCGTTTTCTCGGTGACTTTCTTTGCTTTTTTCTCCTTTTTCGGCTCGTTCTCTACCACTTCTGGTTTGAGATCTTGCTCTTCACCTTTTGTCTTGAGCATCTTTTTTTCTTCAGCACGCTTTTTCTGCTCCTGCTTCTGCTCTTTTTCTACATCTTCGAGACCGATAACGCGTGTTCTAATTTTTCCCATAGGTTATTTCTCTACCTCCACGCCCATCGAGCGTGCGGTGCCCGCGACAATCCGAGAGGCCATCTCGACATCGTAGGCATTCAAATCTTGTAACTTTTCTTTTGCAATTTCCTCGACCTGAGCTTTGGTTAACTTACCGATCTTCTCGGTGTTTGGCTTGCCCGAACCTTTTGCGATGCCAGCTTTCTTCTTGATGAGTTCGGACATTGGTGGAAGCTTGGTGATAAAGGTGAAGCTTCTGTCTTCGTATACGGTAATAACTGCCGGAATGACCTGTCCTTTTTGCTTTGCGGTACGAGCATTATATTCCTTGATGAAGTCCATGATCGGAACACCATGCTGACCAAGAGCTGGTCCAACCGGTGGCGCGGGAGTTGCCTCTCCTGCCTGGAGATTGAGCTTCAACTGTGTTTTAATCTTTTTTGCCATATTACAATTTTACAACCTGTAAAAAGTCCAGTTCGACCGGCGTTTCTCGGTCGAAGATCGATACGAGAACGCGTACCTTACCTTTTTCATCATCGATTGCCTCAATGGTTCCAAGAAAGTCTGCGAACGGACCCTCAACAATCTTAACTGCCTCTCCAACCGAGAACTTCGTCTTGAACTTTGGCTGCTCCTGTTGGACAAACTGCATGATTGCATCTACTTCTCGATTGCTGATTGGTGTTGGTTTGAGACCTGCACCGACGAATCCTGTAACACCCTCTGTGGTTCGGACTACGAGCCATGAGTCGTCATCGAGAATCATCTTCACCAAGACATACCCTGGAAAGACCTTCTCCATCGCCTTGGTCTTTTTCCCTTTTTTAACGTTTACTGTTTCACGAACAGGGATAATGATGTCAAAGACACGATCTTCAACTCCAAGACTTTTGATTCGTTGTTCGAGCGCTGCCTTCACGCGACCTTCATAACCGGTCTTTACGTGAATGACATACCATTTTTTTGGATCGTCAACGGTGACCTGGTCAACAACAGGAGTTTCTGTTGGCTGAGCATTCTCAACCACAGACTCTTCTGATTGGATCTGAGTATCGTTCATAATTTATCTAAAAGATAAGAGTAATCGTAGCTAAAGAAACCTATCTTGACTTTGACAGTAGCTCTAATAATCGTGCCAAGAGTACGTCAATTATACCCACATACAGGCCAATAATCAAGGATATTAACACAACCACCATCGTCAGGCGCACTGTCTCCTGTCGTGTTGGCCAGGACACCTTTCGTAACTCGCTCATTAAACCATCCAGTGCCGGGGCTTTCGGCGCAATATCCTGCGAGCGTTTCATGCCTATGATTGTATCACACTATCGTCTCCTTCGGAGAACAATGAGTCCACTAATCGTTACAAATATACCACCAAACAAGATCTTGAATGGAAAGGAGTAGAATGTTGTCGATCGACTCAGTTGGACCGTTCCATCGGTGATAACAATAGCTGCTGATGCGGTGTACCTTCCAACAAAAAATCCCTTCAGCGTTACCCCACTCGCGCTGTCTTGATTAAGCGATAGTTGCGCAGAGGTTTTGGATAGAATTAGTCGCTCAGCCAGATCGTACTGCGCTGACTGACCAAATGCGTTTCTCACCGCAATTTTTCCGCCAGCGCGTAGCGCATTTTTTCCGGTATTCGCAATGACGAGATTAAGAGGTATCGGATCAAAACTATCAAAAAAGTACTGCTGATTTTTTGTTTCGAAACTACGTATCTCACCTCGGATATCGACAACGCCAGATTTGGATACTGTCAGGAGAATCTGCGTCATTACTCTGAGCTTTGCTCGTACGCTGTATGTCGTTGAGAGTTGATCGGGTTGGGTTTCGTATCCCGCTAACAGCGGATAGTCTCCAGTACCCAGTCTGTCCGAGAGCTGAAGCTGATATATCACTTTTTTTGCTTTACCCTTCTGGAGAAAGATCGACCGCTCAACGCTCGCATCTCCATCATAAAACGATGCTTGAATGGGGAGCGTGTTCAAAGCTGAACTCTCTGACTGTAATCCGTCGTCCGATATTTGAGATCGAAGAATAATCGGCTTCAAGTACTGTGAGGAGCTGGAGTTTGTGACAGTGAGTGGAATACGTACCGTTGAACCAGGTCGAGCGAGGACGCCGACCACACGAGGCTCAATGGTAAGGTCAACATCCTTCGCTTGGACAACCGGAACAATACAGAGTACGGAACTTATGATAATCGCGGTAATACACCTTTTCATGCTAGAATGATCCTGCAACGGTAATAATGATGGTTCCTCGGTATAGACCGTCTGCAATCTCCGGTCCTGGTTTCAGCCTGAGATACAGCGGCACCGTCTGACGCCCCTGCTCTGAACGGACCGGGAGAACAGCGTATTTCGAATTCTCATCGACATTGGTAAAGAACGGTCTATAGGTAAGCTGGTCGGTCGAAAACCCAAACCCATTGCCTTTTTTCCAGTCAGCAGGTTGTATGGGCGAACATGACTGTCCAGCGTCACATGTCATTGGTGAGATCACCTGACCAAACGAGCTTGCAAACTGACCTTCTTGTGTGATGGTTACTAATGGATGAGCAGGGTCGCTCGCTTCGGCTGAGACTCTAACTATCTCAATCGCCTCATCCTTTGTCTCTGCATCTCGAAACATCAGTTGAGACCGGTCGAGTGTAGCGCGAAGGTATGGACGATTCTCGCCTTCGCTCTGAAGCGTATAGACAGCGTATCCATTCTCAAGAAAGCGTTTCCGTATCTCTGCCCCGAGTCCCGATGAAAGATTGTAGTTTCCTTCGGCTCTTCGGTCATCCACTTGATAGTCAAGCACGCCGGACTCTATGGTATAACCTGGAGATTGAATGTTTTCTGCCTCAACTACGCACCAAGAGGCAATCAACACAAATACTGCGCAACAGAGTATCACCCGCTTCATGGTATCAGTATACTAAAGTGAAAAGATCGTCCTCATACACTCCGAACTATCCATTTTGTAGCATATAGTCCCTCGACATCTACCGGTATTCATCGGACGATAAGTATTGTATGGATGAATACCGAGAAGTGCTGAGTTTATCGCGAGAGGAACTGGTTGGACGCCTTCGGAATCATCCGCTTGAGCTGGCGGTGATGATACTGAATATTGCACTGTTCATCGCAACTCTTGGCATGTATGTTTCTTTACGGACCGAAACTGCAACCCAATCCCCCACTCTTATTCAAAAAAAACAAACAGAGAGCTCGACTGAGTACATAGACATCGGTGGAGCGGTGGTAAAACCAGGCGTTTATGCCCTTAAATCAGGCCGAAGGGTGTTCGAACTACTCGAAGAAGCAGGTGGGCTTTCACCGGGTGCAGATCTCGAGTATTTTGATAAAAACATCAATCGTGCACAAAAATTGAACGATCAGGAAAAAATCTATCTGCCATTT
>CAYZRL010000028.1:0-8490 GCA_964480835.1 uncultured Gammaproteobacteria bacterium
CCGATGTTCGGGATCAATACCAGCCTCAATGTCATTGTTTCTGCGGCTATTGTAGGCTATCAGTCCGCTGGAGCATTTCTTCATGGAACTTCTCGAGTGTCTCGACGATAAAACATCTCGCAACTCCCTTTGGATTGATGGAAGGATCTAATGAGATTTTTGCATATTGGAGTCGGATAAATGCAGCAAAGGCTCGAACGAGAGGCTCAAGCGATATCCATGAGCCATCCTCCGAGATAGCTATTGGTTGAACGCTGTCGGCCGAAAAGCGACGTCCAAAATATCGATCTTTGAGGTGTTCCGTCCAGACATAGACATAAAGGTGTGCCGATCTTGGATTTGAAACATCCATTCCAAACTTCTGTACAAACTGGGTTCTCAGATATTTTTTGAAAGGGGGATGAGGCTCCTGGTTAATTTGAGGGTGTAAGATTTGACCGTCACTTGAAATTGCACCGCCTGTGCTCAGGAGATCATCGATGGTCAGGTGAGTGGCTTCCAACAGCGACCTTTCAGATGACGGAACGTGCTCCAGTATTTGTGCGTAGTTTGGAATCCCTCTAATGTGTAATGGCTGGTCACCAATCACTCGGGGATCATGTCGCACATACACAGTACCATATAATGGTTTGGTCGGTGGAAGTTCATGCCTGTTCACAGAGCACATTATACCCTATAGTACACAGTTAGATGTCGTTATTTTGCTTGCGGGGCATCTTCGGTTGTGGGTGGTGTGAACTGAGTCTTAAACCGTTCAAAAAACGCCGTTGCTGCAGGGTTCATTCGCAATGTCGCTTCTACATCCGGGAATGAAATTTGCGATCGTGCACCGTCGTGATTCAGAATCATAAGTAGTAATAAATCCTGATCCGTTATCTTTGCTGTTATGCCTGGCTCACCGAGATGCAGAAGTTCATTCGTACGGGTGAGTAACCCATTTAGGTATGAATCGACCGCTTTCCAGTCTTGTTCTGTTTGTGGAGTGTTTGCAGTAATTTTTTGAATATCTTTGATACGTTTATCCATCTCCTTCGCTAGATCTTCCGGAACTCGGGCCCGTGCCTCACCATCTGCTGGCTGCATTGGTTTAGGTTGTACAGCCTCGAATGTGATGATTGGGTCGAGGTTACCAGCAGCATGCCAGGCGATAGTGTCAATTGAAGGAAATGGTTTTGTAGGGTTTGGACGAAGTGCAACCGCTGACAAGTTTTTCAACTCTCTCTGCCATGCACTTGGGTGAGCGCTCGTCATCTCCTTAATGATAGGGGGAGTTCCTTCTTCCATGACAACTACTATATTACACAAGACTGAATCTGTCAAGGATCGATACCAGACACTTAGGAAAACATATATCGATATATAGCATGTACCCCACGATACCGGTAGTTTGGAACCTTCCTCGGGAGGGGATAGAAGTATGAGACGAAGCAGAATGACCGCATCTGTTTCTTGCAGTTTTTTATTACTCTCTCAAGGTACCACGGTGAGATGTAGGCGAAGAAAGTGTAGTGCGAAGCGTGTAACGTGTAACGCGTCGTGAATATATCTCCATATCGTATGTGGATGTTTTTGCGGTTGTGGTGGAAGAGGCGCCGGAGCCACAGAACAGCGAGAAGTACAGGATTTATTTCAACAGCTACGAACCGTGTGTTCAACTTTTTTTGTTGAGCAACACGTGCTGCCGAAAAAATAACGATACCATCACCAGCTCCGAGGTCGTAAATAACTTGATCATTTTTCAGTTGGAGCGTTTTGACAATCTGTTCAACGTCTTTTTTATTAGAAGGAAAATAAGGAACAGGGGAGAATGTACGACTTACAAACAATGCGATAATGATCCCTACAAGAATAAATATACTGAGAAGAGAGATAATCATGTCATTCACAAAATCGACTAACAGTACAGTTTATCAGCAAGGAACAAACTTTATCTTGTATATCAACAGAGAAAACTTCATAATGAGCTATGAGCGCTGTACCCGAACAAAGTTCCGCACCTTCTCCTGAGGCGCATCAACCAACAATAGGACCGGACACTCTTAGTAACAGACCAAAAAATACCGGTGAATTTCGACTGAGCACCGATAAAACCGTCAAAGGACTAACGTGTGAATATCGATCGACCATAGAAGGAACGGAGATGAATGCGGGGGCTCAGTGGGAAGGTTTTTTGCCTCCGGGTCAAAAACCACCCGATGGCTTCAAGATTATTGACAAAGACGGCGGTCCAGTGGATCTATTACGGGCAACCGCTCCAACATCAGTGATCGGACTCCGGTTAATCGATGACAAAGGAAGAACGTTCAAACTTCATAAAGATGCATGGGGAAAGCCATGTATATTCTCCATCGACGTGAAAGCGGAGCATAGAGATACAGCTCTCGCCGAGACATTAGAGAACGTCATATCGCTCTGGGATGCGGCGCTTCGAGATGAAGCAGCGCTCGAATCGCAGGCTCTCAAAGTTCTTGGACCAGTCAGATACCAACACGTAAAGAGCGTATTCGATTTTATAGCGCAGAGCGAGCTTATTCAGCGGAAGGGTTATGAGCTCAGATCCCTCGATCTCCCAACACTCGTTCAAGGTGAGATGACCCGATCCGATCTGCTTTCATTCCTCGGGTCGCATAAAGGGTTGGGAACCGCTTTTGAGGGGTCCGCATTTATAGAAGATGTTGTTCGCGCGATAGAGCAAATGAGGACTGGTTCAGACATACCACCGGAAGCACGAATCACACTCGATGTGTTGCGACTCGCCAGCAGAGCAACACGTCCTCTCCTTCACAACGGTGAAGACAGATTTGTTACAAATGAAAATCGCACGTATGCATTGGCAAATGTAACGGAAGATGTTCTTTGTCGCGATGCATGCGGAGAAGAGCCGTTTTCGATTCATCAAAGAAATATAGCGGAGTTTCGAAAGAGAATGACAGATGCGGGATTTGAAGTTCCGGAGTTTTTTGACGCGTTCATTTCATCCGATTTTCGATATTCAATCGCGGTAGACAGGCGGCTCGCGAATGCAGCTGGTGATTTTTTTATCACTGAAAATTTCACCTCGGCTGATATGGCGCATACCCTCACTCATGAGAGAGTGCATCATATGCGGGCAAGAGCTCGTGTCGCTGGTTCCGATGAAATATCTCGTCGGGAGCGTGAAACCGGTACAAAGATCGATCATTCTCGAGAGTTTATCGATGAAACATTTACTGAAGCACTTGCCTCGATTATCGACGCGCAAGGCGATATTCAGCAAGCTCAGGAACTCAATTTCCTCAGTAAAATAGCGTATAGGTCGGGAGTCGCGGAGCTGTTAGATATTCTTCAAGAAATTCAATTAGATTCGCAAGACCCACTCATGGGCGCAAAGGTTCTTCTAGAGGGCTTGCGACAAGTTTCGATGGGGAATCTCTATGCTCAGTCCCAGGTAGCCGAGCTGTATTATGATCGCCATATCGCGAAACGAGAAGGTGCGTTTCGAGAAAGAATGGAGGGATTTCGTGACAACATTCGAGTACCTGCTTCCGTACCGAAGGTGCAGCTACCTGCCGAGATGAAGAATCAGTACGAACAAAAGATCGATCAGATAATCAAGTCGCTCGACTGGGACAGTCTTACCGCGGAGGAGCGGGAAAGCCTCGCGGGCATGAGTAAAGCGGATTTTGAAGACTGGAAGTTGTATAAAATAGCACTGTATCGGCAGAGTCCCCAGCTTATTTTTTTTTCTGTGAGCACATTTAACCAAGCAATTATACGTAGAGTGAGAAATATGCTCATTGCCGATCCCGAAGCAAAGGAGATCATTGACTATGAGCAACGGATGATCTATGAGGATCATCTAAATCGTCTTCGCTTCAAGCGAGAGAACATGCAGCGCATGTAGAATAGTATGAGTATACTGAATGTATGAACGCCTTTTATACGCCGCTCAATTTCTCACATAAGTCGCATGAGAAGACGCTTATTCACGCAAAAAACTATCATGTCGGTCTTCGCGCGGCGCTCTTTAGTATGTTTATCCTCTTTGCAACCTTTGTCTACAACGTCATGGCTATGGACACCATGAGTTTACGTGTCTGGAACCGCTCATTCACCGACGCAGGGATGATTCTCGTTGGCATTTCGTTCGCATTAAGTGGTCTATGTTATTTCTACGATATTTTTGATACAAAAATACTGTATCGAAGGGATCTCGGGCTGAATGGCTTTTACTTTATCGCCCTTCACTCAGTGTACTCATTTGCGCTCAATAAATTCACCCCATGGTACCGATATTTTGAATCAGATCGCGTTCTATCGTTCTCACTTGCACTCATCTCTCTTCTTATCTTTTTCATGATGGCGCTCATCTCCAATGCGTACGTTCCAAAGAAGCTCGGCGCACACCGTTGGCGAATTTTACTTCGAATCGGATATTTCGCCTATGTGCTGGGCGTGGTGCATGCCGGGCTCTGGTCCTATGAAGACTGGGTTATGTGGTGGGGATCACCGAAGGTTCCGCCAATGTCACTGGTTGTTTCGGTGCTTGTATTGGGAGTTGTAATACTTCGAATCTTCCTTTGGAGAGCGCTTCAAAAACGAATATAGGTTGGTGGGAAAGGAGGGAGTCGAACCCTCATGGAGTTGCCTCCACTAGTTTTTGAGACTAGCCTGTATACCATTCCAGCACTTTCCCTCGGTGTCTGTATATAGTATACATTATCACTTCGAAGCATTGAGTGGCCCTAAATTATTTACGGAAGAAAACAGATGGGAACGGTGTTTGGGGGTTGACGAAAAATAGAGTCGGGTTTAAGATAGGGTATGAAGGCTTCGATTCTTATCTCAACCCCAACTCCAAAAACGGTTGAGATGCTTTCATACTTCATCTACGAAGGCGAAACGCTTCCACACACGCCATCCACAGAACGTCTTCAGCGCGAAGCCTTTACCGGTGCAACCGGAGAGATGGTTATTATAGAGAATCATGATGGATACGAATATGTGGCATACGTCGGCCTCGGGAAGAAAAAAGCAGTTACCGGACTCGTTGTTAAAAACACGGTCGCCACACTCGTTCGTGCGGCAGAGCAACGACAGTTGAAAACACTTGCAGTCGTTCTCCCAAATGAGCTGCAAACCATAGAGTACGGGGAGCAGTCGAGCATGGGAGTTCATCTCGGTTCTTACCTGTTTCTTCGGTATAAAACCGACGAGAAGACGAAGAAGCGAGTGCGACTCCAATCCGTTCAGTTTGT
Organism: uncultured Gammaproteobacteria bacterium; assembly: GCA_964480835.1. Taxonomy (GTDB): domain Bacteria; phylum Patescibacteriota; class Microgenomatia; order UBA1406; family GWC2-37-13; genus CAZLQR01. The sequence goes on from CAYZRL010000028.1 coordinate 5,238, forward strand.
GGTTGACGCAAAAACACAGTTTGAGCAAGGCCTAACACAGGGCACATTGGTAGCGGAGGGTGTTATTCTCGCGCGTGATCTGGTGAATGATCCAGCCTCAAATACCACTACTCAAACTCTGGTCGATGAAGCAAATAAAATCGCACAAGCATGTCCTTCAATCACTGTGAAGGTGCTCGAAGAACAAGACTGTGCAAAGCTTGGGATGGGGTCATATCTCTCGGTTGCAAAGGGGAGCGTAGTCCCACCAAAGTTCGTCGTACTGAAGTATCGGCCATCAAAATCGAAGCCGAAGAAAACAGTTGCTCTGGTTGGAAAGTCGATTATGTTTGATTCTGGAGGTCTTTCACTGAAGCCATCTGAAGCAATGGAAGATATGAAGATCGATATGTCTGGCGGTGCGACGGTGCTCGGCACATTTCTCGCACTGGCAAATCTCTCGAAGCTTGGACATGAGGTTCCCCACACCGTCTATGGAATTCTTCCTGCGTGTGAGAATATGCCGTCTGGAAGTGCTACACGACCCGGCGATATTGTGACCGCAATGAACGGGAAAACAATCGAGGTGCTCAACACCGATGCAGAAGGAAGACTCACCTTAGCCGACGCGCTCGTATATGCGGAGCGTGAGTGTGGAGCGGAGATCGTAATTGATCTTGCAACCTTAACCGGTGCATGCATGGTTGCGCTCGGTACAGATCTTACCGGAATGTTTACAAACAATACAGAGCTGGGGAAGATGTTTCAAACAGTAGCAGACACCGAGGGCGATGAGCTTTGGTGGATGCCGTTGTACGCACCATACGCAAAAAAGATGAAGAGTGATATTGCGGATCTTAAAAACATTGGTGGTGGCCGATATGGAGGAGCAATCACGGCCGCAGTGTTCTTGGAGGAGTTTGTTGACAAAGCACATTGGATTCATTGTGACATCGCAGGTCCTGCATACCGTAATGAGGAACCAAAAGGTGTCTGGGGCAAGGGTGCGACCGGATGGGGAGTTCAGTCATTAGTTCGACTGTTATTTCAGGTTTCATAAGTATTATTAATTTTTTCAAATATATCTATGGATCTACGTGACGCGGTTAAATCAAAAAACATCATTCGTATTTCGCCTGATGATACGCTCACGAGTGCACTCGTACAGCTTTCATCTTCGCATGATTCTGCGTTTGTATTCGATGAGAAGAATAAGTACCTCGGAGTCATTAATCCATATCACACCCTCATTAAAGCGTCGTATCCCGGGAACGCAAAGGTATCTCACTGTATTTTTCATGCACCCCGCGTAAAACACAACTACAGTGTTGCAAAAGTTGCCCAGCTCTTTATCGAATCGAAGCTCCACTACCTCCCAGTTTTTAATGAGAAGGATGAATTTATTGGTATCACGTCTGCACGACGTCTCCTGACGCTCTATCAGGAGTATAAGGGATTCAAGATCCCGATTGCTGAGGTGCTCGATGGAAAAAGACAACCGCTCTTGTCAATATATGAAACGGACAGCATTGCGAATGCGCTGCATATTTTTAAAACGAAGAAAATTTCGAAGCTTGTCGTTATCAATCGAGATATGAAGCTTCGCGGTGTACTTACATACTACGATCTCATCAGTAATCTCGTCGCGCCAAAGCACAAAGCCCAAAAAGGCGATCGTGAGGGGGGAGTGAAGCACAACTTCCAAAACCAGCCGGTCAAAAACTTTACCAAAACGATCACGCTGACACTCACACCTGACCATCTCATGTCCGAGGCACTGAATATGATTTTGGAGAAGGAGATTGGAAGTGTAATCATTGTGAATACCGAACGAGTCCCGCAAGGCGTAATCACCACGCGAGACTTTCTTTCATTTCTTACACGAAGCAAGAAAGAAAAGAAGATCGAGATTAGCGGGAAGGATCTCTCAAAGGAAAGCGAGTACACAGTGAAAAACTTTTTCCACCCACTCCGATTGTGGGTTCGAAATATTCCAAATATCGAACAGGTGAAGCTCTTCGTGAAGGAGGAAAAAGGCGGAGGAGTGTTTAATGCGATGCTGTCACTCATACCATCAAAGGGTCTCCCCACAGTTGTCAAACGGGAAGGAAAGAATCTCCAGAAGCTGCTTCGATCACTGAAGATCAAACGAGACTCATGAGGTGAGTTCACGAAGTTTTTTGATCGCTCCTCGAAGGTTGTTGTATTTATGTTCGTGTGGAATATATCGATCCAGGAGGTTCGTAATCCAGAAAATTTTAGGCTTCGGTTTTCGCTGAATATTTTGTTTCAACTCGCGGACAATATCCCAGTTATCGTCAATAAATACATCGAGCTGCAACGAATCGATTAGGCGTTTTTTGTATTCATGGGGTTGTTCATTGCGCTCGTTATGATGATGTGAGGTGAAGATATCGTCTGCATCAATTCGCTTGAGCCAATCTTCAAAATCATGCGTGAGTGATGCGTAGCGTGCAGTTATGAGATGAGCTTCGATCTTACCTTCTTTGACCAACTCTCGGAGTTGTTGTAGCCCCCGGGCAGGCACAAAACTCGTCTTGTGGAGAAGAAGCCACAGGAGATTTTCTGTCTTCGTTTTCGGAATATAGAAGGAGGTTGATTTTTTATGAAACACGAGTTTGCTGAGAAACGCTGAGAGCGGACGAAGCACGCGAACCGGATTGTAGAGAATTACACCATCGAGGTCAAATCCAACTTTGAGAGGCTTCGGTGCCATAACTGATAATTGTACAGCAGATCCGTATGAAATTAGTAGGAGCGTTGTATATAATCATTTCCTGTGAAACGCGTACTAATTACCGGTGGCTCTGGATTTCTCGGACTTCATCTTGCTCGATACTTTCATGCAAAACGAATCCCTATCTCAATCATCGATATTCAACCATACCCAAAAGAGGAGTATCCAGCTGGAATCAGATTTATTCATGGCGACATTCGAGATACGAAGGCGGTTGCAAAAGCAATGCGCGGAGTTGATTTTGTGATCCATGCAGCAGCCGCGCTCCCACTCTGGAAACCGCAAGATATCTATACGACCAACATCGACGGTACAGAGAATATCTTACGTGCAGCGAAAAAAAATCGTGTGCGGCAGGTGATATATATTTCATCAACCGCTGTCTATGGAGTGCCAAAAAAACACCCGATTGTTGAGACGGACCCTGTACACGGTGTGGGCCCGTACGGAGAGAGCAAAATCGCCGCAGAGGCCCTTTGTAGAAAGTATCGAGACGAAGGGATGTGCGTAACCGTT
>CAYZRL010000029.1:0-8477 GCA_964480835.1 uncultured Gammaproteobacteria bacterium
TCGGGAGACCAAATGTGGGGAAGTCTACGTTTGTCAATAATCTGATCGGGCAGAAGGTCGCAATTACATCGCCAAAACCACAGACCACTCGATTCCCCATTCACGCGCTCTATCAAGATGAGCGCGGTCAGATCGAGTTTGTCGACACACCGGGAATTTTTGACAAGGTGAAGGACACCCTCTCGAAGAAGATAAATATGCAAACCATGTACGCCGTGGACCAGGTGGCAGATCTGGTGATCTATATGGTTGATCACACTCGTCGTCGTGATTATGAAGAATCGAAGGTGCTTGGCATCGTGAGAGGAATTCAAAAACCAAAAATTCTTGTTATTAACAAGGTAGATCTTCAGGAAGAAACATATCTCCCACAGTATGAGTTCCTTCGGGATGAGTTTGAACATGTGTATAAAATCTCGGCAATTGATCGGAAGCATGTGAAACCACTTCTTGACAGGATCTTCGAGCTTCTGCCGGAAGAAAATCCTGAAAGAGGCGTATTCGGAGCTTCCACCAATCCCCTTCTTAATATCGATAGTAAAACATTTATTGCCGAGCTCATCAGAGAGAAAATATTTTTGAAAATGGGAGAAGAAATTCCATACACTGTCACTGCAATTGTTGATGAAATTGCCGATCGTGATAACGGAATCACCTATATTAAAGCTCGGGTGCTTACCATCGATGACCGGTACAAACGAATGATTATTGGTGCGCAAGGAAGAAAGATAAAGGAGATGGGGAGCATGGCGCGTAAGGAGATCGAGCTTGCGATTAACAAGAAGGTCTTCCTCGACCTCCGCGTTGAGGTTGATCCGCACTGGCAGGAACTCATGTATTAAGCTACAATACATGAATGGCATATTCCTATGCAAAGCGACCAAAGATTTTATTTGATCCAGCATCAGCTACGCCATACCGAATCAGCCGATCGAAGATTGATCAGTTCATGAACTGTCCGCTCTGCTCATGGCTTGACCATCGCAAGGGAATCTCACAACCTTCAACACCGCCATTTACCTTGAACTCGGCAGTAGATACACTCTTGAAGAAGGAGTTCGATATTCATCGAGCAAAGAAAACAAAGCATCCTCTTTTGGAAAAATATGGAGTTGATGCGATCCCGTTCTCTCATCCGAAGATCGATGTATGGCGGGCAAACTTTACCGGCATTAACTACCTCCACCACCAGACAAACTTTGAGGTTTTTGGTGCAATCGATGACATCTGGGAAGATACCGAAAAGAAGTTACATATCGTTGATTACAAGGCAACAAGCAAACAAGGAGAAGTGCAGCTCGAAGATACGAAATGGCATAATCAATACCGGCGACAGATGGAGATCTATCAGTGGCTGTTTCGGCACAATGGCTTCGATATCTCCGATACCGGCTACTTTGTCTACGTGAATGGACGAAAAGATCGTGAGGCATTTGACGGAAAACTCGAGTTTGACGTGAAGCTCATCGCGTATAAAGGTAAAGACCAATGGATTGAAGGGGTCCTGTATGAAATGAAAGAGGTGTTAAGCGATACCCAACCCCCGACACCAAACGAATCGTGTGAATACTGCATCTACCGAGCCTCTGTCAACAACCTACACCTTTAGTCGCGCCAGACACTCATCCTTTCCGAGAAGCTCCATGGACTCATTCAGAGGCGGAGAAATCTTTTTTCCGGTGACCGCGACGCGTGCAATCATAAAGAACTCGCTATTTTTCATCCCTTCCTCCTGAGCGAGATCCTGCAATGCCTGCCCGATATTTACCCCTGTCCAATCAGTCACCTTTGTTAGAATGCTCTTCATTTTTTGCACCAGATCCTTGTGCTTTTTGAGGTCAAGCTCATGTTTCTGTGGTCGCTCGAAAAAACATTCCGCCAGCGGATAATAATCTGAGAGTTTTTTAATTCGCTCCTTAACAAGAGCGATCGTCTTTACCACAAGTTCTTCCTGAAGATCTTTTTTTTCGTAGACGTCATAATAGCGAATCAACAACTTCACCAAATCATCATTCTCTGTCTGTCGGATATACATTCCATTCATCCACTCTAGTTTTACTGGGTCGAATGCAGGCCCAACGGGCTTCATATCCTTCAGATCGAACACATGCATAAATTCTTCGAGATCAAAGATCTCTTTTTGTTGTGGATGCGACCATCCCATAAGCGAGAGGTAGTTGAGTATTGCGGCGGGTAGAAAACCTTGGGCGAGATACCACGATGCCCAGACTGGATTCTTTCGTTTCGATAGTTTCGACTTATCGGGGTTGCGAAGCAAAGGAAGATGCGCGAAGAGCGGCTTCTCCCATCCAAATGCATCGTAGAGGAGGACGTGCTTGGGTGTTGAAGAGATCCATTCTTCTCCCCGAATGATGTGCGAAACCTTCATGAAATGATCGTCGATCACAACTGCGAGATGATATGTGGGGTATCCGTCTGACTTCATTAAGACCTGGTCGTCGATATTGTCAGTATTGATGGTAATTTCACCGCGAATGAGATCGTTAAATACCACCTCAACATGATTTTCCACATTGAGACGGATGACATGCGATTCACCACTTTCAACTTTTTTCTTTACCTCGTCTTGTTTTTCCAGACAGTGTTTATCGTACTTTGGAATTTCTTTCTTTTTCTGTTGGGAGTCTCTCAGCTTATCGAGTCGTTCTTTGGTGCAGATACAGTAGTATGCCTTCCCTTGCTCGACGAGTTCAGTTACATATCGTTGGTAAATATCGAGTCGCTCGGACTGACGATAAGGACCAACGGGCCCCTCGACATCCGGCCCTTCATCGTACATCAGACCAAAGTCCTTCAATGTCTGGAGAAATCGCTCTTCTGCTCCATTCACGAGTCGCGCTCGATCGGTATCCTCAATGCGAACAATGAATTCACCGCCGTGTTTTTTCGCGAAGGTGTAGTTGATGAGCGCAGTATAGACACTTCCGATGTGAAGATCCTCTCCGGTAGGAGATGGAGGTATTCTTGTTCGAACGTGCATGTAGCAATTATATTGCTCTCGAGATCTAACCTCAAGCGGTTATCGCTGCGCGCGATTACGTCGCATTAAAACAACAATTCCAATGATGGTAATCAGTGCTGGACCGACGCCAATCTGTAGATACTTCAGGAGGTTTTTTGTCGCGATGTCCAATGGAGGAAGTGGATAGTATTCTACCGATCGGCGACGAATACCGGTTAAGGCTCCGTCAGAGACGTACTCATTTAATGCGTTGAGGACAAGCTCAAGATTGTCATTGCTTCGGGAAAGATACATATCCTGAACAAACTTAGTCGAAGGAATGACCATTACATGTCCTTTGCCATACCGGGTCTCTGATACAAGCGGGACCGATGCGAGCGAATTTGAGCGAGCGAGCGACGCTTGGTCGGGCGTAATCGTGAAGTCTTTTTTCTGTACCCAAGATCGAGATTCGCTTGATACGAGCGTCACCGCATTCCCTAATGGCTGCACTGATGAAGCCCAAGGAAAAACGAGTACCGAAATGTTTGAAAGCTTGGTGTCTTTTGCAAACTCATTTGTTTTGATCCAGTATGGATACTGGAGCACCGTTGGAAACGCGTTCTGACCCTGACCAAAAGTTACGAGTTCCGCTGCCTGGGAAAGCACCAGATCTTGATGAACAGCGACCCCCATGCGCTTCAATAACCCATACAGATGATGTTTCGCAGGTGTAGCATTCAAGGCACTGTCGACCGACACACCGTCAACAAAGAAGATGACCGATCCTCCCGTTCGTACATACGAATCAAGTTGTGAAATCTCTTGATCTGAATATTCTTTGGAACCGTCGGCAAACACCATAAGCGCCTTCGAACTATCGTCAATCGCTGTTGTTTCTCGAATCATGAACTGGAGTTTTGATGCGGCCATAATTGACTGGAGTTGCCCTGACGCAGACTCAAGTCCATAGATACCGACAGTTGGCAGCGATGTCTTGCCGAGCGTGTATAGAATTGCGGTTAAATTATATTCGAGATCACGAACGTCAGTTACCTGGGGCAACGAAGCATGCTTACCGTTGTACTCAACTCCAACACCAAAATAGGCGTTCTGTAACGAAAAGGCGTCCTGATCTTGTTGGGAAAACTGTAGTCGTGGTATGGTGTATTTTTGTAATTCTTTTTGGGTCGTCGCATTTGCTTCAGGATCGAGCTGTCGATAGGTGATATTTTTTTTACCGGTCTGATCTGCATACTCGGTAAGGAAAGTGTCTATTTCTGTCCGCACTGACTGCAACGACGATGGAATATTTCGTGATGCAAAAAAGGTGATCGAAACTGGTTTTTTCAGTTCGCGAAGAATAGTACGTGAGGATGCTGACACGCTGTACGCCCGTCCATTCGAGACGTCGAATCGAATCGGGAATGACTGTGCGGCAAGATTGAACACTATGCAAACTGCGACCAGTAAGAGTGTCAGAATTTTTTGTGGAATTGGTCTATTCATCTTAATCTCGATGCTCTAACTGCTTAACAACCGCGTACATACTCACGGCAATAAAACTTGTGAAGTACAGTATCGCTCGGAGATCGATAATCCCTCGCACAAACTGCTCGAGTTGCGCGTATGGAGTGAGTGATTCTGCAATGGCAGCAATGGTTCTTGGGATAAACGATGCAACGGTGTCGACCGAAAATATAGATACGCAGAACAGTACGATAGCCGATAAGAAAAAGGCGATAACTTGATTGGAGGTTTTGAGAGAAATATACAGTGATACCGAGATAAAGAGCATTGCGGTTGCGATCAGACCAACATACCCAACCACAACTTCTAGGAGATACAGCCCGGACAGAAACGCAAACGATACCGGAATAACGAGACCAGAAATCATCACGATACCCAATACCGTAAGCACTGCGAGCGCCTTTGCAAAAGCGATTGTCTTTTCAGAAAGTGGAAGCGTAAGAAGCGACTCAATCGTTCCGGTTTTTCGCTCTTCTGCAAAACTCCGCATACATAATGCAGGAATAAGCAGGACAAAGACCCAGTACATGATCAGAAAATACTGACGCATCGACACAAGCCCAACTGCATAGATATCTCGGAGAAACAATGCGTTGGCGAGCAATGACGCTACCACCACGACAATATATCCAAATGGATTGAAGAAATAATGTTTTAGCTCTTTGAGGTATATAGTCATCATATTACGAAACTAAGCGTTTGAATAACTTTTCCACCGCTCCTTTGCCTTTTGGTTTTCTTCCATCAAATACAATCTTTCCCTTGTGGAGAATGATGAGTCGAGTTGCAATATCCTCTGCCTCGGAAAGGAGATGCGTCGAAAAAAGAATTGCACTCTTTTTGGCATGTTTCTTGATGATTTCTCTGATTTTATCTTGCTCAATTGGATCCAATCCCGAGGTGGGCTCGTCGAGAATGAGAAGATCAGGTTCCCCCATCATCGCCGCGATCAGACCAACACGTTGTCGATAGCCGCGAGAAAGAGATTCAAGCTTCTTCTGCAGAACAGTCCTCGCACCAACAGCGGTAATGAGCCCATCATACGACGTTTGCCCTTTAACTCTGGCAACATAGTCGAGAAATTCTTTTGTAGTCATATCTCCGTAGAGTGGATTGTTCTCAGGTAAATACCCGACAACCTTGGAAACCGCTGCACGCTGATAGACCGGGTCCAGCCCGCAAACCGAGATACTTCCGGAATGAGTTTTGAGATATCCAGTGATCAGTCGCATCGTAGTTGTTTTTCCCGCTCCATTGAGCCCGAGGAATCCGATCACCTCACCTCGACGTACCGAAAAATGAAGGTTGTGAAGTACTGCCTTCGAACCAAACGATTTTGATATCTCCCTTACCGCAAGTACCATAGTTAACAATTACAATCTTTCCCGTCCTTCCCACACGAACACAAACATGAAGTTACCGAGGCGAATGTTTTACCGACGACGTCCCAATCTACATTTTGGAAGAACGACTCGATATATTGTGCTCTATTCACGCCGAAGTCAATAAAGTATGCGTGCTCGTAGGTGTCGAGTGCAAGAACCGGCTCAGCGCCCCACACCGGGAAGCTATTTTGCGCATCCCCAAGATAGTTAAACAATCGTCCTTCTCTCTTGTTCCAAGCTGTCCAGACCCACCCGCGTGCAGAAATTCCGGTTGCCGTGATATCTTTTTTGTACTGTTCAAACGATCCGAAATCCTTGGTGATCTGGGTTGCGAAATCCCCGGTAGGACTACCACCTTTGCCTCCAAGGTGCCCAAAATAAATTTCATGATTGATGACCCCTCCCCAGGCAAATGATAGATCAACCTTCAACGAACGGATAGCAGAAAACACCTGATTCGCTTTTGCATAATCGTCCTCTGTAAGCGCTGTGAGTTTTTCTTGGATTTCGTTGTACTTATTAACATACCCTTGGTACAGCTTGAGATGAGCTTCGGTAGTTTTCGCGGAGATTCCTTGCATCTCCATCAGTTTTGGAGAGAATGTGACTGGTTGTAATTTTGCGAATGGCATAGGAGTTTTTATCGTCATTAGTCTATCAAATTACCACTGATTTCGTCAACCAACCTCGTTTATGCAAGCAGATCCGGACGTAGGCGCTTCGTCACCTCAAGTGATTGTTTTATTCTCCATGCTTTGATCGCTGCATGATTTCCTGAAAGAAGCACATTTGGCACCTTCTTTCCGTTCCAGTCCTCTGGACGGGTATAATGTGGGTACTCAAGGAGCTGAACTTCGCCCACGTTGTTGTCCGAAAGCCTTCGAAGCACCTCATCATCGCCACTTACTTTTAGCAAGTCTTGAACAGAGTACCACCGGAAGCTTTCTTCCTCGGTCGCCTCATCTTTTTTCAAAACTCCGGGGATGAGCCGTACAATCGCATCGACAATCGCGGCGGCTGTAATCTCCCCACCTGTCATGACGAAGTCACCGAGCGAAATCTCTTCATCCACCATGGACAGCACTCGTTCATCGACCGCTTCGTAATGTCCGGCTATCAATGTGAGATGGTCGAGCTTCATATATTCACGCGCTTTCTTTTGATGAAATGGAGTTCCTTTTGCACTCGTGAGAATAATTTTTGATGTATGATCCTTGGTCGTAGTCGCCTGAAGCGCACGCTCCAATACGTCGACGCGCAGAACCATCCCCGCTCCTCCTCCGTAGGGTTTGTCATCCACTGTTTTATATGCGTCGGTTGCAAAATCACGAATGTTCACCAGTTCGATCTCAACCTGCTTTCGTTCGATCGCTCGTTTCACAATACTCTCTTGAAAAAAACCTCTCAGCATTTCTGGAAAGAGCGTCAGGATCGTTATTTTCATGCTACTATTGTACTATGAAATGGTTTGTCCTTACGCTCATTCGACTCTATCAGATCGTTCTGAGTCCATACCTCGGATCTCACTGTCGCTTCCGCCCAACCTGCTCACAATATACCTATATGAATATTGAAAAGTATGGAGTGATCAAAGGAGTTCACATGGGTCTTCATCAGTTCTCTCGATGCCATCCATGGTCTACATAAGGGATTCGGTGTAGGGAGTTTTGTACAATTGTTACATGACTGAATTTGTTGGTACGGGAAGCGGTGAGTTAGTAGGCAAAGATCCGATTGAAGAGGTCGCAGATGAACTCCTTATTGATTCTCCAGATGCGCTCATAACCCAGTTTCTTGAACTGCGAGGTGTAACGAAGGACAATGGCGTTTCTCACATTCGAAAAATGCATGAAGCGCTTCGAAAAGAACAAACGCTTCCGACGAAAAGCACACTCAAACTCCTCGTAGACCTTGTTGAGGATGGCGCAAAATCCTTTCAGCAATCATCCTATCAGCCACGAGAGCACGGCCTTCGCGATAACTCATGCGACTTCATGTCAGGACTCACATCCGTTATCGCAGAGCAACTCGGTTTGAAAGCTGAAATTCTACAAGTAGGCGACATAAATCAAATGCGGGGTATTCAGCGCGAACATTCATTCAGTCATGAATTTACAATTGTCACTGATGGGGACGGAAAACGATTTCTCGTCGACCTAAGTTTTTGTCAGTTTATTGACCCGTTCACCGGCAAAATCTACCGTGGCGCGCGCGCAAAGGACTCCGATCCAGATGGAGGGGCGCTTGCTCCGCGGTTTATTACGCCTGGATTTGTTCTGTTAGATGATAAAACACTCAATGAGTACATTCGCCTCCTTACGAGCTCAGGAGCGCATCCGGATATCGATCGATTATCGGTGAGCTCGGTGCTTGATACTGCGCCAAGATATGATTTGGCACATCCACGATCACTCCTCCTGTCGCACTGTGATCTCGGTCGAATAGATCAAGCAGTACATAAACATCCTTGGTCAAGACTCACTCCTTTCAGTAGAAATCCTTTTCGTTTTCTGCATCGAAAATAGTCGAATAGAAACATTGGCAATCTCTTGACAACTCTGCCAAATCGAACTATAATTTTGGTATGAAAGGCACGTATA
>CAYZRL010000030.1:0-8299 GCA_964480835.1 uncultured Gammaproteobacteria bacterium
CTGCGTCGGGGAACTGGTGGTGACCGTTCCGATGTGCAGCGGCCCATTCATTTCCATTGGTACCTGCGGACTTCTGCTCAATGTCGAAGGCTTTTTGTATTCCAGGAGAAAGGGTTATCGCCCGATGTGATAGACCTCTATGATCCCCGAGTGTAACAGAGGTTTCGGTAAGAAGAGCTCTTCCGACCATAGCAGCGCCGGTGATCGCAGCAGTTTTCAGTATCCGTTCTTTACTCATAGCAATCCAGATAGTATACCGCACGAGCGAATATTTATGGACTATTAGTGGCCGGAGGATTTTTCTGAAGCGCCTGACTTAATGATGCGATTGGTAAGTTCCTGAAACTTTTGTTTCATTAGTTCTTCTGAGTCTGCTTCGACATTCAGTCTTAGGAGCGGTTCTGTATTGGAACTTCGGATACTGAATCGCCATTCTGGGTAGTCGATAGCGATGCCATCGAGTGTCGATAGTATGCCTTTCTCATTCTCCTTCACAATTTCGTCCATCAGATCCTTAGGATTCTTTCCGTCTGGCAGTACAAAATTGCGTTCACCGGACTCAAAAGAAGTTCGAAGATCCTTCAGGAGTTCTGAAAGCGGTTTCCCTGATTCACTGAGCGCCTGAAGTACATACAAAATCACGCGCACTGCACTTTCAGCACCTCCGGTTTCACCGAAGTAGAAATGTCCAGAGGACTCCCCTGCAAAGTAAGCACCTTCTCGATTTACATCCTCGGTAATAAAGGCATGACCCACCTTACTCACGAACGCCGTTCCACCATTTTTTTCCACAATTCGTGTGACATTTTTGGTATATCGAATGTCGACGATGATCGTTTGTCCTGGATTGTGCTTGAGTACTTCTTGTGCAATAAGTGATGAGATCATCGTCGCAGGGACTACCGCTCCTCGCTCATCGATGAAGAAGATTCGATCTCCATCACCGTCTGGCTCAATACCAAAGTCTGCCTTTACTTCCTTCACCTTCTCTTGAAGGGGAATCAGATTATTGAAATCCAGTGGATCCGCTTGATGCGCGGGAAAGGTACCATCGAGCTCAAAGTTCATCTTCTCGAGCTCGCCTCCAACTCGCTGGAAGAGTTTGTCGACATAGAGCGATCCCATTCCGTTTGCGGGATCACATGCGACTTTGAATTTCTTCAGTTTTGATTCATCGACATGTTCGAGCGCATCGGTAATTTCCTCATCCAGTACATCGGCGCGCGTGGTAACGGTTCCGTCATTCGTGTACTCAGGAAAAACACCTGCAAGCGCGAGCTCCTTAATCTCGTTCATTCCGGTCGATTTACCGATCTTTATGATCTTATTCCCATCACGCTTCACAAACTTTATTCCTGCATACTCTTTTGGATTGTGAGAGGCGGTGATGTCTATGCCTGCATCATAACTGTATTTGAGCACGGAGTAGTAGAAGGTCGGAGTCGATACTAATCCGATATCGATGACCTCGGCACCGCACGCAACGAGGGTCTTCTTCGCGATCTCATACAATGCCGGTCCGGAGACTCGCATATCACGACCGAGTACAACAGATACGTTGTCCTTCCCGAGCTCTTTTTTGAAGAAGGCATAGATACTTCGAATGATCGAAACCATAACCTCCTCATTCAGATCAGTAGGGTAGATACCGCGAATATCGTATGCCTTAAAAATTGAGCTATTCATAGATACAAACAGGCTAACAAAGAAACAGCTTCACCGACCGTTGAAACAAGCTTTCCGGTCTTGAGCTGTACTTCTATACTAAGCATTTTTTCGTAAAAATCAAGCAGTTTATTCTCGTCCCACTTCGCTGCTTGGCTCTTCAGTTTGCCCGCCTGCCAGGACTGCATCCGTGGAGGCATCTCTCCTGCTTTCACTAAGATGAGGGTGCGAACATGTCTCGTAAGCATAATGTGTAGGAAGAGCTCGGTCTGCGGTGTTGCCAACGCCTGATATTCACTCATAAACCGGTGGAGATTTGAAGGATAGCACAGATCGAGTAGGGTGAAGACCGACGAGGATGGTTTAAACTCCTTGACCGGACCAAGGTCTGCCGTCTTGATGTCGCGTTTTGAAAGCCCCGACTCCCAGATATACAGCGTGATTGTGGTGTTTTTTGCAATGGTTAGGAGCGCTTTGTACAGATCGCCGCTACCCTTCCTCGTAATTTTTTTTGATGCGTTTTCGAGGAGATACACAGGGGTCGTAAAGAGGGTGAGTGGTTGTGACTCCTGTCTGCTCAGTTCAATAACGTCATCTGCACTGACCGACTGCACCTCGCCTTCCAGTTTCTGCAGGGACTCGGTAAGAAATGTTCGTGCCGCTACTACATCCTCGCCACAAATTACGGTGATCATAGGGGAAGTATACGGCATCCTGTATTCGGTATACAGTATAAAAATGAAGCGCCCAATACTCAATACTTGATACAGTATACTGAAAATATGTTTGATCTCATAACGATCGGTACGATCTCTGCAGATCTGTACTTTGATGCTACTGGTTTAACCCGAGAAAGCGACCGGCTTGCATTAGCGATCGGAGGAAAATATCGTAGCGATGAATTTCATATGACGGTCGGCGGTGGTGGAGCTAACGTAGCGATTGGTGCACGGAAGCTCGGTCTCAGAACCGGCGTTATTGGTCTCGTTGGAAATAATGTGTTTCGCAAAGGGATCCTCCAGAGGCTTGAGTCAGCGAAAGTGATTACGAGCCATCTCCTATTCAATCAGACCGGTGCAAGTGTATCTGCGATTCTTCTTCAAAAGAATGGAGAACGAACGGTAATCGCATATCAGTCATCACATGAACACGTGATCGAGGAGCTGCACACTGCAAAACACATACCAAAAACGAGAGCGGTCTACTTTGGTAATCTTTCTCATGTGTCTGTTCGTGAGAGATGCAATCTGATGAAACGTCTTAAGGCAAAGAACGTACAGATTATTGTCAATATCGGACCAATGGACTGCTGTAAACCAAAATCGTTCAGTAACGAGCTGCTCGAACATGCGGATGTGCTTATCCTCAACGCCCACGAGTATGCCGATCTTGTGAAAAAAGATCCTGACCAGATTCAGTTTCAGAAATCACAGCTACCTCATCTGCCGATCATGAAGCGAAAAATACTCATCATTACCGATGGAGCAAACGGAAGTTATGGATACGAAGGAGAAAAGGTCTTTCATGTCCCAATCGTGAAAGCAAAAAAAATTGTCGATACAACCGGTGTTGGTGACGGATATACTGCAGGGTTTATCACATCCTATCTTCAACATGAGGATCTTCTTCGTGCGATGAAGTCCGGTGCTCGCTACGCCTCAAAGATGTTGGGGAGAATCGGTGCAAACTAGCACACCTTCAGTTTCTGTCCTGGATTAAGCGCATCTGTAGGGAGCTTGTTTAGTTGGATGATCTTCTGGTAGAGAGTCCCATTCCCCAACAGTTGCGATGCAATATCCCAGAGATTCTCTCCCGGCTTGACGGTGTAGTTACAGGATGAGGGTTTTTTCGATTTGGTTGATGCCCCTAAGGTTGACGGAACGGAGGCAGTTGCGCTTGAGTTTGTGAATGCAGATAGCACTTGAGAAACAAGATCTTTGTAGACCAGTTTGGATCCTGATCGTGGCGTTGTAATGGTGAGCATGTTGCTCCAGTCCCCTGGCATACAACCATTGGATCCACGGATCTTCAGATAGTACGTGGTTCCTGGTTGAAGGTGCTCTATCTGGTAGGCAAGAACTCCTGACACATCTCCATAACTAAGCTCTCCTCCATACTCCTCGCTCCCTGGCGATCTACCAAAAGCAAGAAAGTATGTGTGAATACCAGCGATAGGAGAGAAGTACAGCAGTGCAGACTGCGGACGTACCACTGCCTGAAACAGATCTGGAGCATGCGATGGCGCAGGGTTGTTACAGGTTGGTGTCTCGGTCGTGCTTCCCATGATCGAGGCCTGTGGTCCTGGTTGACCTGGAGTTGGTGTCGGTGTCTGTGTTGGAGTCGGCGTGGCTGTTGGAGTAGGCGTAGGGTCAGGTGTCTTTGTAGCAAAATGAAGATGTAATAAGTCATCGCTAAACGGAATATACCCATTATTTAAGTCGTCAAAAGCTATAGTATCTGAATTAGCCATTGTATTGCTATAAATCACGGTCGAATCATATGCTGTGCACAAAGAATTAGCGCACGATACAACTCTCCTTTCTCCAACATCTCCTTCAGAATCAGTGACTATTACGGTTGTGTGGATATAGTTATTCGAATCACGGGCGATCGTAAAATGAGCGCTATAATTCGCCACTAGGGTAGTTTCGGTATTTGTGGAGCATGTGCTATTCTCACAAACTATAATAGATAATGAGCCTGTAAGACCGCTTATATATACAATTCGCGCAAAATTATCAGTTCCCAGCACCATCCTTAGACTACTTGGTTCTTCAAAGTCTCCTTCGTGAATTGGTGATGTAGTAAATGTCGAGCAATTAGTATTTGTGCAGCGTAAATATTTATACCCTAACGAACCATAGTCTCCGTATACTATATGAGCAAATCCATCACTATCAATATCCATTTGAGCATCTCCAAAAAAGCTTTCGGTAGTAATAACTTGAGTACTATTTTTAGTTCCACAGTCGCTATCAGTGCATTGAATATAATTCAAAGAATACGGGGATATTTTTTCGTAAAAAATCCTAAGAAAGCCATCTGGAGCTTTCCGAACTTCTACCTCTCGTGGATTTGTAGCTGTTCCGTCAAGTAGGGTTGTTGATCGAGATGAGCAGTCTGCATTTAAACAACTTATGAGCCACATTCCGGTGGTTGAACTTGTCGCAACTATCTTAGAATAATTATCAGAACCCTCAACTATTGCATGCGTGTCGAGATTGGCATTGTTTGTAAATCCTAAATCGGTTCTTGTGTAGGACGTACAGGTCATATTTGTACATTTTAAATAATCAAGAGCTTGGGCAGACTTCATCAGGACAACTCGAGCGAAACCATCACTCGCAATAGATATCTCAGGACTACTAGCTTCTTCAGAAATTATCTCATTCTCAATCCACACACCTGCTGAGACCGGCTTGAGAGACGCGATATAGAAGAGAACAAAGATAGCAAGTGCTAACGTAATTGATCTAATCAACCCCATACTACATTCTATTCCCATCTCCCGAAATCCACAACGATTATGTTTTATTAAACAACCACACGCCGATGAAGGTGAGCGATGCTCCTAACACAAGCGTCGGTGTTATATGCTCACCGAGCAAGAACACCGCAAGTATGGCTGAAGCAATTGGATTGAGAAAGAATGCAAATGAGGCTAACTCAGCTCCCCCTTTCTGTATCAACTTCTGATGCAAGAGGTATGCGACGGTGGTCCCAAAAACTCCCGAGTATATCATTGCTGAGGTGGCGCGGACGGTTGGTTCACCCGAGAGAACTGGGTGCTTTTGTAACAGATTGATTACTACAGGCGTTGCGTGGGTAACTGCTGCAAGTATAAAGAAACCACCGGTTATGTCACGTTTTGAGTACTGTTTCTGGAGAGGTTGTGATAGTACACCGTAGAGTGCAAACGACAACATTGCAAGCGTGAGGAGAATATTTCCAAACAAGGTTCCACCGACGGTACCCAATCCTTGTGCGACCGGGAGAAGAATCACAAGAAGTGCGCCTGCGAGACCAAATCCGATCCCTGCAAGTTCCGTTCGTTTATACCTCCGGTGAAGAAATACATGCGAAATGATTCCGACGACTATCGGAATTGCAGTGTAGATAATGCTGGAAGTGATGATTGTTGATTGTTGTACACCGAATGCAAACAACAGAACATTTGCAACGGCTAATGAAGATACGATATACAGCTTTGATGATTGGTATGGTTTGAATACTGGTGATTTGCGGAGAAATGGAATGATTGTTGCAGTAGCAATTGCGAATCGAAGAAAGGTGAAAAATACTGGAGGATATGACTCGAGAGCAATCTTCACCGCAACTCCCCCCGCAGATGAAATTACAACAAACAGGAGTAAGAGAAGAATGGGGTTCATGCTAGACAATGACCTCTTCGAGGAGGTTTCTTCCGGTCATTTCCCCAGGCTTGATAAGACCCATCAACGCCAAGATGGTAGGTGCGATGTCGGCGAGAATACCAGACTGAAGCCGGACGAGTCTTCCCTGAAGCGATTGATGGATCGCGATAAACGGAACGGGATTACTCGTATGCTCGGTCGATACCTGTCCGGTGGTTGGGTTAATTTTCTGCTCAACATTTCCATGATCGGCAGTAATTAGTACATAGTGGTCATACGCGAGTGCAATTTGAACAATTTTTCCGAGACACTCGTCCAGTACCTTTATTGCTTTTATTGATGCCTCGATACTGCCGGTATGACCCACCATGTCTGCATTTGCGAAGTTGATCAGTATGAACGGATACTTCTGTTCCTTCATTTTTTTTGTCAGAACCTCCGTCAGCTCGTAAGCAGACATCTCTGGTTTCTGATCATAGGTAGGTACCTTGGGAGAAGGAATGATGATTCGCTCCTCGTTCTGGAACGCTGCCTCTCTATGGCCATTGAAGTAGAACCCAACAAAACGCTCCTTCTCCGTTTCTGCCATTCTGAGTTGAAGGACACCGTTATCTGCAAGGATTCGACCGAGTGGAAGGTTCACGATGTTTGGCGGAAAAGCGATATCAACAGGGAGATCTTTCTCATACTCGGTCATGGTTACGAAGCAAAGATTCTTAATCTTCTCCTCTCGCTGAAACGGCGGATTGAAGGCCTGCGGTTGTTTCGACTCGAGATGGGTCTTTTCATACTTTACTTGGTAGGGATCAAAGGATTTGGTGACATTCGCATCCTTCTCGAAGTTCTCAAGCACAAATGCTTTCGTGAGCTCGCGCGGTCGATCTATGCGGTAATTGAAAAAAATGACTGCGTCGTTTTCTTTGATGAGGGCCACTGGAGCTCCATTCTCAACAATGTTCGTTGGTTCGACAAACTCATCCGACTGATTCCGATCATATGCTGCTTTGATAGCTTCAGCCGCCGTTGTTGCCGTAGTCGCCGATCCCTTCGTAAGCATCATATATGCTTTCTCGATGCGCTCCCATCGTCGGTCACGGTCCATTGCGAAGTATCGTCCGCTGACCGATGCGATTTTCCCGACACCGAGCTGCTTCATCTTATCTTCAAGCGGTTGAATTACCTCCATCGCCGACTTCGGCGGTGAGTCTCGACCATCGGTGATGACATGTACAAACACATTTTGCACCTGTTGTTCTTTGGTAAAAAATAGTAAGGCATGGAGGTGTTCAACACTCGCATGGACAATGCCGTGTCCGACCAGTCCCATGATATGGAGATTTCCTCCGGTTTTTTTTACATGTTCAACCGCTTTTACGAGTGCAGGTGTTTTATAGAACGATCCATCAGCAATTGCCATATTAATCCTCGGAAGGTCTTGGTAGACAATCTTGCCCGCACCAAGATTAATATGGCCAACCTCGGTGTTACCCACCTCGTTGACCGGCAGTCCTACCGCCTCACCGGAAGCTTTGAGCTGAGTATTTGGATAGGTATAGAGGAGATTGTTGATGTTTGTAGGGTTAGCAAGGTAGACTGGATTTCCGGGACCAGGCGGGGCAAAACCAAAGCCATCAAGCACAATAAGAACAACTGATTTCATACTAACGTACAGTCATTATAGGAGTTTTTTGTTCCGGTAGCAATACGCAAGGCCACAGGCAATAGCATCAATTTCATCATCGATTTTTTTGTTCAGATCGAGCTTGGGTAGGGTGAGTCGAATCATTTTTTTGACCGATTCTTTATCCGACTGACCGTATCCGGTCACGATCTGCTTAATCTGTAGCGGTGTGAGAAATTCAACCGGGATCTGTTGTTGGGCAGCAAGAAGTTGAGCTACTCCCTGTGCCTGTGCGACCGGAATGACGGTTTTCTGATTTTTAAAGAAAAAGAGCTGTTCAATCACCATTACATTTGGCTTATGCTTTTTACATTGCGTCGCAAGCGCATCATAAATCAATTCAAGACGACGCGATAAAGAGTATTTCGACGGAGTTGTAATCAACCCCGAGTCGAGGTACTCCGGTTGTGATTCGTTACGAAAAACAGAGTATCCCGTTCGTTCCAGTCCTGAGTCAATTGCAAACACAATCATGCATGAAGTATAGAGTAGCACGTAGTAACTAGCTAGTAGTAAGGAAAGAGTAAAAAATGCACAGTATCAATTTGGGTCTTTTATTAGGATAATTTCAATTTCTCCA
>CAYZRL010000031.1:0-8188 GCA_964480835.1 uncultured Gammaproteobacteria bacterium
GATCAGAATTCGCTACAATAAAACCCTATGTGTGGAATTTTTGGCTATGTAGGAACAGAACGCGATGTGCCGAACATGGTTCTTACAGCACTGAAAGAGCTTGAGTATCGGGGGTATGATTCATGGGGAATTGCGGTAAAGTTCGAAAAGAAAATCCTCACCGACAAACACATTGGCAAGATCGCGAATGCAACCACGTCATTACCAAAGAGCTCACTTGGAATCGGGCATACGAGATGGGCAACGCATGGTGGTGTCACGGTTGCAAATGCTCACCCACACTCCAACAAAGCAAAGACAGTTGCGGTAGTACACAACGGAATTATCGAAAATTTCCAGGAACTTCGTGCAGTTCTCATCAAACATGGATATGATTTTGTCTCGGAGACCGACTCAGAGGTGATCCCGCATCTTATCGACTGGGAACTTCGACAAGGGAGAGGATTCGCAACTGCGGTTCGAAATACCTTCAATCAACTCAAAGGTCTCAACGCGATTGTCGTTATGTACACGCCGTCGCGAGAGCTCGTATGCGTAAAAAATGGATCTCCGCTTGTCCTTGGAAAAGGAGTCGGAGAATATCTGATTGCTTCTGACGCAGTAGCGCTTCTCAAGCATACTCGGAAGCTCTATTTCCTCGACGATTACGAAATGGCAATCTTGTCCGCAACTTCAGTCCAGCTCCTCAAACTCCCGAAGGGAACTCGAAAAAAGCTCTCATTTGAAACAATCGATTGGGAACCTGAGCGCTCAGAAAAGGGCGCGTACAAACACTTTCTCGCGAAAGAAATCGCAGAGCAACCACAGGTAATCCGACAGATTGCTCTTCAACAGACAAAGCAGATTGAAGCACTCGCAAAAAAAATCAATAATGCCTTCGGGACCTTTTTTATTGGCTGCGGTACTGCCTCGTATGCATCGATAGCAGGCACCTACCTCTTTTCACGCATCGCAAACAAGCATGTGAACTATGCGATTGGATCCGAGTTTGATTATCTCGAACATTCCATAACAAGAAAGACACTTGTCATATCTATTTCTCAGAGCGGTGAGACGATCGATGTTGTGCAGCCGGTTCAGCAAGCACAGGAGAAGGGAGCGCAGACAGCGGTCATTACCAATGTGCTTGGATCCTCGCTGTATCGAATGGCAGATTTCCGGCTACTCCTGAATGCGGGACCGGAGAAAGCGGTGATCTCAACAAAGGCATTCACCGCGATGATCGCCGTTCTGGTTCATACCGCACTGAGCTTAGTCGGTAAATCGAAGGAAGCAAAGACGCTGCTCATCCGCACATCAGACGGAGTAAAGAAACTTCTTCGCCCTCAGTCGATTCTCAAGATTAAGAAACTTGCAAAACTTATTGTCAAAAAGGATCATATGTACGTACTCGGAAGGGGACTGTCATATCCTGCAGCCCTCGAGTTTGCGCTCAAAATGAAGGAGACATGTTATCTCCATGCAGAAGGGTTTGCAGGAGGGGAGCTGAAACATGGTGTCATTGCGCTGGTAGAAAAGGGTACACCGGTTGTCGTGCTCGCACCTCTCGACGAGACCTACCATGAAATCATCTCCAACGCACAAGAGGTGAAGGCGCGTGGAGGGTACATTATCGGCATCAGTCCAAAGCCGAACCCGGTGTTTAACAGCTTTTTTTCGGTTGACGATGTTGGTGATGCGACACTCATTCTCGAGATCGTGATTGCTCAGCTCCTTGCATACCACACCGCACTTGCAAAGGGTCTCAAAGACCCAGACAAGCCTCGAAATCTCGCGAAATCTGTTACTGTTAAGTGACCCCGCTCAGCGACGGGGTCATCCTGAACTTGGTTCCGGATCTTTCGTCTCATTCCCAACCCGATTGGGAATCCATGGATCCCCGCTTGCCTGCCTGCCGATATGCAGGCGCGAGGATGAGAATGTTCGAGATCGAGTTTTGAAACATACTCAGTATGACATCGGTGGTAGAATATAGACGTATTAACATATGAAGAAACCGAATATTGTAGTTGTGGGAGGAGGTACCGGCAGTTTTGTTACCCTTTCCGGACTTAAAAAGCATCCCTACAATCTCTCTGCGATCGTTACGATGATGGACGACGGCGGCTCTACCGGAAAGCTTCGCGATCAGCTCGGTGTGTTGCCACCTGGAGACTTCCGTCAGTGTCTCATCGCACTCTCAGATGCACCTGATATTTGGAGGAAGTTGTTCACCTACCGATTCGACTCAGGAGATCTCGCTGGTCACAATATGGGAAACATTCTTCTATCTGCGCTCGAAAAGATCAGTTCTTCGTACGCGGATGTAGTTCAGGAAGCTCACGAAATTATGGCAGTACAGGGAAGAGTGATTCCGGTAACATTCGACACTGCGCGACTAAAGGTTGTGTATCGATCGGGCAGAGAGTTGATCGGTGAAAAGTTTCTTGATGAGCAAAGCTCAGATCATGAGCGTATCGAAACAATCTCGTTACAACCTTCAGCACAGTTAAATCCAGAGGTATCTAAAACGCTCTCAGATGCCGACTATATCATCATTGGACCAGGAGATCTTTATTCGAGTATCATCTCCATTTCGCTCGTATCAGGATTCAAAGAAGCGTTTATGGCATCAAAAGCGAAGGTTATCTTCATCATGAATCTCATGACAAAATCTTCTCAAACACCGTCCTATTCTGCTCAGGATCATGTTGACGATATCGCACGATTCTTTGGTCGAAGACCAGATGTTGTCCTACAGAACACCGATCCAATTCCCTCGGAAGTTGTGGATTATTATAAATCCGCAAGTAATGACATTCCTGTAACCGGTTCAATTTCAGACGTTCGCGTACTTCCATCTGCATTACTTTCAAAAGAAATCAAAGATGAACGGCAGACACTTGCACAAACATTTGCACACAGCATTCTCCGCCATGATTCTGAGAAGGTAGCTGAAGCTATTCGATCGATTGTGGAGTAATCCCGGGAGATGTACGTTTGTTCTTCTTTGCACCTGTAATAACACCTCGTTGCACCAATACCATATACGTTGACCAGACGATCAAGACCGCTGCGCCGGTGAGAAAGATAAGGGTTTTGAGTAGATCTGCATCCCCAGCGTCATTTGTCTTGAGCTCATCGGTCGCCCCAAGCGTTTTACCGTTCCCGTTAGAGAGCCCGGTCTCCGGCGGATCATCAACAAGGCCTGGTCCACCGAATCCTGATGAATTATTTGTGGACTGCATCGGAATCGGGGACTTCTTTACTGATGGAGTTGGGGTCGAGGTTGAGGTTGAAGGCGGGGTCGTTGGCGCAGGAGTCGCGGTCGGGCTAATTGAGACTGTGGGTGAAGTCGATGGGGTATCTGTAAAAGTTAGCGTAGTTTCGTTTGAGCGATCATCTTTTGCAATGGAATATGCATATACCTTTAACTCTCCCGACTGTGTGGCTTTGCAGGTAGCGTAGATGAAGCCGTCAGTATCGGTCTGAGTGGATCCGTTTTGCGCAGAACATGCATCTCCATCCCTAGCGTTTGTAATTCTGAACTCGGCTTGTTCTCCTACAGATAAGTTCGTATCTGTATCGCTAACTCTCAGTTGTGCTTTAATACTTAAACCTGTGTCACCAGTATGGGCGGACGTTTGTGAAGGTTCTATATTAAATCTAACCTCGCTGGCATATACAAGCATCGGAGAAAAAATGATTAGAAGAAGCAGTAAACGCTTTAGCATCCCACCATTATAACAACTCATCAATAGGGAGACTGTACAAACGCTTGGAGAATGCTCCCTTGTTTGCCGAGATTCAAAAGGGGAGTGATTTGAGGTGCGACAACCCGATCAAAAAAAGGTGTATGCATCGAAGTACTGCTATTTTCAAGACTCGTTTTTTTAGTACTGTACATATTGAGATGTTGTTGTCGTCGCTTACCTGATTTTAACATTCTAAGAATTCCCACGAGATGTTCTGGATAGCTATAGGTACTGGTTTTCAGTGTTCGCCCATTACAGTTTCTCAAAAGGATTTCGAGTGAACGCGGTCCGAAGAGATGAATATGATCAGGAGGAGTGAGGAAGGTATAGCGATCTTGTTCCACACGCAACAGATGACTTTGACTGTTCGGAGTTTCGATATAGAGAATACCATTGGGGTTCAATCGAGTAAGGATGTTGCGAATAAATACTTGTGGGTTTCGGACATGCTCGATTACATGAATCAGTAGAATAAAGTCGAATTTACGCGAACTCTGTTTTAGATACTGATCGAAATCAGCACGTATCATTCTGCTCCCGAGCTGATTCCGTGCAGATCTGAAAAGATTTCGTGCCGGTTCAATTCCGTATGCATCAAGACCTTCGTGAACCGCAAGTCGGACTCCTGTTCCGTATCCTGCACCAATATCAAGGAGCGATCGGCCTCGGGGATTCATAATCTTCATCTGTTGAATAACCTTGGTTGTTGTCGATTCAAATCGTTGGAGCGCGGTGGCGTTTACTCGAAAGACATAGTCTCCCGCGTACGTTGATCCTACGAGTTGAGCCGACGGTTTTGGATCAAGATAGATAAGTTTACAGACGTTGCAGCGTAGATAACGATATTGGTGAAGCTGCGTGAAGAGCGAAGTGCGCTTCGATCTACAGATGGGACAGATATGTTTCATATCGTGCTATAGTCTTCACTATTGCTCTCCTCGTTGCCATTGACTATAATCTACAAAAATTTTCTCTTAGAAGTTATGAAGCGGAAGAAACAACTACGATGTCCTCTCTGCCACACACCGCTCACATCGGTTCTGCATACGGTCAAGAGAATTTCGATCTATGAGTGCACCTCGTGTAAGATTGGAGTCTCGTCGAGAACTTTAAAGTCCAAGACAGTGCTCTACAACTCAACACAGTACTATTCGTTCTCAGTAGCACAGAATCGTATAGAAAAATATCTCTGGAAGTTTGAGCGACTTCTTCTGGTGCTTCGAGCATATGTGCGGTCGGGGACCATCCTAGACGTTGGGACAGGATTTGGCCTGTTTCCACGACTCCTCTCTGCTCATAAGAACTATTCCGTAATTGGACTTGAGCCACATCTGAAACCGTTGTTCGTTGAGCATAATCAGGGTGTAACGATCGTCAAAAAACCATTCATGCGTTACCATCGAAAGGCTCGCTCGCTCACCGCAGTTACCATGTTTGACGTTCTTGAACATTTTTCCGATCCGGTCGCTGTCCTCAAAAAAGCTCACGGCATGCTGAAAAAAAATGGATATATATTTCTCTTAGTTCCTAACTACCAAAGTGTCATGAGATATCTTTCGAAGAAATGGCCATGGTGGATGATCGAGGATCACTATGTGCATTTTTCTCGCGCTTCGCTGAAGAAGGCACTTCGGATATCAGGATTTCAGGTTGAATATATCGAGACATTTGAGCATAAGGACGATGTATGGATCCAGATCCGAAGCCGGTTTCAAACCATTCGCAACCCTGTCCTGAGAAAAGGACTGAAGGCGATTACTCTCGCGCCATTGTACGCGCTCTATCTTGTGTTCAGGCCACTGATTTGGAGACTGTACGGAGGAGGACTCCTGTTTATTGCGGCAAAAAAACATCATGCATAAGCTGTCCGTAGTTATGACCACGAGGAATGCCGACGCAGTTCTGGACCGGTGTGTTGCAAGCGTACAATCAATCGCTGATGAAGTTGTTGCGGTTGATGCCGGTTCTACAGACCGCACCCTATCGATTCTATCTGCCGCTGGAGCTCGGATTGTCCGTACCAGATCAAATCATCTCGGAAGAAACAAAGCACGAGGAATTGCAGTAGCCAGACACTCTCTCATATTGTTACTCGATAGTGACGAGATCCTTTCGTCACTCCTTGCTCAATCGATCAATCGTGTGAAGCGGAGTAAATCAATCTTGAACGGTTATCAAGTTCGATTTCATAATCATTACCTACAGAGACGTCTGCGGTATGGAGGAGAAAATTACGTGATGGTTCGACTCTTCCGAAGAAGTAAGCTCCGGTTTCGCGCACATTCAATTCATGAACATGTCGAGGCTTTAAACCATGACACACCCATACTGCCTGGATACATTAATCACTATTCCTATCGATCGATTACTCAGATGCTTTCGAAATTCACACAGTACGCCCTCCTCGAGTCGACGGCGAAGTATCGAGTCGGCGAACGCTCTTCTTTGAAAAAGATTGTCCTCTATCCCGTTCATATGTTTTGGGCAAGATTTATCAAAGACAAGGGATATCGTGATGGATGTTGGAGAATACCACTCGACCTCGGGTTTGCCTATATGGAGTGGTTAACCTATACTTCCTTAGCATTACGAGGAATGAAATGAACATAGCAGTTATTATTGTTGGGTTGCAGGACTCTCCGTCTGAGTCACAACGTACGGCGGGAGCAATTCGCGCTCTCCGTATTCCACACCTACGAACATTCGTTATCCTAAATCAGCGCGGTCTGGAAGGATACGCGCACGGCGCTAATAAAGGAATCAGGCGAGCGCTTCATTGGGGTGCGGACATTGTTATTGTAGCGAATCCCGACATTTCAATCCGTCGTCTAACGCGTGCACTGTTACAGAAGGGAGTTTCGAAATATGATATTTGGGGATATTACTTCCGTCAGCATGGAGAGACCTATTCTCATGGAGTTCTCGATGCGAAACGGCTTTCTGGATCGTTGGTATCACCTACCTCACGAAGAGCTCGACCACATATCGACTTCATTTCAGGATCCTTCATCTGCATGCGAAGATCGGTGATTGATCGAATAGGGATGTTTGACGAATCGTACCATATGTACTATGAGGACGTGGAATTTTGTCAGCGAGCCGTAAGTGCAGGGCTAAAAATCGGAGTCGTTCCAACGGTGGTCTACGAACATTTTGAGTCAGGGAACAATCAAGACAAGGACGCCCAGCTTTTCCGTGCATGGCTTCGATTCTTTGCGCATCATGCGGGATGGAAGCAGAAATTTCGTGAGGTGTTTCGTACTCCGAAAACAATATTAGAAAACCGAAGATCGATTATCCGAGAGTTCACACGCAGACCATTCATAAAGAACTTTGTGACGCTGAATGCATCTTCACTGAGCATCAAGCTCTTTACCTTTGTTCTATTCCTATTCCTTGTTCGAAAACTCGCACCAGAGGAATTTGGGCTATATAACCTCATTTGGGCTCAGGTTGCGCTCTTTATGCCGCTGGCTGATCTGGGAACTACCAACTACGGAATATTTCACCTGACATCAAAGAACTACGGGAAGATGAATGCGCTGTTTTCCTTACGACTTACGCTCGGATTATTGTTTGCAGGTATCACACTTGCATATACAGCGGTAGTGTTTCGCAGTCATACCATTCTTGTACTAACCGCGTTGAGTATTCCAATAATGCTATCAAATGCGGTGTCCGGGAGTTACCTTATACTTACAACGAATCAGGCAAAAGCATACGTCGCATCCTACTACTCTACGGCATATAACGCGATATTGATCACGGTGCTCATCGGATTTCTTCAGGTTTCAAATCATCTCACCGGATTGTTCATCATCGAAGGAGTGGTAGCACTCCTTTACAGCGTTGTCCTGCTAGTTCGAACTCAACGCGATATGCCATATCGATTTGTTCTCCCCTCAGCGTCATTTATTGCATCTACGGTTCAACGATCGTATATGTATGTCCTACTCACGTTTTTCGCAGGTCTCTATTTCAAAATCGACTTGTTTATTCTCCAGCTCTATCAGGGTGCGGCCGCCGTCGGACTGTACTCCTCCGGCTATAAATTTTTTGAAGCACTTATCTTTATCGGTTCAAGTTATACCATCGCTGCGACTCCTGTTTATCGTGACTTTTTATCGAAGCGATCTACACGACTGAATGCAAAACGCAAACTTCTTCGTGATGTTGTAATTATGTTTTGCGGAGGTTTCATTATCAGCATACTGAGTTCGTGGATAGCACCGATCGTTCTCGGACCACTTATTGGTGCCCGTTTTTCAGCTGGTCTCAGTGTTTTTCGAGTCGTGATCTTCGCGCTTCCGTTTTTGCTAGTTTCTGCGGTGTGTATGAATCTGTTATATCTCGTCAAAAAGACACACTGGGTGGTTCAGTTATTTGCGGTACAGATTGTTTTTAATCTTATCGCAAACTATATCTTTGTCCCTTTGTTTTCATATCATGCAAGT
>CAYZRL010000032.1:0-7515 GCA_964480835.1 uncultured Gammaproteobacteria bacterium
ATAATTTATCATAATGGCCTCAATTTTGCTATAATCAACCCATGATTGAGAAAAAAAATGTAGCCGCAATCATTCTCGCTGCAGGCAAAGGCACGCGGATGAAGTCCACTACCGAGAACAAGGTAACACTCCCCTTTCACGGGAAACCAATTATTCAGTACGCGGTTGAGGTGGTAGAAACCGTCGCCGATCAAGTAGTTGTCGTGGTCGGGGCGATGGCGGAGAGTGTGCAACAGGCACTCAAAGGAACGCCGGTAATCTTTGCCCATCAAGTTGAGCAACTTGGAACAGGTCACGCACTTCAGGTTGGAGTTAAGGAGCTTACGGATCGCAAACCTGCGTACATCCTAGTTGGTTATGGAGATCATATGATGTTCTATCGATCTGAGCGGTTGCAGGAGCTCGTGAACTTACATGAGAAAGAAAACGCATCTATCTCACTACTCACCGCAACATACGACGATCCAAACTCACTTGCATGGGCGCGTGTACTTCGAAACGAGAAGAACGAAGTAGTTGGTCTTGTAGAACAAAAAGACGCAACAGAAGCGCAACGATCGATTGCCGAGGTGAATCCCGGACTGTACTGTATGAGCTATGATTTTCTCCAACGGCATCTCCCGATGCTGACTAAGTCTCCGGTTACCAACGAGTATTACCTTACTGAACTCCTTGAGATTGCAGCGAAGGACCATTTGAAAATTGCAGCGCTAACCGTGCCATTTCAAGAGGTGGGTATCGGGATCAATCGACCGGAAGAACTGGAGAAGAGTCAGGAGCTGTTTACGAAATCCCAGTCCGCTTAAAGTACTTCTTCAATTCATTTGTATATTTCTCTCGTTCGACAGGACTGGATATATATGTATCTTTCAGTTTATCGAGAAAATGATCATCCTCAAAGCGCGGGACAATATGCATGTGATAGTGAAGTGCATGTTGTCCTCCCGCCGGTTCGTTATTTTGTTTGATTGTGATACCATCGCATTTCCTCACTTCTTTCAACGCTAACGAGACAAGCTTCGCAACCCTCATTATCTGATTACATTCTTCTGCTGGCATATCATAAAAATTTTCATAGTGCCGATTTGGCATCACAATCACATGACCAGGGTTAGATGAGATAAATTTGGAGTTAACAGCCGCACTTACAAGCTCATCTCGATAGAAAATATCATTTTGCATCATCATCGTGTCGGAGTTTTCTATTCCTTTAATGGCTAAACAGAGAGGACAGATATATTCGTCTGAGGCGTGCGTGTACATATATTATGTAATATGTTCAAAATAATCTCTTAATTTAATCCGTCCTGCTCCACTCTTCCACCAAAGTTCGCGTTTTTTTGCTTCACTCTTTGTTTTGAATCTCTCTTTAAAAAGCAACTTAAAAGGCAGTCTGTGCTTTGTAGATTTTGATTTACCTGAATTATGTTCCATGAAGCGCCTAGTAAAGTTATCGGTGAAACCGACATACGTCTTATGATCTTTCAGGCTCTGAAGAATGTAAACTTCAAACATTTTTATAGAGCGGGCCGCCGTTGGCGAGCCTCGCTCATCCGCCTGTCAGGCGGATGAGCGGGTGACCAGAATCGAACTGGCATCTACTCCTTGGAAGGGAGTCATTCTACCACTGAACTACACCCGCAGTCAGATCTTTATTATACCAAAGTAATCTCACTGCCCTGATCGATCGATAGTTATCGATTCTTGTTGATGAGCGCTTCGCGTTTCGAACTGAGGAGTTGAAGTCGAATGTTCATTCTATCCATCTTCTTTTGTGTGAGGTCTCTCTGTATCAAGGAGGCGTTTGGACTATTTACAATTGTTGCGAGTCGCTTAAGATGAGTGACAATGTTCGGGATTTCTCGATTATATGACTCAAGCTTACCTTTTGGAAAACCGACTGTTTCAGCCGATTTTGTTTTGGCTGATCCCAAGTCATACCCGCGGAATACATCGTCGCCGGTTTTAGCTCCTGTGAATAGACGCTCGGGCAATGTTACGGTCACAAGCCTCATAACGGGTTCTTTTGTGCTGAGTCGATCTTCGAGTTTACGTTTACGTTCGTGCAAATCGAACAATCGCTCTCCGGATCGCCTCCGGTTCACAATTGCCTCTTCTTTAACATTGTGTGGGGCTTGAGGTAGGCTAATGATTCGCGTAGCCTGGCTCTGGGTTTTTTCCGTCGCAGCGATACGTCGATCCGTCCATGCGAGTTTCGCCGATAATATTGGGTGGCGCAATCGTTCTGACATAGGGAGAGTATATCACTCCGAATTGCAGATTCAACCAGAGCGTCGGACCACGCTAAGCTTATTTAATTCATCCCTTCGACTGTAAAGATTCGTCAATGCGTAATTTACCATGCCGTGCTCTCTCTGTAATAGATGCTGCATGCTCGGGCTGGCTTCATGGCGATTTGAATGGACATCGCTATCTAGTATTCGCAGATAATCCTCGGCGTTGTAAATTTGTCTGAGTACTCTGCGGAGTCGCCAGCGGTCAGCAAGTGATGATTTTTGATGTAGTGATCGCTCATTCATTCGGAGATTATAATCGAACGATTTCAATTTTTCAGTACGATACAATACAGATAGTATGAAAAAATGGAGTGCTCTGCTTTGGTTACTCCTTGGTGCGCTTTTTATCCGCCTCATAGCGCTCAATCAATCGCTTTGGCTTGATGAAACTACGACAGCGAACGTTGCTCGAACATATTCCTATTGGAATATCATTACGAAATTTTCACCTCACGATTTTCATCCACCGTTTTACTATCTATTTATGCGTGCATGGACCTCATTATTCGGTACGAGTGAAGTTGCACTGAGGATGCCGTCGGTCATCGCGAGCGTTATTACAGGAGGTATCGTTTATTCGATCGCGGATCTCAAACTTCGGCTGAAGAAAAATAAAAACATCGCGTTGTTTGCATCAGCTTTTTTCTTCATCAATCCACTTGTGGTCTATTACTCACAGGAAGCTCGCATGTATGCACTATCTACGTTGTGGACGACACTCCTGTTCTATTTTATTTTGAAGATTGAGCGATCGCATGGTCCACGGATGCGAAATATCATTCTTGCAAATGTCTTTGGTTTTCTTGCGCTCACATCGTTTTACGGCACAGTTTTTTTCTTTGTTGCACTTTCGTCCTATCTGCTCATATCAAAGAAGTACCGAACATTAATTCTGACATCAATTGGTCCGGCTGTTGCGATGCTCATCCTCTCTCCCCTCTTCGCGACCCAGCTTAAAAACTCAGGTGAAGTGCTCTCACAGCTTCCAAACTGGTCGATAACGCTTGGAAAAGCAAATATAAAAAATCTTGCGCTCATCCCCATAAAGTTCGCCACCGGGAAAATTAACCCCGAACCAAAGTTGCTATTTTATTCCATCGCAGGACTTTGGACGCTGGTAGTTGCGTGCTTCTCACTTCGTAATATCAAGAATCCTAAGTATCGCTCGATCTACATTGTTTTCTTACTGCCGTTGGTGTTGGGATTCGTGGTCTCGTTCTATAAACCACTGTTACAGTACTTCCGGTTTCAGTATGTTCTCCCGTTTTTATCCATCACCGTTGCGATCGGAGTTACAGAGCGTTGGCACCGGTGGTTACTGTTAGGTGGGTTCGTAGGCTTTTCGTTGTTCTATCTGTTGCTCCCGATGAACCACCGCGAGGACTGGAGATCGCTTGTGCGGGCTCTCCCTTCCCGAACTCCAATATTTGCCACGCCAACATCCATTGACCCTCTCAGTTATTATGAACCCTCGCTTCGGTCGCAAATTTATACCGACCCATCTTCACTTCGGAATGTTAATGATGTGATCGTCATACCGTACGTGATGGATATCTATGGAATCAACTATGCAGGAACGCTGCAGTCGGCCGGTTTTACCCGTCAGACCACGGTGTCGTTTCGGGAGTTAGAATATCAGCAATGGAAAAAATAAAACGAATCGTACCAGAGCTGCTCTGCTTTGGAGTTGTGGCATTTTTCTTTCTCTACAGAGTCCTTCTCGGTAGCAGCTTCAATCCAGATCTCGGCAGAGATCTGATGTGGATATGGGATATTATTCATGGAACTACAACGCTTCTCGGTCCGAAGCTGTCGTTCGGCGGTTACTATCTTGGACCACACTACTACTACTTTTTTGCACCGTTTGTGTACCTGTCCCATGGGTTTCCTACTGGATTAATAATCGGAAACGCTTTGGTATCAGCGCTATTCATGAGTTTGATTTTTTCTATTCTCCGACGACGGCATGGATTTCTTTATAGTTCTCTCGCTGTTCTTTGGTTGTCGATTACTCCATATGTGCTGTTCTCCGCCCGCAATCCGGGAAACGCCTATTCGTACATCTCGGCACTTCTCCTCCATCTCATCCTCATGGTATATAGCAATAAAACGCGTGCATTTTATTTTGGCGCGGGTTTGTTCGCGGGTTGTATTCTTAACTTTCATCCCGCGGCTGTTTTTGCCATGATTCCCTTCTATTTTGGTACCCTCCCGCGGACAGGATGGAAGGAGTTTTTTGTGAGATCCGTTCTGTTTGGATTTGGTTTAGGTATTATGTTTAGTCCAACAATTCTGTTCGAAGTTCGACATCACTTCATCATGTTCACCAATACCTTCATCGATAAGTCCTACCAATCGTTCATCGGTGGTCAGAGTGCGGCGAGTATGATGAAAGCGTCGCTAAACCCTTTCCTCAACGCAGTGATTGTTGATCGTTTTCTCTCACCATGGATTGCTCCGACTTTGTTGTGGTTGAGCGGAATCATCTGTATTGCCATGTTCACCAAGCGCACCGAGTTTGTTGTACGTGTGTGCGGTTGCTTAGCTGGTCTTCTGGCACTATTTCACGTAGCATTACAGTTTCAGGTCGCATTCCACTATGCATTTCCGCTTTTGGTTGGGCTGCAGGTTGGGGTTATCGCGCTCCTCTCTCAACTTTCCGCACGTATTCGGTACGGAATTCTGGCTCTCTGTATCTTGGCCGCAGTATGGATGTTTCCGCGCCAGTATTTCATGAGGCCATATCGGGAATTTTCTCCACTCTATCAAACGACGCACGCCGCGGTACAACAACTCCCTCGATCTGCAGACAGTGTAAGTGTCGCATACTTTGGTGGTAATCCACTTGCGACCTTAGGATACGAATATCGATACTTTCTGAAAATCGAGGGGTATGCCGTGGCAGGTGAACAGGAATATGCGCAATCAAAAAATCTAATCGTTGTTTCTGAGGAAGGCGAGCTTGATTTCACTACGCTTCGCACCTGGGAGCTCGATCAGTTTGGGAAGAAGCAGCTTGTCAAAAAAGTGCGTGTGGGGAGTACGATCTTCTATCTATTTCGCAAAACCGAGTAGTGCCTTCAAGAGCCCTGAAAGATTTCGTAGTCGTTCAATGAAGATCTGAGGAAAGTATTTCATAAGGGTCTGCATGTCCCAGTTCTTAAACATGAGAAGATACCAGTTTCGCAGATCGAGCCATCGCTTTCGCACTGGCATCGACGATGAGGTGCCTTGTCCACGGTGAACGACCGAAACCGACTGCGTCGTGCCAAATCGATAGCCATGTTTTTTTGCCCGCAAGAAAAAATCGACATCTTCGAGGTATGCAAAAAACCGTTCATCAAATCCATGCAGTTTTTCAAATACATCCTGCCGAACGACGAGCGCTGCGGCGGGCAGCCCATCGAGATCAGATGAATTACCGTTTAGTGATTTGGTAAGTAGAACTTTTCCCTGTGGGAGAACCCGATAACCGACATTTTCAGGTGATCCATCGGTTTGCTTAATGAGCGGCGTGGTTGCAAACCACTTCCGCTTCTCCATTTCTTCGGTGCACTCATCAAGCCATGGCTGAGAAAATCGAATATCATCATTGATGAATGCGAGATACTTCGCATGAAAGTATTTTTCAGCCGCTCGAGCACCATCGTTGCATGCTTTTGCAAATCCGGTATTACGTTTTTCTTCAATAACGATGAGCGATGGATGATCCATCGTTGCGGGAAATGAATCTCTATTATTATTCACCACAATGACGGGAGTTGACGGATGGTATTCCTTAAGATCAGTGATGAGCTGGAGCACCCCTTCTCGATTATGAAGGGTTGGTATGATGCACACGATGTTACTGTGGGAGTTTTTTGTATTCATACGATGTGATGAATAATAGGATAATGGTCGAAAGTGTCACGGTGCCGGTCAGCGTCCAAATCGGTCCTTGTATTCCAAATTCAGGGATGAGTGCAAGACAACCTCCGGTCATTCCGAGAAAAAAGATGAAGTTTGTGATTAGCATATACTTCGGTTGTTTGATGGTATAGAGCGTAAACAAAAACAACATATTTTCGTAGGTGAAGATGATGTACGGGAGTGCGAGTTGTTTTGCCACATGAGAGGCAATAATAAATTTTTCTGTAAAAAATACCTGAAAAATCCAGTCCGGAGTTACTGATAACAATAGATACATGACTGCCGGAATTGAGAGGTAGAGAAAGCTTGGCTTAAGGAGTTTTCGAACATCACTCTTCCGCTCAGCTCGTGAGAACAGTGGTGAAAGTACTTGAGTAACACTCACCGAGAAAGTTGCGATTGTGAGGGCAATCTTCTGAGCCAGTGTGTAGTAGCCGAGCTCATGTCGAAGTCCAAAGTATGAAAGGAGAAACAGATCCATTCGTTGAGCAAGGTTGTAGAGTTGCATTGACGCAAAATAGGTAACGGTATACCGAAGTTTCAATGCAGAACGGTCAATCTTTGATGACCATACGCGTTCAAGTACGGATCGGTTCTCCAAGAGTAACGGGATAATAAATCCGAATGATCCAACTATCCCGAACATCGCAAGAACTGAGTATGAGCTCACCTGTGATGTTCTCCAAAGGTACACGAGGCCGATAAGTTTCACCGCGTTTGAGAGATTCACATAGATATTCACCTTCATAAACTGTTTTGCAGCAAGGAGGACGTTTGTTGCGAAGTTTTGCCAGATAAACAGGAGTACTCCAAAGAATAGAACGATCGTTATGGATGCATCGCTACCGGTTTTAAAAAACACATTGTCTAACCATTGGAACGACAACCCAAGTGCGATAATCGCAACACCTGCGAAGACTGTCTGAAAGAGAAAAAGCGTCTTAATAAAGCTCATTGTCGAAGGATGATCTCGCTCCCGGAGTTGTGGAAAATACGAATAGATCGTGGCGGTTGTTCCGAAATCAAAAACATTTGCAAGTACGTATGAAATCCCAAGGAGAACTCCGAGAACTCCGTACTCAACAGGCGTCATGATACGAACGAGTATGAGCGCGAAAACTGCAGTAAAGGCGGTGTTCAGATAGTTTCCGAGTGTATTGATGAGGACATGTATGCTGGTAGGGTGCTTGATAAACGTTGTAAATTTCTTCAGCATGCTATATTCTATGATATTAGGCTAGAAATAGCACATAAAACGTTGCAAATACGCTACAATATAGTGAATATGTCGAAAATCGCCTTAGTAACA
>CAYZRL010000033.1:0-7300 GCA_964480835.1 uncultured Gammaproteobacteria bacterium
GTTTCTGCAGAAGTTCAAGTGGCTCACGAAATCCCTGAGAAAAGTTATCGAGCGCTACTACGGTATACCCCGACTCAAGAAAGAGCTTCGTCGTATTCACACCAATATAGCCACCCGCACCAGTTATCAAGACCTTTGCCATGCTTAATTATAAGTTTTTATTCGATGAAATGGATGCCAATGAATTCTACGCTCGGCAAGCCAAATTCCGAAAAATACTAATACCGATCCAATGAAGTAATAAACATCCGGCTTCTCTCCTAAGAGTGGCCATGCAACGATCAATGCCGCAACCGGATCGATATATGCAAAGATGCCGACATCAGATGCGGGTATCTTGGTGAGCGCGTGATGAATGAGTGTATAGGCAATGAGTGAAACGAATACGGCGCCAAAGACAAGTGAAAACCATCCGATCGGTGTCACCGCTGCAACATTCCAGTGTTGATACTCCGAAACCGCAAATGGTAAGAAAAAAATGGTTCCTGATGAGAACGTAATGACCGAGATCTGAAGTGCATGAATCGAAGACGACACTTTTTTAATGAGGACGGTATGAAACAATCCAATAATGGTCGCGAGGAAGATGAGTGCATTCCCAATAGCTTCTTGTTCGTGTGCCACGGTACCGTTGAGAATAATTGGAATGAGCACAATGAAGAGAACGCCAATGAGCGATATAAACATTCCAAGAAATTTGCGAAGCGAAAACCGTTCATGCAAAAATGCGAGCGCTACCATGTACAAAAACACCGGTCCAGACGATGCGATCACCGGGGTTATAATACTTTCCGTTCGCTGCAGGCCGATAAAAAACAACGGAATGTGAATACCGATGCCGAGCAGGCCTGCGAGAATAAGAAGCGACCAGTCTCTCGCGCTGATGTTCTGCCATTTTTTTAGCGCAAAGGGGAAAATAACGATTGTGGCAAATAAGAATCTGATAAGGGCAAGTAAAAACGGAGGAAACTGGGTGAGCCCAACCTTCATAATCGGCGGGGTTACCCCCATAATGATATTGGCAAGAATGATTGCGGTGTACGGATTCATGAACGCTTTGATTTATGAATGTAGACGATGAGTTCTCCCAATACTCCTGTCAAAAATACCTGAAGTCCCACGATCATCAGAAAGATTCCTGCGAGAAGCAGTGGACGCTTGTAGAGCTCAACGCCAAAGAACAGTCGTTCAATCGAAAGCCAGATTGTAATGAAGAGTCCGATGACAAACGATATACTTCCGATCGGTCCAAAAAAATGCAGCGGCTTTTCAGAAAAGCGGAATACAAAATACGTTGTCACCGTATCGAATAAACCATAAAAAATTCTTACAAATCCATACTTTGATTTTCCATGCATTCGTCGAGCATGCTCAACTGCCACTTCAGTAACCTTAAATCCTTTTTGAAATGCGAGAATTGGAACAAATCGATAGTTGTCACCATATAACGGAATCTCTTCAAGCACCGATCTCCGCATAACCTTGAATCCGCAGTTGATGTCGTGAAATGGTGAGTGGAGGAGTGGCTTGAGCAGGAGCGCATTAAAAATCGACGATGGCAAAGTCTTTGAGATTGGATCATTCCGTTTCGCTCGCCATCCATTCACGAGATCGAAGCCTTCGTCCAGCTTCCCAAGAAGAGCGGGGAGATCCTCTGGTCGATCCTGGAGATCCGCGTCCATAAAAACAATCGCGTCACCCTTTGCAACCTCGAACCCTCGCTCGAGCGATCGTCCTTTTCCAAGCTGTTTTCGATTGCGGAGATGGACGAGCCCACGACCGCCAAGATCTATCTCCGTATCATACCCATCGGTACTCCCATCATCGATAAATACTATCTCGGACTTTTCCTTCATCTCTCCTAACACTGTCTGGAGTCGAGAAATGAGCTCAGATAAATTTTCCTTTTCGTTATGAAATGGAATGATGATTGATATCATAGCTTCTTGTAAACTTCAAAATTATCCCGCTTATCGACGAGTACATACCGAGGATCCCGAATCAATTGTTGATACACAGGCATCAACGTCTCCTTGTCGTGATAAGTAAAAACCTCGCTTGGTCTTATGATAACATAATCAGCGAGTGGGTAATATTGAGAAAAATAATAGAACCGTCTTCGTGAACTTAAGAAGGTTCCAACATTTCCAGTAGCAGCAACCGGGATCGAATCATCGCGTAAACGATATGCCCACTCACGAGCGTCACGCGCATTTTGTTGTGGATAAAAAACGAACAGATCTCGCTGTTGCGAATAGGGAAGCGGACTCATAGTCACCGAAAACCAAATAATGGAAGCGATTAATACTCCGCACGTTCCCAACGCTATCCGTGGCTTGATGTGAAGAAGTAATCTCAGACCGTAGATGGCAGACAGAAATAAAAATGGAATAACAACTGCATTGTAATGGAATGCAATACTTCGCATGTTCGGGTCTTGTGACAAGAGATTGATTCCAAACTCAGGAATTGCGAGTAGCCAAACTGGTGAGAGAAAAGAAAGAAACCCAATCGGACCAAACAGATTCCAGATATAGTCGACCGTACTCTGACGGAAGATTGTCGTAAGAACATTAACGTTCTCATATCTGCTGAGTGCGAAATGACCGCCCCCACGAAAGAATGGGATCATCACCTTGAACGAGAACAAAACCCAGAATATACTAACCGCTCCAAGCGCTGCTCCCCATCGAATACCTTCATCAGTAACTATCTTCTTCAGACGCCATTTATGCGTTTTCGCCTGGCCAATCAGGACATATCCACAAAATGCAGCGGTGGTAAGTCCAACTTGTTCTTTTGTGAGCAAGCTCAGGAAGAGAAAGATTGAACTCCATACATACCGCTTCTGTAACCAAAAAAACACCATAAAGAGGAGTAATGGTGTTGCCAACGCTACCGCATGAAAATCAAACCGGTTCATGAGTTGGAGCGGTGGATAAAATAGGTAAGCAACTGCGACTATGAGAGCGGAGAAGTCACGATGTTTTTGGGCTCGAAGGATGTGTTGCGCAATACCAAACAATGCAACTGATCCTAGTCCGAGCGCTACGCTCTGAATAACGAGAAGAACCTCTGGAGATGCGAATAAGAAATAGAGTGGCGCAAACAATCCCAGGATGATATCGTTGTGAACTGCCGACCGCACAACTTGTTGATACCCGTTCGGATCGGTGTGCTCCAGAAACCGAGCCCAATCACCGGTTCGCAATGCTTGATAGCTATTGTAGACAACATGATGCATGATTCCCAAATCGAAGTAATTCGCGTACATATTTCGATATCGCACCACCGAAAAGACAGAGAAGAACGTGATGTACAGAGCGACAAAAAAATACAGAATTTTTTTCATACTACTTATTCCCACTGTGAAACTTTGCGTGAATCTCCTTCAACTTTGGATCGGTGATATGAGTATAGATCTGTGTCGTTGAGATATTGCTGTGTCCGAGCATCATCTGCACCGACCGAATATCTGCGCCGTGTGATAGAAGATCGGTGGCGTACGAATGTCTCAGTACATGTGGACCGATGCGTTCTACGATTCCTGCCTTCTTTCGATACTTCTCAATCAAACGCTCAATCGAACGAACCGAAAGTCGATTCTTCTCATTCGTAAGTCCTTCCTTCGGAGTAGGACCAGAGTATCGAATAAAGAGAGGCGCGTACGGATCTGTCCGGGTATCAAAGTATCGTTGGAGCCAGTCCTTCGCATGCTTCGTTAAGAAAACAACACGCGCTTTACCTCCTTTTCCGACAACACCTATTTCACCACTTTGGAGATTTATCTTATCTCGATTCAGTGCAACGAGCTCGGATACGCGCAGCCCCGTTGAAAATAACATCTCCAAAAGCGCACGGTCTCGTACTCCCATTTCTTTTTTTGTATCGACGCTCTGAAAAAGCTGCTCAAGTTGTTCTTCGGAGAGGTGTTTGATGGTGCGATCGCGTGACTTACCCAGCTCAATCATCTCGGCAGGCATTACCTTTACTCGTTGCTTGGCGAGATATTTCATAAATGAACGGAGTGCAACTAAAAAGTAGTTTTGGGTCTGTCGCTTGAGATTCCCTTTATACGGATTTTTGTAGTGATGAGAAAGATAAAGACGAAAGTTTCGAATGTCCTCTTCGGTTACACTCTCGATCGGATAGTCGGGTTTCTTTCCCTCCTTTATCTGAGTTTCGTAATCACTGATATGGTTTTTGAGGAGCCACTCTTGAAAGAACCCGAGATAGTATCCATACATCTTGACCGTTCGAAGCGATAGATTCCGATCAAGCTCTACATACTCGAGGAATCGAAGTACCGCTTCATTAATCCCCATATATGTATATTAAGCGACGTTCAGATCAATTGCAAGAATCTGCTACAATATCCTATGCCAACCATCTCCGTACAGAATCTCACGAAGGAATACCATATCTACAAAAAGGAAGAAGGGCTCACCGGAGCGATCAAGTCCTTCTTTAAGCGTACCTACGAAACCAAGACTGCAGTCGAGAAGATCTCGTTCGATATTGAGCAGGGAGAGCTCATCGGCTTTATCGGTCCCAATGGAGCAGGGAAGACCACCACTTTGAAGATGCTTTCTGGACTTCTGTATCCTACGAGTGGATCGATCTCGGTCCTCAATCACACGCCATTCAACAGAAAACCGGCATTTCTCAAACAGATCTCTCTAGTGATGGGCCAGAAGAACCAACTTTGGTGGGATCTCCCTCCGATGGATACGTTTCTCCTCAATAAAGAGATCTACGAAATACCGGATCGCGATTTTCAGCAGCGAGTCGAGGAGCTCTCAGAACTCCTCGATGTCAAGGACATCCTCCATGTACAGGTGCGGAAGCTTTCACTGGGACAGCGAATGAAGTGCGAACTCATGGCGGCATTACTTCACCAACCAAAAATTCTGTTTCTTGATGAACCAACGATAGGGCTCGACGTTGTCGTTCAGCATAAGCTTCGAAGTTTTATCAAAGAGTACAACAGGAAGTACAACGCCACTATTCTCCTCACGAGTCACTACATGCGCGATGTAAAGCAGCTTTGCGATCGCGTGATTGTTATCAACTTTGGGAGAATTATCTATGATGGGAACCTTGATAAGCTCATGGAAAAGTACGCAACCAAAGGGAAAAGTGACATCGAGGACGTTATCCGAAAGTTTTTCTCGGACACCCAACACGCGTAACTATGGCACGACTGATTCGCATGTTCTTTCTGCATTTTCAGCATGCGCTCAACTTTCGCGCACGATCATTTGTTTGGTTCCTCATCTCCTTTATTAATCCGCTCGTACTCCTCCTCTTCTGGCAAGGAGTCCTCACCAACAATGCAGTGCTCCATGGTTGGACGCTGGATTCGATGCGGTCGTACTATCTCTTGTTAATCGCTGCACAGTCGGTACTCATGGTCCATATCGAGGAGGAGATTGGCGTGCAGGATATTCGCATGGGAGAACTGTCGAAGTTTCTCGTCAAACCGGTCTCATACTTCTACATGAAGCTCTACCAAGAACTTCCACACCGCCTGATGAATGGCGGCTACTCAATCATCGCAATTTCGGTACTTTTCGTTGCATTTCGAATGCCACTCATCGTTACACACGACCTCTCCTCAATACTCCTCGCGATTGCCATCATCATTTGTGCGTTTCTGGTCTCGTTTTTATTCAAGGCAGTACTTGCGTTCTGTGCGTTCTGGATCCTAAACGTTGATAGTGTTATGGAGACAAACGATGTACTCGCATTTGCGCTCAGTGGGCTCATTATTCCACTCGATCTCTTTCCGCAGTCCATGCAAACCATCGCATCGTTCACACCGTACCCGTACATTCTCTACTATCCGATTACCGCCGTACTTGGGATGCAGACACACGAACAGCTGGCCCATACAGTGTTGGTTCAGTTGGGGTATATTGCAGTGCTTGCCGTACTCTACCGAGTAATGTGGCATCACGGCGTACGAAAGTTTACCGGTATGGGTCAATAATATGAAGCGATATCTTCGATGGTACCGGGCGGTCTTTACCATGAGTCTCAATAATTTCCTCGCGTATCGTATGGATGCCGTCATCACCACCATTTTTTCATCCGGTGTCTGGACGCTGTTTAATATCTTCTCAATCTACCTCGTCACGCTTCGAGTTCCATCGGCGTACGGATGGAGTAGGGGAGAGCTCATTCTCATGTCCTGCATCTACAATATCATCGTCGGCATCTTTAGTCTGTTTTTAGGGAAGGGAGTTCGACAGCTCTCAGACTTTGTCTCGACGGGGCGCTTCGATCTCTTCCTGCTTCAACCTATTGATGCTCAGCTCAATGAGTCGCTCCATGCGGCGAGCATCAATAGCGGATTCCGAACAGTTCTTGGATCGATCATGGCAGCGGTTGTTGTCGTGGCATATGCAATTCCGATTGCGCCACTCAACATACTATTTTTTATCTATGGACTGTTCTGTTCTGTACTCCTCCTATACTCGCTCGTATTTATTCTCAATACCTTTGTGATCTGGTCGCCCAAGCTCGACAACATCAATGAGCTTTTCTATACGCTCCGTTCACTTGGACGCTATCCACGCAATGTATTCCGACAGCTCGGAGAGCTGGGATTTGTAATTGTGTCTCCGTTTGTGATCGTGTTGGCTGGACCTGCGAAACTCCTTTTAGGAAAATCGGGTTGGTACGATACGCTCGAGCTAACGCTCCTGGCATTTGTCACGTTTGTGATCTCGCGGGTATTTTGGAAGTACGCGCTCCGACACTACACCAGCGCCAGTAGCTAGTGCACGCCGACTTCACGTCCGACGTGCGTTAGATTGTTCTATAGCTCCGATCCATTCTCACCTATCCCGCCCGTAGTTTCTACACTCTATCGATAGAGTGTAGGAATAGAGTCAGAGTCATTTGGGAGTTACCTGCTTGAGTGATAAACTGTATATATTCTATGCCAATTCACCATGCAGCACGCCATGTCGCGCGGTATCTTTTTCTCTCGATCATCGGACTCGCGGTGATCTTTGCCTCGACGATGTATCTCCAGATTCAAGGTCGGGCCGAGACAACGCGAAAACTGAGTAAGGTACAGGAGGCTTATGACGCACTCAAAAAGGTCGACCAGAAGGTGCGGAATGAT
This sequence comes from uncultured Gammaproteobacteria bacterium, assembly GCA_964480835.1. Classification (GTDB taxonomy): domain Bacteria; phylum Patescibacteriota; class Microgenomatia; order UBA1406; family GWC2-37-13; genus CAZLQR01. The sequence goes on from CAYZRL010000033.1 coordinate 7,136, forward strand.
CGATTGGAGGATGAGATAAAGAAGATCCAGACGACATATAACGATACCGTCTCGGTCTACGAAAACCTCCTCAAACTTCGTGAAAAGAACGCGAAGATCTCCGATCTCGAATCAGAGTTCGCACGCATTCTTCGGTCTCTCTCGGACAAGGACTACACCAGTGCA
>CAYZRL010000034.1:0-3979 GCA_964480835.1 uncultured Gammaproteobacteria bacterium
ACTAAGGGCTGTGTCCGGCTTACTATGCGACATGAGGATCGTATGTTCTTTCATGCGATCAGAGTAGCCGTCGATGAGTTGGCCGTGCTTCGTTGTGAGGTGTGGATTGCGACGTGCGCGGGCACCGTCGAAGAGATCGAGTACGAATCCCCAGATCATGGTCCAAAATCCTCCCGCTTGAACTAACTCAAGACCCTTGAGCGAGAGCTCATCAGGGGTCAGTGTTGGATAGACCAACGGTTCGAATAACCGTAGAATGGCATCCGAAATGAGTCGAAATGGGCTATTCCGAGGCGAGGAGACGGTAGCGCGGAGTACCGAGAGCACATTCGCAGGAGGGGACCCTTCCATCATTGTTGCCTTCGTACCGGCAAGCTCCTTTCGGGCGAGTGCGGTCGGGTTCACAGCGTAGCCTTCGGTCGTTGGATCGACAAGCATCGGCGCATCAACAAATGCATCACCAAACCCGATATTGTGTTCAGACCCCAGCTTATTCAATACGTAACGCATTGCTTCGTCCTTTCCCGCGTGGTGGGGTACGAGCAGCAGGTAGCCGGAGAATACTACTTCGGTATTCGGGAGGAGAATCTGCTCGGTGAGAACTACCTTTGTTTTTGGTGCTACTTCTGCAATTTCTGCAACAAAGCGAGAAACGGTATCGATCGGCATGCGATGCACCCAGATTCGCGTCATGAACTCGTTGTGCGTGTCAAAAAGTGTTGCATGGTAGGATTGTATGATTGGTTTGATCTTTTCTACAACAGTTCGTTTCGACCACCCCGACTGAACCATCCCATCGTTCCAAGATCGATCGAGGGTATATCGATTGCCTTTGCGCCAGATGATCTTTGTGCCAACACCGTAGATCACCACATCTGGTCGCTTCATCCCAATAATTGCGAGTTGTAGATCCGCAAACCGATCCCAGTGCGGACGACCGGTATTGAGGATGAATGGAATCCGATGCTTGTTCAGAAGAAGTGTTGTGCGTAGGTTGTACCATCCCGATCGTAGGAGCTTCCAATCGGGATCAAAGAGCGTGCCATCGAAGTCGCAGGTAATGGTGAGGTTATGCTTCATTTATAGTCGATTGCGAGTAACGGTATTAAAGATACCAAACAATATCTTTCCAAGCACGCCCTTTCCGTGAGCGAACGAGGTACCAAGCGTTTCCCAGTACCATGCAAGAATCGCGCGCTTCGAGAGGACGGCTGGAAGAGTGCTCTTTTGGAGTTTGCGAATAAAGTTTTGCCATGGCTGATAGTACCGCTTCGAGGTGTACACAATCGAGACCGCAAGTCCCTCCTTGATTACTGCGTTGGACAACTTCTTCAATAGCTTAACCTTCTCAATGTCCTTGAGCTTCACGCCACTGGGAGAACGGAATTGATACGCGTAATAATCAGCAAGGGGATTACGGGTGGTATAACGCATACCGTTCTCAAGAACTACCGTCCAGGCCTCGAGCGACTCAGCGGAGATCTTTTCCTTAATTTCATCAAACCAGAGGTAATACTGACCGTGTTTGAGACCAATTTCGGTGACATACTGAAAGAACTGCTCGGTCTTACTCTTGTCATCGATCGAACGCACGCCCTCAATCGATATTGATGGAGTAAACGAGATTTTATTACGTGTGTTCCACTTCAGATCGCGGATGAACTCCTTGAGTTTGCGGATTTCTGCTTGGTTTTGTGTGAGAAAGATAAGGTCAAGGTCGCGAACGGTACCATCCTCGCGCAGGAGGGTGAGTGGATTGTGACGCTTCAGATAGACTTCGCGGTTGAGTACGTCGATGGTGTAGGTTGTCCGGTCGTTCAGAAGGCCACCATAGGAAATGCCACCCACAAAACGGTGCGAGATATGATGCTGCTTTCCAAACTCTTCAATCTTCTGCACCATCTCTTCCATAACCGATGGGAAGGTGCTCTGTTGTTTCGCGCTCGCCATATGTATTATTATACTCTTTGATTTGGATTATAATGATAGGATGAAACGACTCTTCACCCTCGTAATACTGATCGGATTTGGACTCTGGTTCTTTCGGGCTCAGTACGGATCTCCTGCAGCGCCATCGCACTTATCAGGTCCTCGAAATGCCCGAACGGACATGTCACTAACTGCACTACCATATCAGAAAACGTTATTTGTCCCGTACTGGCAACTTGATGAATCGTTTCATCCTTCATCTGATTATGATCGATACGTTTATTTCGGTGTTGCAGGATCCCCACAAGGAATCAACATGTCCGATCCTGGCTACCAAAAACTGCAGTTGTTCGTAGACGAAACTCCACATGCTCGTTGGCTGACCATTCGTATGACAGACTCAGAGGTAAATGACCAGATCCTTGAGGGCACCTCAAGCCAACAAAAGATTATTTCAGATGCTGTTGCTATTTCGCAACAGTTTGGATTTGAAGGAGTAGTTCTTGATTTTGAGTACAAGACGCTGTTTGGTGAGAAGGTCGAAGCGGTGACTGGATTCTATCGATCGTTTGGAGAAACATTGCACAAGAAAGGACTTAAGACTGCGGTTACTGTGTATGGAGACGTAAAGTACCGGAGCAGGCCATATGATCTACGAGCGATACAGTCTTTTGTTGATGAGGTCATGATTATGGCCTACGACCTGCACAAGAGCAGGGGAGAGCCGGGTCCCAACTTTCCATTATCGGCGGGAAAGTTGTATGGATATGGGTATGACCGGCTCCTCAAGGACATCCTCCCAATTATTCCGGCAGAAAAACTGACAGTTATCTTTGGGATGTATGGTTACGACTGGAAGGTCGACGAACAGAAGCGACCGATCACCGTGGGCGAATCAATGACCACTGCTCAGATCACCAAGAATCTCATCGACGACTGCCCGGTGGAACGATGCACCGTCTTGAATGATGCACTTTCTGGCGAGACTGAGATCAACTATGTCGACGACTCAGGAAGGCTCCATATCGTATGGTTTGAGAATGAGCGGTCTGTCCAGACAAAGTCAGCGCTTCTCAAGGCGAATCAGATAAATTCATATGCATTCTGGGCATATGGGTATTTCTAGATAATCTACGCTTAGGATTCCCAATTATCGATTACGAATTGCGCATTACGAATTAAATCCGTAATCCGTAGTAGAAATGCATTATTTTTTCAGTTTTGGCGCAGTAGCTTTCTTCGTGAATGCGCCAAGCTCCTTGAGCTTCCACATGAACAGAGCCGCTTTCCGTTTTGCTTTTGAATCAATCACGAACCGAAGTGCTTCTTCGAGAATGGGGCGAGGGATCGTTTTTGCAAACTTTATGTAGAGACTTTTTCGGGGAGTATCTTGGAGTTTTTCTGAAAGCATGACGCCAAACCCTTGAAACTCACGACTCACGTACTTATCTTTGAGGGGGTTAAATCGTTTGAGAACATCGCCGACGCTCTGCATGTGCCAAGTATACCTCGTTTAAGAAGCAGTTTGATTACTGAGCATTAAAATCAGGAACATTTGGGAGCCCTGCGGCAGGTGCAGGAGCTGGAGCTGGTTCAGGTTGTGGCGCTGGTGTTGGCTCTGGCGCTGGTGACGATTCAGGTTGTGGCGCTGGCGTTGGTTCTGGTGCAGGCGTCGGTTGAGGTGCCGGCCCGCCTTGACTCGGCGAGGCAGGCATGTTCATATCTGCGTTTGCTGCTTGAACGGGCTTGTCCGCCATAGCATTTGCGACGGTGGGCGCAGACGCAGAAGAAACTTTACTCTGCAGATCTGCAAGAATTGCATCAAGTGGGTTATTTGCTGCTTGAACGGGCGCCTCAGGTGCAGGAGCTGGCTCTGGCGTAGGAGCTGGTGTTGGTTCAGGCATTGGAGCTGGAGCTGGTTCAGGTTGTGGTGCCGGAGTAGGTTCTGGTGCAGGAGCCGGAGCCGGTTGAGGAGCTGGCATGTTCATATCTGCGTTTGCTGCTTGAACGGGCGCCTCAGGTGCAGGAGCTGGCTCTGGCGTAGGAGCTG
>CAYZRL010000034.1:4079-6922 GCA_964480835.1 uncultured Gammaproteobacteria bacterium
GTGTTGGTTCAGGCATTGGAGCTGGAGCTGGTTCAGGTTGTGGCGCTGGTGTTGGTTCTGGTGCAGGAGCCGGAGCCGGTTGAGGAGCAGGCATGTTCATATCTGCGTTTGCTGCTTGTGTTGGTGCGCCGCCAAGAATCGCATCGAACTCCGATTGGGTAAATCCCTTTAGTACCGCCGATGTTCCGTCGTCTTTGACAATCTGTGTTACCGGTGTTCCTGCGAAGTTATTTCCCAACTTCATCATTTCGTCAAGGAAGGTTTTGTTCGACTCAACATTTCGCTCTTCGAAGGTGACACCCTTCGAAGTAAGATACTGCTTTTCTTGAGGAGTAAACTGACAGGTGTTTTGCGTGTAGATTACGACTTTCATTGATACGAACCATTATGAAGAAAAAATAGAATGTTGTCAACTTTATTTGCGAGCATTCACCAGTTCTTGATAGATTTTTTCGTAATTCAGCGCCATTACATCTGCATTAAACCGTTGTTCAACAAGTGCTCTACAGTTTTTTCTCATCTGGGAATACTCCTGATGTGACAAGCTATTAAGCCTGGCAATTGCTTCTCTAAATCCTTCTAATCCAGTCTTTTTCACAATCCAGTTCCCCCGAATGTCATCATCAGAACTGTTCACGAGGAATCCCGTTTCGCCGTCCTTTACTATTTCTGGCACCGCGCCCTTAGCAAAAGCAATCACAGGTGTACCGGTCGCCATTGACTCAATTAGAACCATTCCGAACGGTTCTTCCCAACGCAGAGGAAATAGAAATGCTTTTGCGTTTTTGAGGAAGACATTGCGACGCTCTTCGTTTAGGAGGCCTAGGATCTCAATCTTCTTTATGGATAAGAGAGGTTTAATTTTTTGCTGATAAAACTCTGTTTCTTCTATCACAGGATTGATCCACGTTGCAACTTTCAGGTTATCAGCATCACCAATGGCCTCCATCGCCTGATCGCCACCCTTTTCCGGAATCAATCGACCGATGAAGGCGTAGTAGTTTTCAGGATTTTCATTATATTCAATGGTATCAACTTCGACGCCGTGCTGGACTATCTCAGGAATATGGATACCGGGAACAACTGCTTCAAACAACTGTTTTTGTCTTACCGAAATGCCAACAAAGTGACTATTTTTAAATTTTCGATATCGCCAGTTGGTCAACGTTCCTATTTCGGGAGGCAGAATATGTAGGGTATAGACGGTCGGTATGTCAAAGATGTTCTCAAAATAATGAGATAGGTTGCTGAGAGAATGGTATTGATGCATGACATCTATGCGCTCGTCTTTTGCGTATTGATAGGCTTTGAGCGTAAGTCCGAGTTCATAGTACTTTTTCGTTTCATACTGCGTGATTATTGTGTACGCATCTTTCGGAATGTCTTGCTGGTAGTCCATCACAAGTTTTTCTTCTAGTAACTCTACATCGTTCGAAACCACTTTGGCATTGGTAGGGATATCAGGTCCAGCGAAAAAAATAACTTCGTGTCCTCTCTTCTTAAGATACTTCGCCATTACAAGAGCGAGTTTCATGGGTGCCGAAATACGAGTCTCGAGATACTTTTTCTGCATGTATATCGAAGGGACAAGAAGGCCGATTTTCATACCACCAATATAGCAAATGTAAAAGCTATATTAAAGACTATGATACAAGGTATTGAACCGTTCTGCAATATGAGACCATGTGAACTTCTTTAGCACTATTTCTCTCGCTCGTTCACCCATGACCCTCCGAAGTTCTTTATCCTCCAGAAGAATGTTAACTTTTTTAACTATGTCTTTTGTGCTTCTTGGTCGTACAAAGAAGCCGTTGTAGCCATCCTTCACTGCCAGCGGGATCCCGCCCTTTTCGGTGACAACGAGCGGGCATTTTGCAGCCATTGCCTCGATTATTGTGAGAGGCATGGGGTCATCCCAGATGGATGGTGAAACGAATACATCCGCGAGGTAGTACATATGAACCAATGTGTCATGGTCAACGTAGCCGAGCAATTGAACATTGGTAATGTTGTTCTCTTTTACCATAGCTTCATATTTTTTTCTCTCGATTCCTTCGCCAGCGATAAGAATATGACCTTTGATATCTTTCGCGGCGTGGATGATGTAGTCAATTCCCTTCTCAGATATGAGTCTGCCGCTAAACAGAATCACGGGACCATCAGGAATTTTATACTGCACTCGGATACGATTAAGTACTTCTTTCGGAATTGATGAAGGAAAGTGAGATATTCGAATGCCCCCAGTGATCGTTCTTACTTTTGGCGCCAGGTCCTCACCAAACATTCGTAGCAGCTTCGACTTGTTGTCTCCAGAAACGGCGGTGATATACTGAGCCGATTTGAGCGCATCTTTACTGAGTTTATAGTACCTCCTATCCTTCGATATATTATATAGACAGCTTCCGTGAGAAGTAATTATTAGTTTTGTATTAAATAGTGCACGTGCGAATCGAGCAGACCAAGCATTCACGCCTACGTGGTGAACATGAATAACGTCGGGTTTGAAGTCTTGGACAGCCTTGATGGTAGCTTCGTTGTAGGTATGATAGAGTTGTTCAATCTCAAGAGCAGCGAGTTCTTTATAGGTCTTAGACTTTTCAAGACCTGGTCTATTAATAAAGACAGGACTGTTTTTGACCGGGATGTAGTATTGCCGAAACCTATCGTCCACCGTTTGTTTATCGGGCAATACGACGGCGATTTCATGCTTATGTTTTTCAAGCAGTCGTAGAGCCAGGAATTTTAGGTAATACCCACTTCCGCCGCCTTTGATAGGGAAGTCAAATAAAAACATTATGCGCATAGTTATTGCGTCAACTGTTTATATATGGTTTCGAACACTG
>CAYZRL010000035.1:0-6621 GCA_964480835.1 uncultured Gammaproteobacteria bacterium
TCACCGAGTTTAAACCCGGTGCCAAAGAGAAGCACCGCAATGATGAGTCCAAACAATACCGTCAGTATTCCGTTCTTTTTCTTTTGTTGTGTCGTCATGATGTTGGAGCGTAAAGGTACATTGTACTGTTTTTTTTATCCACGATACAATGAGTGAAGTTGTTCGCATTGAGATCATCCCAGTCTGAAGGAGAGGCGAGCTGGGCAGTTGCGATATCGTCTTTTTCTTTCACATTCTCCCGCGTTACGATCCCACGTGCGCCGAGCACATCTAATCGAACCATATCGGCGGGGTGGAGCGCTGGTACGAAAATAACCGCATCTGCAACTTGCTCTTCAGTGAGCTCGCGAAGCTGCTCTTCTTTGATCGAAAGAATCGTACCCCCAAAATCGGTCGTTACATCCTTCACAACTCGTTGTTCTGCTCGTTGAACTACAAGAGTTACCGAGTCGTCGGTAGACCGTTCTATCGTACCGACAAACCAACTCAGAAGAATATTTGACGTGCCGGTCGAAGTCTCAATCACAAGCGAGCCGGTTTCATGATCGATCTCCTTGATGGTTCCTCGAAGTGGAGAAGCGATTTGTTTCGAGCCAAACGCAGACTTTCTCGTTGCGAGTATTTCATTTGACTCGACGGTGTCCCCTACGATCTTTGACATGTGTAAAAAAATCTTGTCATTGGGAATTCCTAACTCCTGGGCAACCTGCAACCGAAAACCTTCAGACTGTGTGGTATGAGCCAGAATTGTCTGGAGATCGACTCGTTGATGGTCGGTGAAGTTGAGTGGACTGCCAAAAGAATATGAGAACGTAATAGACGTCATGAAATCATTATAGTCGAAACGGAGAACCCATCTCAAGTAGAGTACGGGATATTATCGAGCTCCTTGGTACGATACGTACGCGAGCAGGCCAAGGAACTGAGCATACTTAATCTGCTTTGTGAGCTTGCGCTGGTGATGCGCGCAAACGCCGGACATCTCTCTCGAGACTATCTTCTTACGAGCAGATAAAAACTTCTGGAGATTCTCGGTATCGAGAAAATTTGGTTCTGTTCCGAACTGGCAAAAAAAACATTTCATACTGTGTTTAAGGTAAAAACAACTTATTAATTATTAAAATGGAATGTCATCAGGGTTGATAACTTCGGACTGGCTTAACTGCTCCGCTTTCGGTTCGGTATGCTCTTCTTCGTGTGCGGGTTGCGTATGCGACCCTTCTTCCTTCTCATATCCAGATTCCTGTTTTGCTCCACTAAAGACAATGAAATCATCCATGATAATTTCGGTAATGCTTTTTGGCTGACCGTCTTTACCGGTGTAATTGCGGTATGACAGTCTTCCTTCAAGATAGACCTTCTTGCCTTTTGAGAGCAGCTTTCCACACAGCTCTGCGAGCTTATTCCATGCGGTCACGCGATGAAACTGTGTATCTTCCTTCGTCTGCCCCTCTGCTGTTGTCCAGGTTCGATTTGTTGCGAGACCAAAGGTACATACTGCGGCTCCTGTCGGTGTGTACTTAACCTCGGGATCTCTGGTGAGATTTCCAAGAAGTACAACCTTATTTATCGATCGGCTCGCCATGATCAGCTTTTATCTAGTAACAAATATCGAATGAGAACTTCATTAAATGCGAGCTTTTTCTTAAGCTCGGAAGCACCTTTCGGTGGTAAGGTCACGTTCCATTCATACAAAGCTGCCTCGCTTACTCCCTTGATGGGATATGCAAGTGACTTTTTACCATGTGTTTTCTCGTTCGTTACCGTTCCATCTACAGAGGCGATAAGCGACTTTAGGTTCGCAAGCTCTTCCTCTTGGTTCAATAAAAAAACGAAGTCGTATGTCGACATAACAAGCTATATAATAATTGGAATGAGGCAAAAAATCAAGTGGTTAGCCTGGTTTGGCGTATTAGGACTTCTCATTTACACACGCTTCCTCAACCTAGCCTGGGGTCTTCCGTTTCCATTTCACCCCGACGAACGGAATATGGCGGTCGCGATTCAACAGTTGCAGTGCGCATCCCCATACGATCCCAGCACCTGCTTCAATCCTCATTTTTTTGCGTACGGACAACTATCACTCTATCTCGGGTATTTGGTTGTATGGTTGAGTAGAGCTGCCTCTCATCTTCAAGGCGAGATTCGATTTGATGAGGCGGTTCTTGGGCTCCGATTCCTATCGTTCATCGCAGCAATCGGAACCGCGGTAGGAATGAAAAATATTATTTACTATTCGCACCACCGTCTGCAGCATGCTTCCCATCATGATCGTTTTGTCACGGGTACGTTCTTCACTCAGATTGTCATCGTGGTTGGAGTGATCTTCTCCCCCGTTCTCATTCAGTTTTCACACTTTGGAACAACGGAGTCGATACTGATGATGCTTTACACCTGGTTAGTGTACCGTTGTTTGTTACTTGAACAGCGTAACGACGATGATGATCTGTCGCTTGTCTGGATCGGAGGGATCATTGGTCTTGCGATCGCGGTAAAGGTGTCATCGATAAGCTTTCTCCTCCTTCCATTTCTCTGCACTGCGTCGCTATCTCGGCGTCCGAGTGATGAGTCTCGATATGAACATGTCTGGCAGATTTTGAACCAGTGGGTATTCATGGTCTTTGTTGCCGGCGTAGTCGCTCTTCTCGGTTCACCTCACAATCGAATCTCATGGGCTGAATTTGTAGGATCGATGCAGTATGAGTCTGCGGTTGCAACAGGAACCATCAACGTCTTCTACACCTGGACCTTCGAATTTTCGAAACCACTCATTTTTCAGCTTCAATCAATCTTCCCATACGCGCTCGGTCTTCCGATGTTTTTGTTATTTGTACTGAGTTTTTTTGCCCTCCCATCAACGTGGAAGAACAATGTGCTTCGACTGAGCGTTCTGTTCTTTTTTGTTCTCTGGTCATTTGCATATACCAAATGGACTCGGTTCATGGCGCCATTGTTTCCGGTTATGATCTCCATGGGGCTGTTACAGGTGGTTAACATGATTGAGTCTGCTCATGTTCGTGCACATCGAAGTATTGTTCAGGTGCTTCTTGGTATTGGGCTGTGTGGCGTTTTGATCTATCCTGGACTCCGGTTTCTTCAGGTGTATCAAGAGGAAGACGTCCGTATCCGAGCATCGAGATGGATGCAGCAACATATTCCCGCGGGGTCAACGATTCTCCAAGAGACTGCGAATGTTGTAGACCTCCCGCTTGTACCACTCGCCGTCACCAATATATCCTTTAATTTTTATGAACTCGATCAAGTTCCAACGCGAGCAACCGAGCTCAAGCGTGCACTCACACAGTCAGATTACATTATTATTCCTTCCAGACGGATCGTCTCGAACTATTGGTGTGACCCGCGAGAACTCTTGAGCACAGATCGAGCGATGAGATCGAGGTGTAGTAAACTTCGAGCACGCTTTCCAAAACTCAATCAATACTACGATGATCTTTTTTCTGATCACTCCCGGTTTAAGAAGGTTGTAGAATTTTCAACACTCGATGACGAATCTGCAGAAGAGACCTGGACAGTCTTCGACCATCCCGTGATACGGATTTACAAACGGATATAGTCTGATATCATGAATGTATGACAAAGCAACTCTTCTCTGTCGGTGTCGGTTTTTTGGTGCTGGTTGGGGTAATGAATATGTTTCACCTATCAATACCGGTCACGCTTCAGATGAACAATGCATATACTTCGACCGAGTTCTCGGTCGTGGGTAGAGGAAAGGTTACTGCCACACCAGATCTCGCGGTTGTGGATGCCGGCATAACAGTGAGTAATGTCAAAACTTCAGACGAAGCAAAAAATAAACTCTCACTCGTAAACAACGCAATTATCGCCACGCTTCAAAAACTGGGTGTCGCCAAAAACGATATTGAGACCAGTAGTTTCTCAATTTACCCAGAGTATGCCACTGAGCTCATGCCGGTCAAAGCAGTCTCGCTTACAACGACCGATTCTACGATGATATCTCCTGAGCAGTCTCGCATCACCGGGTATAGCGGATCAGCGTCGGTTCAGGTGAAGATTCGAAGTACATCACAGACGTCTAAGATCGTCTCTGCTCTCACCAGAGTGGGTGCCACGAATATTTCGGGTCCACGGTTCGAAATGGATAAGCCTGAGGCATATCAAGAGAAAGCTCGATCGGCAGCGATTGTTGATGCGAAACGTCAGGCTGAGAAGTTATCCAAAGAGCTTGGAATTAAGCTCGGAAAAGTTACCAATATGATGGATAGCTCAACACCAGATCAGTACATGTATGGACGCGGTGCAAGCGCGATGACCGCAGAGTTAAAAACTACCTCAAGCAGTCCCGAGCCAACCTTCGCGGAGGGAACCAATACCTTTAGTTCCGTTGTAACGCTCGTCTTCGAGCGGAAGTAATATCTGCGTTAGGACTTCTCATAGAGCCCTAGAATTTTGAGAAAGCGTGCGCTCTTCTCTAACTCCTTCATGGTATCCATTGCGATATCGCGATGGCGAGGATCAAATTCAAAGTCAACGTAGAAAAAATACTCAAACGGGTTACTTGGGAGTGGGCGTGACTCTATTTTTGTAAGATTGAGTCGATGATCTGCAAATGTCTTAAGTGCTTGAAATAGACTGCCAGGCTTATGCGACGTCGAGAAAATAACCGACGCCTTGTTTGCTTTTGGATTTTGTGCTTCCTGTTTTGCAACGATGAAAAATCGCGTGTAGTTACGATGGTCATCTTCAATGTTTGTCATCAGTGGAGGAAGGTTGTGTAGTATTCCTGCTTGAGGACTGGCAATTGCCGCCGTCGTAACATCACCACCCTCTGCTACCAGTTTTGCGGCTCCGGCGGTATCATTGACCGCAACTTCTTCTAGATGAGAGTATTTTTCAAAAAATAATTCACACTGCTCAAGTGCTTTGGGATGCGAGTACACTCTTTTTATTTTTTGTATCTCGGTCCCCCTTGTTAAGAGTGAGTGCTCAATGCGAAGCGTATGTTCGCCAATTACATACAGTGGATGAGTGAATAAATTGTCATAGTTTTCGTAGACGGAGCCAGCGATTGTGTTTTCGATTGGGAGAACGAGGTGGTCAAACTTTCCCTTCATAAACTCATCGCAGATTTTTTTGAACTTTTCTACTCTACCGACGTACTTCGCACGTGTTCCAAAGACTTTTAATGCGACGGTATAGCTATTAGAGCCAGGAATTCCTTGATAAAGAATTTTTTTCATAGATCAACTCGGCGGGATTCGAAAAGAGTTACGCGTGTTGGTTTACCCGCCTTTTGAATCGTTATGTGTGGTTTCTCTTTTGGTGTGAGATTGATGCCATCATCCAGCATCGCTCTCGATGTCTCCGGAGTCTTAATTGGTGGCTTTTGTTTTTCTGTCATAAAAAAAGAAAAACCCCGCCTTGGCGGGGTGTTTGGTAATTTATTACTTCACAACCCGCCTTAGCGGAAGGTAAAGTAAAAAAGTTTTGAATTGGTAACTTGCTTGAGTTTCATAGCCATATGATACTTCACCTGTTATCTAATGACAAGAGAAAGTCGGTGAGAATTCGCTCATAGGTGTCCAGACTATGGAGATCTACCCATTCATTGTCAGTATGGAGACCCGCACCAATCGGCCCGAACTCTACTCCGGTCATGCCGGCTTCATCATAGTGGCGTACATCCGAAGCGCCATGCGCGCCACGTATCTTCGGTCGGGTTCCAGTGATTCTTTTTACTGCCGTTGAGAGTACTGAGATGCGCGTATCTTTTGAGTTTGAGTGGTGTGCTGGTTCTACGTATTCGATGTTCACGCGGGTTCTTTCACCATTGAGAGCCAAGAGATCACGTTTTAGTACCTCGAATTCTTCCTTCACATATCGCACGTCTACGGTACAGGTGCAGTTATCGGGAATTACGTTCGACGCAGTGTTCGTTGTGTGTATTGTCGCGACATTGCATGAAGATCGCCACATATTTTCAGTTACTCTTGGAAATATTTTTTTTACGTTTTCTAGCAACGCTACCATTTGTTCAATCGCGTTTTTTCCATTCCATGGGTAAGCACTATGCGCCGATACCCCTTTTGTCTCGAGTTGTACCCGCATAATTCCCTTAGCCTTATGAACGATATCGAGTTGAGTCGACTCTCCACTGATAACGAAATCAGCGCGAACGCCATGTTGCAGCTGATGCCGAACACCATTTGCTCCTCCGGTCTCCTCGTCGGTTACGATCTGTAACGCGATCGGATATCTGAGAACGTCCGCGATTTGTTGGAACACCTGAATCATTACCACCGCACCCGCCTTCATATCCTGAGCACCTCTGCCGTACAGCCTCCCCGCCTTCACGACCGGAGTGAATTGAGATCTGTTCCCTGGAACGACGTCAAGATGAGCATTCAGAATAACGGAAAATCGCGTCTTGTGAGTGTATCGTTTTGAGTAGAAAAGCGCACTTACAACTTTTTTACTTTCAAATTGCTTGCATGCAAACTGTGTGCCGAGTATATCTTTGACCCAACTCACTGCGCGCTTACAGGACTGCGTTTCTCCTGTTACCGATGGTATTTTCACAAGTTTCGAGAGAAGCTGTTGTGTTGATTTCATATCGATGCAATGAGATTTGTTACGCCG
>CAYZRL010000036.1:0-6543 GCA_964480835.1 uncultured Gammaproteobacteria bacterium
CTTCTTATCGGTACCACCGAAGATCACCGCGCTCACCTGAGCCGGAGCGGTGAAGCCGAGCCAGAAGAACGCTGCTATCGTATACGGATTCCAGCTAGACTGATACGTAAGAAAGATTGCAAGCACCCACGACGTTACAACCGTGACCCCGAGCTGAGCCGCATAGTACGGACCCATCTGACTCATCATCTTCTGCTGAACCGCCTTCGAAAGCTTGTCAAACCCATGAATCTTCCCCCAGAGCTGACCAAAGAGGGGACCGTACCACACGAAACCTGCAATGAACTGCGCAACCGTTGCTAAAAACACTGCCATATAGTTTATGGTCATAGTGAAATGTAAAAAATGGTAATCGAGATCATAGTAGGGGAATGGAGGGCGGGATGCAACCGAAATTTTTTCCTTTCCCATCTATCCATTGATGTGATTTTGTAGCATATAGTCCCTCGACAAGAATCTGACCTCACCATACTATTTCGGTATGAGCGGTAATCAAGCTTGGCGATACATCTCCTCAGAACTTATGGTCAATTTGTCCGCGGGATGGATCGGTATCATCCTTGTCGAATCCTGGCCCATCGCTACAATCAATCTCTCAACCTTGTCGCTTCGTCTGTTCTGTGTTACCATTTCACTAGTTACCGCTCAGCAACTCAGAGCAACATAAACTATAACCATGAATATCACCGCCATTGCGAATAACATGACGTTCTTATACCTCCTTGCGTTTATCGCGGGGCTCTTGGTTTACATCGCTTTTTTCAAAAAACCTGTCTCAAAGAAGTAACACGCTCAGTTGTATACTTAAACGAGTAGCGTATGAGGAATCACGAACCCATAAAGGTAACGGTGCATGATAAGATGCAGGATGGGTACGATTACTATCGTACCGAACCGGTGGGGAAAAACTTCGACCCAGACTTCAGACCAGAGCTCACCCCTCCACAGATGCTCGCACTCGGCGTATTTGGGGGTGTATATATGCGCGACTGTGTACACGAGTTCCCCCACGACTGGTTCACGAAGGCGAAGTTTCAGAAACCAGAATCAAAAGAACCCGACCCTGCTATCAACTGCTTTGGCGTGAACGCGAGTCAACCACTCGAGGTCTGGCAGAAGAAAAACTGGATTCATCCCGATGATCCGCGCGGTTGGTTTCAGTGGTATTGCAGATACTACATGGGGAGACGCTCCCGAGATGATGATCGACAGATTCGGCGATGGAAGGCAATCAAGCGTCACATTGCGCAGCTGACCAAACACTGCAAAAAAGGCGATCATAACTGCCGGCCGGTCCAACGCCAGGCAATCCTTCATTGGGCGTACGATAGTCGTAGCATGTAAGACCCCTCCACGGTTCCGGTGGAAATTGTGTGAAAACTCTGTATGATTTTTCTATGTCAGAAGGAGGAGAAGGACCACGACCAACGATAATCAGGACTGGAAGAAATCCTGATGGTTCATTACAGCGTCGAAAAGGATTCCCGAAACCTGTAGTCGAAAAGCCTTCGAAAATTTTTAACCCCGATGGTTCGTTAAAAAAGATCGAACCGAAGCCCGAGGTTACAGAGCGCGATCAGCAGCTTGCCTCTTTTAGTCAAGGGTTTGATGACCTCCTTTCACACCCTATACGAACCGTTCGTAAATGGTATACATCTCTGAGAATGCCTAAAGCAACACCTGTGATGAAGGATGAGATTGCAGGAAGAACTCATCCTGGAACCGACGCTCCATTTGTTGATGTGCCTGAAAAACCGTATCGCTGGGACGATGACCCGGACATCGCTGGAACAACAACTCCGGTAACCGAGCTCGCAAACGCTGCTACTTGGCAGGAAGTGGTTGAGATTAAGGGTTACAGAGATGACGATACAAACCAAGCTGATCTGGCTCAACAACCAAACCCAGCGGAGGTTGAAGCGGCGGTTCGACGACATCCTGCAGGTGGTACGATCGAACAACCACCCGCAACGCCTCCTGTCCGCAGGCTAACAGTCGTGAAAGATACACCTTCTCAAATCAAACCAACACCTCCTGATGACAACGGAGGAGGAACCGCAGCTTAAATATCTATGCCAGAAATAGGAGGAGTAGAGGGACTTCCGCCAATTAATTCATCTTCATCTGGAGCAGAGAGTTCCAAACCTGGACAACATACAAAGTTAAAGCCTTCTCTTATTGAACGCGCAGCTAGACTTTTTGATAAAGGCACATTAGGACTGGACGATTTTATTTCAAGAATGAATGCGCGTCGAGATCTACGGCACTATGAAAGGATACATCGTGAAGAAATTGCCATCAATAATTTTATTCGTAATCAAAGAAGACCAACTCCACATAATGAAGTTCCTCATGAAGAAACGATTCTTACATATGGACACGACCTTTCACCATTGGTCATAAATACAATGAGAGCACTAAATCGAATTGGGGGGTTCTTCGGCAGAAACATTTCTGATCGTCTGCTTGGGCCAAAACCAGAGGAACTACTTGTGAAACGCCATGAATACCAGCGACACGAAACAGTAAGGCCAACACTCTACGATCAGGAAAAAGAATAAAAGTAAATTAAGTTTTTATGCTGGCTTTCGTGCACCACTTGCTCTGCGATGACTCTCCGTTCGCATACGAACATTCTCAATAAATTGATCAAGCTCGCTTCTATACCATAAAGCGTCGAAACAGTGAAACCCCTTTCTGCGGACCGAGGCGCTGCTGTTTAACAGACCAACCATGTATGGACGTATGTTAGACCGTCTCAGCGATCGGACAACATCGTCCCCATTTCCATCAACCAATGCATCGTCCACAACAACCATATCTAATCGACTGAAGTCGGCTGCGAATTCTTCAGTTTGTAGAAGTTGATTTAGATGAGCTATCGAGAGAGCAATCATACCAACGTCCACCGCACTAGTTAACCTCCCAATAACTCCATCGCGCTCACTATCATCGATACCGACATACATTGCGGGAGGACGTAAATCAGTTTCTTGCATTGGCATACAGCCTATTGTACCGCGTTATTTTCGTTTTACCAGTTTTGCGGAGCGTACAATCTGCATCGGCTCACCATCAGGCCCGGTGAACTCAGTTGCCTGCGTCTGCATGACGTACTGATTGAGGTAGTCCGAGACCGCTTGTTGTGCATCCTTAAGCTCTTCCTGCAGCTGTTTGATAGTGGACTGAACGGCAGATACTGCGTCGGTCTTTACGATGCGCTGCTTCGCTTCGGTTCGTTTGCGAGTCAGGGTCTTGTGTTCGACATCGACATCATTATATTCCTTATCCTGTTCGAAGGATTGCTTAAACATCTCCTTCTGACTGCGGAGCTTTTCGCGAATACGGGCAATGTCTGCAAGATGATTCTTGATCATCTGCTCGAGGTTGAGTTGAGATTGTAAATCTGTCATAGAACTGTCAGTATACCGAAAAGCAAATCATCATATCAATACCAGTGGGGATTGCCGTTTGCCCGAGCTGAAATTAATGGGTATAATCTCCGCATGGAATCAGCAATCGCAATTGTGAGCGTCATCATGGTGAGTCTGGTATCACTCGTTGGTGCAATTACACTCCCAATTCGTGAGAAGAAGCTCAATAGTTTCCTTACGTACTTTATAAGCTTTTCTGCAGGAGCTCTTCTTGGCGATGTCTTTATTCATCTGCTCCCAGAGGTCGTACATCAGGTTGGGTTATCAGAACAAGTTTCTTTGCAGATTTTGGCAGGAATTTTGGTTACCTTCATCATAGAAAAAGTTATTCACTGGAAACATCATCATTCCCATCCGTCCACACAGAATGTACACCCGATGACCACGATGACACTGATCGGCGATAGCGTCCATAACTTTATCGATGGACTCGTGATTGGTGCAAGCTATATGATTAGCCTGCCCGCTGGAATCGCGACTACGGTCGCGGTTGTTCTCCATGAGATTCCTCAAGAGATCGGAAACTTTGGGGTATTGGTCCATGGAGGATACTCTAAATCAAAAGCGCTGCGATTTAACTTTCTCACTGCATTAACTGCGATCGCAGGAACAATCGTTGCCTTATCTGTAAGTGGAAATATCAGTGGGTCGGTGACAATGCTCTCTGCCTTTGCTTCCGGAAACCTACTCTATATCGCGTCCTCTGATCTCATTCCTGAGATGCACAAAGAGACGCATCTTCGTCGAAGTGTCATCCAATTTGTCACCATGGTTCTTGGTATTGGTGTCATGATGTCTCTCCTGCTTCTGGAGTGATCTTATCTATTCGCGAATGTTCGGGCTGCAAGGAGAGTTGAGAGAGGAACGGCAAGAATTATACCGATTGAACTCACGAGAGTTCGAACAATCTCAGTTGCGACAACCTCTTGATTAAAAACCATGTCGAAGCGAATATTCTGCGAGTAGAACAGAAGAAACAGGGGAAGGGATGCGCCCGCGTATACCAAAAAAAGCGTGTTGACTAGTGATGAGATATGATCGCGACCCACAACCATTGCGCGATGATACAGTTCCCGAGCGCTGAGATTGTGTTTTACAGACTGGATGGACTCAACAATTGAAACCTGTGAGATGGTAACATCATCAAGAACTCCCATCGCTCCAAGAATGAATCCTGCCAGTAGAATGCTCCGTACGCTCGCAGAAATTCCTTGTGCTTGGAGAAAGAGCGACTCTTCTGCCGAATACCCGGTAAGTCGTGCGAGCTGTACGAACAATACAGAAAGCGAACCGGTAATTCCGAGCGTAATAAATGTACTTACTACAGCTATTGTTGTTTTTTTCTGAAACCCATGAGATACATAAAACGTCAGCGGTATGATCACCAAGGAACCCCCGAGCATCACCGCTACAGGATTGTACCCGGCAATAATGAGTGGAAGGAGTCCTTTCGTGAGTACGAAAAATGAAAGAGTCATCCCAAGAATCGATAGCATTCCTCGCATACGACCAATCCAGAGTACGACCAGAACAAACAAAACCGTCAGGATCAGGAGCGCATCGTTCCGATAGTAATCAGCGATGAAAATCGACTCACCGATGCGAGGGTCTTTGATGTACGAAGCCAAAACTCTATCTCCCTCACCAACCACAACCTTCGAGTACTGGAAGAACTGTTTTCCGTCAAAGGTCCTCGTTTTTCCGACGAGTGGACCTTCATCAAAGCGCACCGTGATCTGCCGCTGAGGCGAGATCTTGAGTATGGTTGCTTGATAAATAGTGGGAGACATAGACCGTTGCAAATAGAATTGGCTAATTGTATCATGTTACTCTATGTCGAAAAATAATGTCTTTCTTACCACGGTCTCGGTTATCATTATCTTCGCCTTCCTCATCATTGTCTACATGGCTTCGAACTCCGGATCATCTCAAGACACCCAGGTCTACAAGCAACTACAGACCGTTACGGCATCCGACCATGTGAAGTGGGGGATCGGGAAAAAGAACGTGCTCGTAGAGTTCTCGGATTTTCAGTGCCCAGCCTGCGGTAACTTTCACCAGTTATTGAAGACGTATGAAGCGTCCGGATCTGCTGATGCGAAGATCGCTTCAAATATTGCCTTCGTTTATAAGCACTTCCCACTTGAGAACATCCATAAGAACGCGCGTGTAGCGGCCTATGCAGCTGAAGCTGCGGGGAAGCAGGGCAAGTTTTTTGAGATGGGGAATCTTCTATTTGATAACCAACGCCTCTGGGAGAATGAATCGAACCCGACCCCCATCTTCGAGTCATACGTAAAGGAGCTCAAGCTTGATCTCACACAGTACCGAGTAGATGTAAAAAGCTCAGAGGTTCAGAAAAAGATCGATGGTGATCTCGTACTTGGGAATCAGGTAAAGGTAAATGCTACACCTTCATTTTATCTGAACGGCAAGAAGCTCGAGTACACCACGCTTGCCGAGTTCAAAAACGCACTCACCACAGCGCTTACTACTGCCAAGTAATCTCATTGGAATAGATCAACCTACAGGCCTTATTCGTGGCGGCGATTAGGATATAATATACCTATGTTCGCCCGTATACTCGGAAAACAGCTTCATTACGATATTCTTGGAGTCGGTGAACCGATCCTTCTGGTGCATGGCTGGGGTGGCTCGCTTGAGAGTCTTCGTCGTCTTGGCAATCTTCTCGCCCTCACGCAACGCGTGATTCTGGTCGACCTTCCTGGATTCGGATCGAGTGAGAATCCTGAGCCTGACTGGGGAGTAGAGGAGTACGCGCAGGTACTGTGTAACCTCATGGACGAACTAAAGATCAAAAGAACCTCATACTTCGGGCATTCATTTGGAGGGAGCCTCGGTATGATACTCGCGACACGCAGACCAAAACTTATCGAACACTTATTTTTGTGCAACAGCGCGCTGAAACGACCGAACAAGATCGTAAAGATACCGCTCTTTCTGAAGGGCGTACTGCTTCGACAGAAACATCTGCGTATCTGGCTTTATCGGATCTTCTTCCCAAACTCAGATATCGCTAAACAACCCCACCTTGAGTCGAACTTCAAAAATATCATGCAAAAGGTTGTTTCAGAATACGCTCCGCAGA
>CAYZRL010000037.1:0-6511 GCA_964480835.1 uncultured Gammaproteobacteria bacterium
GCAGCTCGAACACTCATGAGCATGAGTCAGGAAGAGTAATATGGTGCTATTCTCTGGAACCACTCACCCAAAACTTTCAAAAGAAGTTGCGAAGCTTCTTCATCTCCCACTTGGCAAGACTGAGGTAGTTCGATTCGACAACTCGGAAGCACGTGTACGCATTCTTGAAGACGTGAGAGATAAAAAAGTTGCGATCATCCAGCCCACCTCAAATCCGACAAATCACTCACTCATGCAGCTGTTCTTTTTCTGCGATGCCCTCAAACGAGAGGGTGCAAAAGATATCACGGCGGTTATTCCGTACTTTGGGTATGCACGACAGAATATTCAACATCGACCTGGTGAAGCCGTTTCGGCGCATGTTGTCATTGATCTTCTTGAGCATCTTGGATTTACCAGAATCATCACATTCGACATTCACGATGAGGGATTGATGGGGGTGTTCTCAGTTCCGTTTACACACCTCTCCGGTCTGAGCGCAATGGCAAAGCAGTTTCTCATCGATCATCCAGATGCAACACCTGAGAATACTGCGGTTGTATCTCCTGATCAAGGAGGGATAGAGAGAGCAAGAGCCTTTGGAGATGCGTTGTTTGGGAAGAAGACGTATGACCTAGTGATTGTTGAAAAAAAGAGAGATCAGGATCGCATCCATCAAAGCACGGCGCTCGATATTTTTGGAGACGTGAAGAGTAAGAATGCAATCTTGGTAGACGACATCATCACCTCCGGTGGCACCATTGTCCACGCCGCAGATCTGTGTTTAGATCGGGGAGCAAAAAATGTCTATGCAGCAATCACACATCATGACTTCTCAATAAAAGCTCCCGGTCGTATTGCTGAGTCGCGCTTAAAGGCATTTTATACAACCAACACAATACCACTCAAACCTTCGCAAAAGTTCGCGCAGTTGAAAGAAGTTTCGATCGCCTCAGAAATAGCGGAAGCCCTGCGGTAATATTAATATTCGTTTCGACCCTCGAGAGCGCGTTTGAGCGTCATGTAATCTGCATACTCAAGGTTTGCCCCCATAGGAAGACCGTAGGCGAGTCGTGTAATTTTGATCTCTGGTTGGTTAATACTCAGTCGCTTGGTATTCTCAGACTTGAGCTTCTCTTTAATATACATTGAGGTTGCCTCGCCCTCCATATCGAGGTTTGTCGCCAGTACAATCTCAACCACATCCACTCCCTTGATGCGATCAAACAGCGCGTCGATATGGATATCATCTGGTCCGATATTATTGAGTGGATCAATCTTCCCATGCAGAACATGGTATACGCCGTTATAGATATTGCCAGTCTCAAAGGATAGGAGGTCGAGCACGTCCTCGACAACCGTTATCACGGTGCGATCGCGTTGTGTATTTTCACAGATGGAACAACGGTCGTGTTCGGTAAGATTCTTACACTCGAGACAGAGTTTTGTTTTTTCCTTCAGATGCAAAATGCTCTCACTGAGCTCCTTGAGTTCCTGCTGGGGGAGTCGGAGGAAATAGAATGCAAGGCGATTCGCTGTTTTTTCGCCGATACCAGGAAGACGTTGAAGAAAATACGCGATGTGTTTAAGATTGCTTGGGAGACCTGCCATGGTTAGATCTGAACTACTTCTGCGACCACTAATGGTCTTCGCCCTTTGAGCTCCATGAAGAGTTGCTCGAGATTGTCAGCAATTTCTTTCTTTGCGTTGTTGAGGTTGAGCTGCTGACCCTTTCGCTCTGCGAGAATCGATTCGATAATTCGCGATGCTTCTCCCATGAGCTCTTCCTCTTGCTTTTCGAACACAAACCCACGACTAATGATCGATGGCTTTGTGATGAGTTGGTTATGATTATCAACCAGAACAAGAGCAACTACCATACCTTCGGTTGAGATTATCTGTCGGTCTCGGAGTACGACGCTTCCAACATCGCCAACACCATATGCATCAACATAGATGGTCTTTGTAGGAATTCGCTGTCCCTTTCTCGCGGTTCGCTTTTCGAAGATGATAGTATCACCTTCGTCCAACAGAAGAACATTTTCCTTCTTATATCCAAGCTCGACCATGAGGTTTTGATATCCGCGTTGATGTCGGATCGTTCCTCCAATCGGGGTAAAGTAAACCGGATCAACAAACCTCGCTAAAAACTTAATATCTTCTTGATTCCCATGTCCAGATGCGTGCAGTTGCTCCTGAACGTCCGAGTATACGACCTCTGCACCGAGAAGTACTAAATCTTCGATGAGTCCGTATACTTCATTTTCATTTCCCGGAATCGGATCTGATGAGAACACAACGGTATCTCCAGGCTTAATTGCGATGAACTTATTCTGTTTTGATGCGAGCTTGGCGAGCGCTGAGTTGTACTGTCCTTGGGAGCCTGCGACAATGAGGCATACTTTGTTTGGGGGTAGTCGCATAACCTGTTCTTCCTTTATTAAGAGGTCTTGCAACTCAGGGAGGTAGCCGATCTCAGCCGCCATTTTCGTGTTATCACGCATGGAACGACCGAGGAATGCAACCTTCCGATTGAATTTCTTGGCCGCTTCTACACACTGTCGGATTCGAGAGATGTTGGAAGAAAAGGTACTCATGATAAACTTTCCCTTTGTCTTTCTCATGCGATCTTCGAAGGTCTGACCTACGATGTTTTCAGAAAGAGTGAGACCCTCCCGATCGCTTCCAAGACAGTCTGACATCAGACAAAGCACACCCTCATGTCCAAACTGCGTAATTTTATAGAAGTCAGGCGGAGGACCGTAGGGAGGCGTGAGATCGAGTTTGAAGTCGCTTCCGTGATAGATATTACCCGCTGGAGTCCGGAGCATGATGTGCGTGGTATCTGGGATGGAGTGCGTCATCTGTACGAACTCTGCGCTGATCTGTCCAAAGGTGTACTTCTTCGTGAAATCCACGACGGTGATCTTTATTTCTTTCCCTGTTTCTTTAAACTTATTTTTTATGAATGCGGCGGTGAGTTTACTCGCATACATTGGTGGCTCACCAAGATCGGTGTAATGATAGGGGAGCGCTGAGATGTGGTCTTCATGACCATGACTCAATAATATTGCTCGGATCTTGTGGAGCTTATCTTTGAGATATGTTATATCGGGTATGACAAAGTCCACACCAAGCGCTTTGTCCTGAGGAAAGCCGATCCCGCAGTCGACGATTACCACATCGAGCAGCTCTTCGCCTCGATACAGTTCATAAACATACATATTCTTTGTAACACCAATGATTCCTCCAAGAGAGATGAAACGCAGCTTGTATCCGGTACTACTTTGAGCAATAGTACGTGACGCGCGAGGTGATCGTTCTCGACTGGAGGTAGGTGGAGCGTTCAAGTCCATAAACTCATTCTAGCACACTTAGCTTGATATACTATACCAATGAAAAAAACAGCTATTACGAAACAGTTAATCATGCGAACGCTGCGGACAGTGAAAGATCCGGAGCTGAACGTTTCAATTGTTGACCTTGGATTGGTGTATTCTGTCACAATAGCAAAACAAGGCATCACAATATCGATGACCCTCACCACCATAGGATGCCCTCTCTTTCCAATGATCGAACAAGATGTTCAGAATGCCCTCTATAAGAAAGGCGTCAAGAAGGCAAAGATCGTTCTAACGTTTGACCCTCCGTGGAACATGAAGATGATGTCTAACAAGGCGAGAGCTCAGCTTGGAATTTTATAGTACTTGCATTCATCGTTGCCGCACTCGGTATAATGAAGGAATGGCAAAACCCAGAATCTCAAAGGTTCTAGATACCCTCGAAATATTAGGAGAGATTCCTCGAAAAGCAGTCGTCGAAACGGCTCGGACTCTCAATCCCCTCGAGGTTGT
Source organism: uncultured Gammaproteobacteria bacterium (assembly GCA_964480835.1). GTDB lineage: Bacteria > Patescibacteriota > Microgenomatia > UBA1406 > GWC2-37-13 > CAZLQR01. The sequence continues at coordinate 3,834 of CAYZRL010000037.1, forward strand.
TCAAAATCAAATCGCTCAACGAGTACAGGAAACGGGTGCGGAACAAGGTCAGCAAAAGCGTCCAGATCACACCCCACTCAAGGTCGATAAGGTTGCGGGACAACACGAACTCACAAAGATGACGGGTGATACAAAAACTGAAGACCAACAAAAACTTGCAGACCTCAGAAATCGTTTATTTCATCGAGTAAAAGGGGATGAGCAACGAGTAATAAAACAGGAAGCGCAGATGGAGCAAGAACAGAAAGAGGTTGAACTTACAGAGGAACAACGAAGACAAGAAGATATCAAGCGGAGACTTGCTGCGCGACAGTCAGATGCACCGCAAGGTAAAGAAAAACGAGGAGGACTGTTTGCTACGAAACGGAAGAGAAAAAAGAATGCAGTGGAAGAGAACTTCGTTGAGATGAGAGGCTCCGGCAAACATTGAGTGCAGCCGAGTTGGACTCGGCAAGCACTAATAATCTAAAACGAGGTATAATACTGCTACGTCCATTTCCCACGGAGTGTAGTTCAACGGTAGAATACTCGGTTCGGGACCGAGTGGCAGTGGGTTCAACTCCCACCACTCCGACATCTAAATTTCGGGTTTCCCGATTCTCGACACAGTCGAGATCGAGGATCCTCGATGGCACCGACCATCGGGACAATTCCCTGCCTACCGGCAGGCAGGCCGGCACCCCGACATTAGAAACTGTTTGTGATAATCTAGAGCAATTACAGTTTCCTATGTCCTTCCGAAGCCAACCTGGGCGAAGGAGGTCCTTTCCGGTCTTCATCATCACTTGCATATTTTTTTCTCATCTCTCTATAATGCCTGCAACTATTTATGAAAGAAGGTCTCCCTGTCGAATGCCCAACTGTAATGGAGGTATTTGAGCAATCTCAAAGATTTAAAGACTTCATAGAGCGAGCCAAACGATTCTTGCGTGAAAATCCAACAAATTTATCTCAGTCCGTAGTTGATAGTTTTGCGGGAAGATTGTTCGAGGAGTGGGCGTTTGATTTTCTTTCGAAAACTACTCCTGGCGGATTGCACTTACTCGATCCAGAAGAGACCATTAAATTCTTCATGCGACTATTTCCAGAAGCAAAGCCCATTCAACATCGTCTCCAGAACGGGCTTGCGAATGTCGATGTCCCAGATGGTATTCTCATTGATAAAGATGGCGCGGTTATAAGAGTCATTGAATATTCATCTCAAGGCCCGAGAAATCACCTTGGGAGGTATGTACATAATAAAGTAGATCACCTTAAAGGCTTAAGAAGAAAAGTACCTCAGGTTTTTGGCAACAGCGAACTACATGTAATGTTCACTAAAGATGTCCACGAGTCGTACATATCGCAGCGAGGTCGACCCAAAAATGCAAAACTCGTGCCACTTCCGATGCAGCATGATGAATTCCATCATCGCGCACAAGAGCTCGCTCGATTCCATCTGGGAGTCGGCTTAACCTCTCCGGATAAATGAATCAATGCTACAATGTAGATAATGAAACTTTATAACACGCTCTCTCGATCGCAAACAGATCTCAGACCAGTAAATCCGCCTACCGTGGCATTCTATTCCTGCGGGCCCACGGTCTACGACTTTACACATATCGGACATATGCGAACATACATCAATAACGATGTACTCAAGCGCGCGCTAACATATCGTGGTTTTTCGGTGAATCATGTTATGAACATTACCGATGTTGGTCATCTTACCGGCGACACTGACGAAGGAGAGGACAAGCTTGAAAAAGGTGCAAAGAAATCTGGCAAAACAGTATGGGAGGTTGCGGAGTTTTACACCGGTAATTTCTTCGAAACGATGAAGGCCCTCAATGTTCTCCCGGCAACAACGACCTGCAAAGCCACCGATCATATTCAGGGCATGATCGAACTAATAAAAAAATTACAAGAAAAAGACGCCACGTACGAAACATCGGAAGCTCTCTATTTTGACATTTCAAAATTTCCAACCTATGGAAAACTGTCGGGACAAAAACTTGAGGACAAAATTCAGAAGGCGCGTGATGAGGTGAATGTGGATCCTGAAAAAAAACATCCCGCTGACTTTGCGCTCTGGTTCAAACTCGTCGGAAGATTTGCAGATCATCAGATGCACTGGAACTCACCGTGGGGTGAAGGATTCCCCGGGTGGCATATCGAGTGTTCCGCGATGAGTATGAAGTATCTCGGTGAAACAATCGATATTCATTCCGGTGGTATCGATCATATCCCGGTACATCATGAGAATGAAATTGCTCAGTCGGAGGCAGCTACGGGAAAGCAGTTTGTGACAGTGTGGTTTCACAATGCATTCCTTCTCGTAGACGGTGCAAAGATGAGTAAGTCGCTCAACAACTTTTATACGATTGTGGATATTCAAAAAAGACACATTGATCCACTAGCACTCCGCATGCTCTTTTTCCAAACGCATTACCGACAAGAGATGAACTTCACCTGGGAATCAGTACAGGCAGCACAAACGGCATTACAGAAATTACGAGAACAGGTGCTCGCGCTCCGGGCGCAAACACAACGACAAACGCTCTCTGAAGATAAGCTACAGCGAGTAGATGAATACCGCACGCAGTTTACACAGGCGCTCGAGAACGATCTGCAGATGCCACAAGCTGTAGCGGTTGTATGGTCAATGCTCAAATCAAACATCCCATCCGAGGATAAAC
>CAYZRL010000038.1:0-5639 GCA_964480835.1 uncultured Gammaproteobacteria bacterium
TTCTCGGTTGAGATATAGATCTCCCGAGAGTCACTTAGTACTAATCGTAGCATATAAAAACTTTCGATATCAACCTCTTTCACCGCAAAGCCAAGCGACTCGAGAACATCGACCATCGAAAGCGACAGCTGAATGTCCTTTGTTTCAATACTATCCCCGACCACTACCTGATCACGATAAAACTGTTGGTAGTAGGTAACAACCGGTAATTTCTCAGGCTTTGTATCCAGAATTGAGAGTACTCGCCCTGAGTCGGTAAGAAGATAGTATCGGTCGGATGAAGCCAGTACCGCGGTTGGAATGCTCTTTCGGTAGGTAACCAACACCGTATCAGGATATCGTTTTTCGAGCGCTATGTCTGTAATCTGTGGGTTACGGTTTGCGAGCATACTCACAAACTCAGACTCTTTGAGTAGCGGTAAAAAACTCCGATAGAGTGCATCATATCCTTGAATGGGTGGTGTTACGGTATCACCAATCAACTCTACCTTCTGAACCGTAAAATATCGTTGAGCAACAAAGCAGAGTATGGTAACACCAAGAATAATGAGACTACCGAGGATGACCGTCAGAAGCAACCGCAATGGTTGCTTGTGCGACCTGTTCTGCAGCTGTTGATGAGTCATACATTTTTGGAATACCTATGAACTTCTTATGATACTGTTCCCTGTTACGCATTACCATATCGATTCGCTGCAGAAGCTCGGATGATGGTCGTGACTGATCGAAAACTTCGGCAACCCGCAAACGCTGCATGAGCTCTGCATGCTTTCGCTGTTCATCCTCTGCGGCCCAGGGGAGTGGAATCAACACCGATGGCTTGTGGAGTGTGAGCAACTCGGCTACGGTATTTGCTCCTGCTCGTCCCACAACCAGATCTGCTTGGTTATAGACGAATCCGATAAGATCGGAGCCGATGTGTTCGAATGGGAAGTATACAGATGATGATAAGCCGCTTGCTTTTTCATAATCACCAAACTCCACAACATTCCCTGTCTGATGAATCACAATGTATCGCTTGGTTAGCTCGGGAAGGATTGAAAATATATGTTCATTCACGCTATGAGACCCGAGTGACCCACCGGTTACATAGAGCACCGGCTTTCTCTTTTTGAAACCTTCAATTGATTTCTGAATCATGCGAAGAGAGTTACGTTGAGGATTCCCGGTGACAACGACCTTCGTAGGATCAAACGATAGTTTTGTTTCTGGAAAGGTTACACAGACACATTGGGCAATTCGCCCAATCATGCGATTGGCAAGGCCTGGGGCAATGGTTTGTTCGTGTGTTATAACTGGAATTCTAAGGAGTGATGCCGCAATCACGAGCGGTGCAGCAATATACCCACCGAAGCTGAGCACTACATCGGGGCGCTCTCGACGCATTATTTGAAACGCTTCAAGGAATCCTCGCGGTACCGTCAGCAGATGGAGTGCTGAGCGCAGATCTACGACTCGAGTCAGTCTCCCTGCGACTATCGGAATGAACGGAATTTTTCGTTCCGCTACTTCCTGATACTCAAACGAGGGAAGGTGCTCCGCTGCGCTCGTAAACTTTCGTCCAACGAAAACAACATCATGCTCCTTGAGGTGGTCCATTACCGCAAGTGCGGGTGTAACATGACCGCCTGGAATCAGGATTTTCATACTATCGAATTGAGGTCTTTTTTTTGATATTTAACAGTATGCCTATCATAGCAAAGGATATCAATAAATTTGACCCTCCGTAGGAAATAAACGGTAGTGGCACGCCGGTGAGTGGCATCAGACCGACCATACCACCAAGATTTACGGTCACCTGGAGTGCAAAGTAGACAAAGATACCACCAGCGAGGAGTCTTCCAAAACGGTCCGGTGCTCGGTAAGCGATCTCGTAGATTTTGTACATGAGCACAACAAACGCAAAAATCAACAATGTAGATCCAACAAATCCAAACTCTTCTGCAAGAATTGCAAAGATTGAGTCGGTATGAGCCTCGGGTAGATAGAGAAACTTCTGTCGGGATGCTCCAAATCCCAGTCCAAAAAATCCCCCGTTTTGCAGAGAAATCGCGATCTGATTCACATGATACCCTACCCCAAGAGGATCTGTCGAGGGGTCGAGAAAGGCAGTGATCCGCTTCATACGGTAGGGGGAGATCTTCGTGAGAACATAGAAACCGATGATGGAAAGCGGAAACAATAACACGAGATAGCCGAGTTGTGAACCGGCAAGATAGTACATCACCAGACTGAGGATGAAGATCATCGTCGCTGTTCCAAGATCGGGTTGCAACATGATGATGAATACGAGAAACCCGAGGAGCGAGATAAACGGTACAAACCGTTTCTTCTCTCGATTCATAAACCACGAAGCGAGGTAGATTATTACGCTAAACTTTGCAAGCTCTGTTGGCTGAATGTTAAAAAATCCGAAGTTGATCCAACTCTGGGCTCCACCCGCAGTCCTCCCCAATCCTGGCAGAAGAACGAGCATAAGAAGACCGATCGTGCCGGCCATAAATGGAAATGAGAGATAGTAGAGTTTACGGTAGTCGAAGAGCGAGAAAAAATACATTCCAACAAGTCCGAGCGCGATCCAAATCGCCTGCAGGCGAAAATAATGAAAGCTACTCCCCGTTTCTTGAAGCGCTCGAACAGATGATGCCTCAAATACAAAGAGAAGTCCAATTAGTGAAAGAATAATCGGCAAGTACACGATAGAAGAACGCTTGTGGACCGTGTGATGCTTCAGCTTCGCAAATCTCCCGCGCATACCTTATTGTAGCGGGATTACTTCAGGAAGGCGAGCATGAGACCGAATATTGAAAAAAGGATGGAGATTAGCCAAAAACGCATCACGATCTTTGGCTCTTCCCACCCTTTGTGCTGGAGGTAAAGATGGAATGGCGCAACCTCAAACATCTTTCTTCCCCTGAGCTTTTTACTCAACAGCTGTAGTAATGAACTCACGATCTCGATCAGGAAAACTCCTCCGATAATCGGAAGACTAAAGGACTTGCCCAGAATGAGACCGACAACAGCAAATGATGCTCCAAATGACAGTGATCCTGCATCTCCAAGGAATAACCGAGCAGGCGGAATGTTAAAGTAGAGAAAGGCAACGAGCCCACCGAGCCAGATACCAATAAATAGTGCTGTCGGCACATCGATGATCGATGCAGCGATAATCCAAAAACTTGCGAGCGCAATCATCAGTACTCCGGTTGCAAGTCCATCAAGCCCGTCGGTGATATTAATCGCATTGGAGAAGGCAACGATCGTAAAGGTCGCGAACAGAATATAAAAGTACGAGATATCAAATATTCCAAAGAACGGAATATGAACAAAGTGAATTTGAAGATCTGCGTAGAGCCAATATGAAATTATTCCTGCGAGCAGGACCTCGATCAGAAGCTTCGAGGATAACGAGATGCCGAAGAAGTTTTGTTTCTTCCAGAAAAATATCTTCGTCAGATCATCGTACACACCCAGAAGACCAAAACCGAGAAAGGTAAATAAGAGTATGCGTATCTCGGCCGCTAACGACGGAAAGTTCGTGTGAATTGGGAGCTTGAACATTGAAAACATCGTCAGGAAGAGCGAGTAAAGAATCACCGTCGTTCCGATCAGAAGGAGTCCACCGCCTACCGGAGTTCCAGCTTTGTGTTTGTTAAACCGGTCGAAGATGGGGGTGTCCTGCTGAAATGCGTCTTTCGTTTTTTGCTGTGCACGTTGCATTCGCATGTGATATAGGAAGTTAATGAACGGTACGATGAGAATTACATTAACCAGAAATCCGATAAAGGTGGCAAAAAGATAAGATGGCATAATAATCTATATTACTGAGTATACGCTATTCTCAAACGATTCATTCTTTTTTACAACAGAACGAGAATCTTAGGGATGAAGATTATACCAGCTATGATCAGAGCGCCGAATGAAAGGATGAGCATTGCGGCCGCAGACACATCCTTTGCAAGCTTGATATCTTCTCTCCATTCTTTGTCGACGGCGTCCGTTGTTGCCTCGATTGCTGTGTTAATCGCCTCGACCATCATCCCGATAAAAATAAGCATGATAATGATGAGAAATTCTTCGTAGGACACCTTGAGATACCAACAACCTAAGAGTGACAGAAGCGAGAGTGCAAAATGAATTCGGTAGTTCGGCTGTGTACGAAATGCCCAAACCATTCCCTCAAAGGCATGCTTTATGGAGATCGTGTGTTTTTTCAACATACGTAATTATTATACTCGCTTGATCGAACCGCCAAGTGCGGTAATTTTTTCTACGATATTTTCGTACCCTCGCTCCAAGATGGATGCATTTGATATGATCGTCTCGCCAGGCGCGAGCAGTGCAGCGATCATGAGCGTTGCACCTGCACGAAGATCGGCGATCTTAAGCACACCTTCATGGAGTGGTTGTCCACCATGAATATAAATCTTCTGTTGTTCGAGGTGAACATCCTCTGCGTTAAAGTGATAGACGACACGATCTGCATCTTCATCTGGCTTCGCATACTCAATCTTCGCACCAAGTTTTCGAAGCTCCTCAACATATGAAAATCTATTTTCAAACACCGTTTCGTGGATCGAGGAAACTCCCTCTGCCTGCGTCATCAGTACTGCCCAGTTTGGCTGCCAGTCTGTCATAAATCCGGGATGCGGCTCAGTTACGATCGAGGTGGATTTGAGCGGTTGAGTGTATCGATAGACAATCGAGTGGTCGGTGTACTCAACCGAGGCTCCGGCCTCGAGCACTCGCTTGTCAAACTCGATCATGAACGACTTATCGATATCACAGATCTCGATGGAACCCCGTGTTGCGAGTGCCATCGAGGCAAAGGTTACCGCTTCGTTTCGATCGCCAAAAATCCGAAATGCATGTGGCTGTGTGAGTTTCTCTACTCCTTGTATCTCGATTATCCCACCCGACCGTTCAATATGTGCACCTGATTCGTTCAAAAAGCGAATCAACTCATCTATTTCAGGCTCTAGTGCAGCATTCTCCAAAATCACCTTCTCGGTACCACGAGCAGCTAGCATGATCATGAGCTCTGTTCCGGTATGAGTTGGCTTCTCGAATCGATACCTGCCACTCGGTGAGCCGGATAATGTAGCTTCATAATATCCGTCTTCTGAGTGATACGTGGTGCGAACTCCGAGTGCTTCCATACCCGAAACAATTCGATCGATGGGACGCTGTCCAATACGACATCCACCTGGGTTCGGAATGAAGCATGTTTGAAATCGATGGAGAAGTGGTGCAAACAAGAGAAATGACGCACGCAACATCGATGCATGCAGGAGATCAGGCTTATTGGAAGTCGTGGTTGTTGGATCAATCGTGACCGTTCCGTTATTGACCGTGACCGTAGAACCAAGCCCTTTGAGGACATGGATAAGCTCATGTACGTCGTTAATCGCCGGAACATTGGTGAGCGTAACCGGTGACTCAAATAACAGGGACGCTATGATGGTTTTCAGTGCGAGGTTTTTTGCTCCTGAGACCGTGACCTTCCCTTCAATCTTATTTCCTCCGTGAACAATGTATGCGTCTTCCATAGCGTTCTTCTAATCGATAATTCGAATCTCTTCCTTTAATTCTACTCCTGTTTTTTTCCGTACTGTGTCCTTGACATGATTAATGAGCTC
>CAYZRL010000039.1:0-1412 GCA_964480835.1 uncultured Gammaproteobacteria bacterium
CCGACCTTCTTTCCGTAGATAGGGAAGTGATCGACCGGATCGTGGGTGTAGTTGCCCATATCCTCAACGCGAATGTCCTGTTCTTGGAGATACTCCATGATCTTGTTTTTCAGTTCGAAACCCCGATGATCTGCTCCCATGAAGACCGTCATGAGCTTAGTATATAGCAGATAGTAGTTAGTAGCTAGAGAAGAATGCAAAGTATAATAAGGAATGCAGAAGTTGAAAGTGGTATATTTTGGGACCCCTGATTTCTCTGCGGATCTCCTCAAAAAAATAGTAGAGAACAGAGAGCTTCCTATCGAGATTATTGGTGTTGTTACTCAACCGGATAAAAAAGTCGGGAGAAAGCAACAACTAACCCCTTCTCCGGTAAAGAAAGTAGCGGGGGAGTTGGGTATACCATTAAATCCAGACCTTGCAACTGCCGATTTGGGGTTGTTATTTGCGTATGGAGAGATATTGCCCAGAGAGGTTTTAGAGCGTCCTATTAATGGATTCTGGAATGTGCATCCCTCGTTATTGCCAAAATATCGAGGACCATCACCTATCGCAACACCTTTATTAAATGGTGATAATGAGACCGGTGTAACCATCATAAAAATGGATTTTGAGCTTGATCATGGCCCGATCATTTCCCAGCAAAAAAGCTATATTTTTCCGCTATTTCGCAGAGATCAATTAACAGAACGGCTCGTTGAACTTTCTGCAGAGATGCTAGGGGAGTTGTTCGGGAAATATGCGGGAAATATTGGGGAAGTCCCCTTGGTTGAGCAGAACCACTCTCAGGCAACCTTTACGAAAAAGCTCACCAAACAAGATGGATTTATTTCATTGTTAGAACTAAAGAAGCAAATAGCCAACAACTCTTCTCTGCTATTCAACAAGTTTAGAGGTCTATATCCATGGCCGGGGATCTGGACACTCTTCCCTATCGGCGATGTCTCCGAAAACGGAGATCGGAATGAGAAACGACTAAAGATCACCAAGATGCATCTTGAGAGCGGAAAGCTTGTGATCAAAAAAGTTCAACTTGAAGGGAAGAACGAGGTGGATTTCGAACAGTTCCGATCTGCGTACCGCGCCTCGTTTGATGATTAAATCTCCCCTCGCAGTATCTCCTCTCGGAGCGTCGCAACGTACCGTTCGATCGTGTAAACATTATGAAATGTTGCGATGGTATATCCGAGGAGTTCGCGCTGTTTGAATAGATGATGGAGATAGGACTTTGAAAATGATTTGCACGACCAGCAGTCGCAGTTGGCATCGATTGGTTCCTGTGAGTTTCGATAGAGAGATTTCTGAATATCGATTGGCTCGGTACGATCACCATTCCACTGATAGATCTGGCCGATCCGGGCAATTCGCGTTGGCTCGACACAGTCGAAGGTGTCGATTCCATAGGAAATAAG
>CAYZRL010000039.1:1512-5517 GCA_964480835.1 uncultured Gammaproteobacteria bacterium
TGAACCGTGAAAAATGACATAGTGCATTATACCGTACCAAAAAGAGGATAGCTCAGCGGGAAAAGAGCAGTTTACAGTGTTCGAGGCCTTGCGCTTGAACCATATTATTCGCTTCAGTTCTGAGTACTCGCTGTACACAATCGTCATATGAAGTGTCTCTGCGTTGATTTGGCGTAATCGAGACGTTGGTGGGTCCTGAGGTGGCGTTTTGCAAATTGATTCGAATCTGATCGATTGTATTGGGTACGGTAACAGCGTTCCCTTGCTCATGCCAGACCGGCGATGGTTGAGTTAGTATGATGAGCGCGATGGCGAGAATGACGAGAAGAACCGTGATGACGAGGAGTGCCTTTCTTCCGGTTTGAGTGTCTGAACGATGGATTGCCATACTTACAGATTACTCGGTAATAATTCAAGCGTCGAGCGCGATGAGTATCTACTGAGCAATAGCCCTATATCTTAGATGTTCGAATCAAGCGATTACTTATACATCGAGCGCACCTGGAACAAGAAGTAGAAGCTGATGACGGCTGTCAACAGAGCCCCGACAACATTGAGTGCGACGACTGAACCTGCGATTGAGACGAGGTTCGAGTAAAAGAGTAGGTTCCACCCACTCTTTTTTCGCTTAAAGAGTCCTGGAAGTGCAACCACCTCAAAGACTAATGATGCAAGGCTGAACAATGTGCCTACCGTAAATGCTGCGGCATTCGCTCCACCAAGTACTGCGAACGGAGCGAGAAATGCACCGAGACCAATTGCGGCAAGCAAAACAGGAAGCGAGAGGACCAGCATCACGACCATTACCCACGGTCCATACTGAACCAAGACCTCTTTCACTCCGTCTGGGAGCTGAAAAGGAGCCTTTTTAACGAAGTACTCATTCAGAGTAGCTTCAAGGTTAGCGAGCGAAGCTTTTTGTTGTGTTGCCATAAGCATCATGTTAGATCACCGTAAAATGCTTGTCAAGGGTATTTCGTATATAATTTCAGGTATCTATGTTTGATACTCACTGCCATCTTAATTTTGGTGCGTTTGACCAGTCGATAGACGACGTTGTGATGCGAGCTCGTGAGCAAGGGGTTGCCGAGATTATGATCCCGAGTACAAATCTCGAGACATCGCGCAAAGCCGTTGAGCTTGCGAAACGATATACAAGCAGTGGGGTACTTTGTGCGGTTGGTATCCATCCCCATCATGTCTTTGAGTTGAAGGAACACAGTGAGCAGATTGAACATGACCTCAAAATTATCCAGTCGCTCCTTTCAGAGCCGGTTGTGCAGGCTGTTGGCGAGGTCGGTCTCGACAGGCATTACTACAAGAGTACCAAGTACAGTGCGTATCAAATCGACCAGGAGTTCATGAAGACTCAGATACTTGTGTTTCGTCGGCAGGTCGAGATGGCGGTGGACAATTCAAAAAGCCTGATCCTACATAACCGCGAGGCACGAGATGAGTTTCTTCAGACGCTATCGACCGTTTGGAGTTCTAAGCTTGAGTGGCGAACGGTCTTTCACTGCTGTGAACCGAGCAAACAGTTGCTTTCCTACGCCAAAGAACACAATATCATGATCGGAGTGGATGGAGATGTGACCTATTACAAAGAGAAGCAAGACTTCGTACGAACCATTCCACTCGAGATGTTAGTGCTTGAGACCGACGCTCCATTTCTTTCACCTGAACCATTTCGATCGCAGCCTCGGGAAACACGTCCACCAAATGAACCAGCAAACATCTCGCTTATTGCCCAGAAGATAGCCGAGTTAACCGGTCGGTCAGTGGATGAGGTGACGCGACAAACGACCGAAAACGCGCATAGGCTTTTTGCCCTATCATAGTTCTTCGTTTCGTATTACCTGCGATTGAGGTGAGCACCGTAGAAACATCATCTGCATTCTGTGGATTAACAAAGATACCCGTATCACCTGCAGTTTCGTGAAAGATAGAGATGTCGGACAGTATCGATGGTGTCTTCTGCGACGCAGCCTCGAAGTACGAGAAACCGAACCCCTCCTCGCGGGAAATCAGGATATTTGCAACTGCTCCTCGGTAAAGTTGGAGAAGCTCTTCATCAGACACAAACCCAGGGAAGATGAAGCGGTCATCATTCTTCGCAACTGCCATAAACTGATCGAACTCCGTAGTCCACGAACTCCGGAGCGTACCCTTCTGAAATACCTTCCCCACGAAAACACAGGGGAGTTTCTGCTGTTGGATGGCCCGAGCGAGCACAAGGAGATTTTTATTCCAGGTAACATCTCCCACGTAGATAAAGTACGGATCTTTCACCGGTTTCTTTTTGACAACTGAAGAGAATGTGGAATGAATGGTTGGATACATAACCTCGATTCGGGAGCGATCGATCCGGAGAAGTTGAGCAATATGCTCCTTACTCGTTTCTGAGTCTGTGATAACAAGATCGTAGGTGTTCAGAATTTTTTTGTTCCTCCATACGTTGAGTTTTCCGCGAAGCCCGATCGGGAACTGCGCAGGGAACTGCAGTGGAATCACATCGTGAATCACCGCAGCCTGTTTCACCGCTACCCGCTTGTTCGTGAGTGGAGGTTGAAGTAGGTTGAAGAACGGGTTGAGAAATACCGAGTCATAGGGGACCTCCTCGACTCGAGGTACGAACAGCGCATCGGGTGGAAGCAGTTCCTTCAGGGTTTGCACAAATCGACCAATGCCTCGAACCTTGCTCTGTGTATCCGATGCAGTTGGGTCGTAAACAGTGATCTTCACATATGTATTGTACCGAAGATCGAGTTCATGTGGTACGATCTGCGCTCAAGTTGCAATACCGATAAAATTGCAATACAATCGCTCCTGCATGAAAAAACGAAATCGCGACCTCGAATTTCTGTACGAAATCGGCACGCTCCGCCACGTGAAGCGATCATGGGCGCAGTTTTTGGGCTATGATGTCGCAAGTATCTCCGAACACATCTTTCGCATGGCGTGGATCGCGCTTGTACTTGCAAAACATGAGAAGGTCGCCGATACCGGGAAAATCCTTAAGATGGTTCTCGTCCATGACATTACCGAGAGCAGAACCGGCGATCCCCATTATATTTCTCGACAGTATGTACAACTCAACGAGGAGTTGGCAATTGAAGATATGCTCGGTGGAACACCGCTTCATGAAGAGTTTACAACTCTGTGGAAGGAGTACGAAGCACGAACCTCGATCGAGTCGAAGATCGTAAAGGATGCGGACAACCTCGATGTCGACTTCGAGCTGAAGGAGTATGCAGGGAGAGATCATGAGCTGTATACTAAATGGCGACCAACTCGACTGGCGGTATTCAAACGGCTCTATACCAAGTCGGCGCGAAAGCTCTGGAAGGAAATTCATGCATCAAATAAGCATGACTGGCACATTCAAGGACGAAACCGACTGTTAGCAGGAGACTGGTCACCAAGAACGAAGTCGGTGAAGAATAAAATAAAGTAACATCTATGATTATTGGACCAAAGACACTACTCAAGCTCGTCCACGATAAAAAGTTGGTTAAGAATCTCGATAAGCGTGAACTTACGAATCCAGAGGGGGCAGGGTTTGACCTCCGTTTTAATGAGCTATTTAAGATAACCGGTGGAACCGCCTATCTCGGACTGACGCATCGAGAGACCCCCGAGATAACCAAGATCATCGGCTATAAAAAAGGGAAGAAGCAGTCGGTTACCATCTTTCCTGGTGAGTACTATCTGATGACCACGATCGAAGAGGTGAACATTCCGCAGGATATCACCGTCAACTTTAAGCCTCGCACGACAACCTTCCGAAGCGGGCTCAACATTCGTTCGGGTAATGTCGCTCCAGGTTATCGGGGAAAGCTGACCTTTGCGGTCAAAAATGAAGGTCCGATCCCGGTTACGCTCGAACCTGGATGTCGTGTCATTCACGCACAGTTCTACTGGGTTGACGGAGGCGGATCGATGTATCGTGGACAGTGGCAAGGAGGAAGAGTGACTACTCAAAATCGCGAAAAACAAGTATGAAAT
>CAYZRL010000040.1:0-5260 GCA_964480835.1 uncultured Gammaproteobacteria bacterium
GTACTTACAGTACTCAAGTACCGGATTGTCCTTTACCTCACCCTCAAGACACCATGCTTTGTTGATCTTTCGCTTGATGTCCTCTGTAGTGTCGGTCATAAAGATGGCAGAGTCGGGATTCGACTTCGACATTTTGAGCTCAATGGTCCTCTTTACCTTGTCTTCGGTTTCGTTTGTTGGTTTACCAAGCCCCATAAGCATATGATGACTCACTACGACTGGCTTCCAGTACCCGAGCTGCGGGCCGATTTCACGCGCAAGCATGTTGAGTTTGCGTTGATCCATTCCGAGTTGGGTAATTTTTGCTCCAAGCATGAAGATATCGGCAACCTGCATGCACGAATAGATGATGTTTGCTCCAGTAAGATTGTCGAGCGACTCGTCTCGACCCATCATCTCAGCGGTGCGAACGAATCGACCCAGCGCATTCGACTTCCCCACCTGTACTACGAGCTTCCAGTAGTCCGGATTTTTTGCCATGTCCGATGCCCAGTGGAACTCAACCTTACTCATATCCATGCCGCATGCCTTCCAGACCTCGATGAAGTACTTTCCGACGGTCTGAATCTTCTGGAGATCGCCACCCATCTTGTTATTTGCGAGTGCATGCCAGTCGGCAACCCACATCTTGAAGCGAACGCCCGCCTTTGTCATCTTGTTTACGTTGATAGCGCGAAGGAGTCCTTGAGCAATATGAATCTGTCCTGAAGGTTCGAAACCATCGTATGCGACGAGTTCCTCTCCAGATTCGAGGAGTGCTTTGAGTTCATCTTCTTTAATAATCTCCTCGCCAACCTGTCGGATGAGGGCAAGTCGTTCATCGGTGGTCATACCGATCCATTATACGATATAATTCAGATCAGTATGAAAAAAAGAGTATTGTCTGGAATTCGAGCCACGGGTAGACTACATCTGGGGAATTACTTTGGTGCGGTACAAGGAATGCTCGAACTACAGAACAATCCCGAATACGAAACCCTGTATATGGTCGCCGACCTTCACACCGTTACCACCCCGTATACGGTTGAGGAACTTCGACAAAATCGGAGAGAAGTATTTCTTGAGTATCTCGCCTGTGGTCTTGATCCAGAGAAAAGTATTCTTTTTTTTCAGTCCGATGTTGCTGAGCACACCGAACTCGCCTTTTATTTTTCATCGGTGGCTACCATCGCGCGAATGTCGCATCTCCCAACATACAAAGATAAGGTGAAGCAATATCCGCACGATAATACCATGGCACTTCTCAATTACCCAATCCTCATGGCCGCCGACATACTGCTCTATAAGGCTGGACTGGTTCCGGTCGGCGTTGACCAGGAGCCACATCTTGAGGTGGCGAGAGAGGTTGCACGAAAGATGAATGAAAAGTACGGGCTTCAGTTCCCTGAACCAACACGATTTATGACAAAAGGGGAGTACATCCCATCTTTAAAGGGAGAGGGAAAGATGAGCAAATCGGTCGAAGGGAGTTTTATAAACCTCATGGATAGCCAGGAGGCGGTTCTAAAGAAGGTCCGATCCATCCCCACCGCAACCACGGCAGGTGGAGAGATGAGTGGAGGGGTGAAGAGTCTGTTTGCGCTCGGGGAACTTTTTCTATCAGACGAACTCGCTGGTTTCACCGGTGCATATGAGAGCGGAACGCTTCAGTTCTCGTCGATGAAGGATGCGCTTGCCCACGCAATATCCACGGTACTACAGCCAATCCAACTTCGGTACAACAACTTAGTCCAAAATGAGAAACAGGTCGATGAGATTATTCAGAGCGGGGCTGAAAAAGCTCGACAGATAGCGAAGACCACCGTAGCTGAGGTTAAAACTGCGATGGGACTTCGGTCATGAGCGTTCATTTCTACACCTTCTCCAGTCGTCTTGGAATGATTAATCTTCCTCATCGACAAGAAGAATTTAACCTTGGGGTGGAAGAGGGGGGCGACGCAGTTCTTACCACCGAGTTTATAGAGCAGTTTCCAGGAGCGGCGATTGATCGGTTTGAGTTCACCCTTCCAGAAGCACTCGATCGAAAGAAGTACTTCGAAACCATTGCACACGACTCCCAACAGGCGATTGCACTAATCGAGGACACGCTCCAGGAAGATGAAATGCAGGTAGTAGTTGGAGGAGATCATAGCGTTGCATTTAGTTCGCTTTCTGCTATTCTTCGTCGACTTCATTCCCATTCGGTCGGGTACATTCAGGTCGACTCACATCCCGACATAAACACAATAGCAACAAGTCCAACCGGTAACTTTCATGGTATGTGGATGCGACCGTTCGTGGGTGGTTTTGAACGTGAGGATATCAATTTGCTTGTACCACACCTTCTTAAGCCAAGTCAGGTTCTCTACATCGGGAACCTCGATCTCGATCCTGAGGAGTCGGAGTTCATCGCTACACAAGGCATTAGGGTTATTTCGGTCGATGAGCTGCGTAATCACGACGGCAAAGCCTCCGATGACATTAAGAAATTTTTCCGTGATTTTGAACATATCCATCTCGACATTGATATCGACGGTTTTGATCAGAGCGTTGCGCCTGCAACCGGGATTCCAGCACAGAAAGGGCTCCTTCGGCCGGACATCGACGCGGTACTGGCACTTTTTAAGAAAAAAGAAAGTCGATCGCTCGATCTTGTTGAAGTAAATCCACAAAAAGAGGGCTCTGATGAGACGATTGCATTTGCTCAGTCGTTGATTGCAGCGGCCTGTTTGGAGGCATAGTTCGCAGAATACCCAGGGTTTTTTGTATAATAGGCGCACAGTGTATGCATCGAAAATATCTACCATCAGAGATTGAAGGGAAGTGGCAGGAGAAGTGGAAGAAAGATAAGACCTTCTCTCCGGATCTTGATAAAGCCAAAAACCCTTACTATGCCCTAATGATGTTCCCGTATCCCTCAGCTGAGGGACTCCATGTTGGGAATATGTATGCTTTCACCGGAACGGATATCTTTGCCAGGTTTATGCGCATGCAGGGTTATGACGTTCTCGAGCCAATTGGGCTCGATGGCTTCGGCATTCATAGTGAGAACTATGCGATGAAGATTAACAAGCACCCGATGGATCAGTCGAAGGTGACCGAGGAGCGATTTTACAAACAACTTTCCTCGATTGGAAATGCCTTTGACTGGGATCGAACCGTCGAGACCTACAAACCGGAGTACTACAAATGGACCCAGTGGATCTTCCTCCAGATGTATAAGAAAGGTTTGGCGTATAAGAAAAAAGCGGATGTGAACTGGTGTCCGTCGTGTAAAACAGTGCTTGCTGACGAACAGGTTATTGGCGGGAAGTGCGAACGATGTTCGAGCGTAGTTGAAAAAAAACAGCTCGAGCAATGGTTCTTTAAGATTACTGATTATTCGGACCGTCTCTTAAACAATCTGAAGAATCTCGACTGGTCAGAAAAGGTCACGATCGCGCAGCGTAACTGGATCGGAAAAAAAGAAGGAATAAACATTACCTATGAGATAGAAAATTGCAAGGAAAAGGTAACGATCTTCACAACTCGACCAGATACGAACTTTGGAGCAACGTTTGTAGCTATTGCACCCGAGCACATGCTCGCAAAGCTGATTATTCAAAAGAAAATAAAAACCGATAAAGCCGCAGATGTCGAGAAATATGTCGCACTATCAATGGAAAAATCAGATCTGGAGAGACAGTCAGAAGGTCGAGAAAAAACAGGAGTGTTTACAGGGTTATACGCGATCAACCAGCTTACCGGCTACAGAATGCCAATCTGGGTTTCGGACTTTGTTTTAGGTGGATTTGGAACGGGTGCACTCGTCGGAGTGCCAGGGCATGATAAACGCGATTTTGAGTTTGCAACAAAGTTCAAACTTGAGATCAAACGAGTGGTTGTGGGTTCGGATGGTGATGCGTCGAAGATTGTAAGCATTGATCAGGTTCAAGAAGATGAGGGAACAATGGTAAATTCAGATTTCCTCGATGGGATGAAAATCCAAGATGCAACCGAAAAGATCATGGACCACATGGAGAACGAAGGATATGGAAAGCGAGAAATAACCTATCATCTTCGAGATTGGTTAATCTCACGTCAGCGATACTGGGGTCCACCAATCCCAATCATCTACTGCGATCACTGCGGTGTGGTTCCTGTTCCAGAAAAAGACCTTCCAGTAACGCTACCATACGTGGAAAATTTCCGCCCAGAGGGAACCGGGATGTCGCCACTCGCGAGTGACCCCGCATTTTATAATGTTCCCTGCCCGACCTGCGGTAAGCCGGCGAAGCGTGAAACCGACGTCTCGGATACCTTCTTAGACTCTGCATGGTATTTTCTTCGATATACCTCAACCGAGGATTCCTTACAGCCTTGGAAGCCGGAGCGTGTGAAGCGATGGTTACCGGTAAGCTCATATATAGGCGGCGCAGAGCATTCCGTACTACACCTGCTCTATAGTAGATTTGTAACGATGGTGTTCAAAGACATTGGACTTATCGAGCACTTTGAAGAGCCGTTCACTCGGTTCAGAGCGCACGGTCTGATCATATCGGAGGGTGCAAAGATGAGTAAGTCAAAAGGAAATGTTATTAATCCAGACGACTATATAAAAGAGTACGGGGCGGATACACTTCGTGTTTACCTCATGTTCCTGGGGCCGTTCGATCAAGGAGGAGATTTTAGAGATCAGGCAATTTCCGGACCATACAACTTCCTCAAAAGAGTTTGGGACCTGCAGAAAAAACTCGATAATTCGGGCAAGAACGGGGTTTCGGACGATGCGCGTGTATGGATGCAAAAAACGGTCAATAAAGTTAAGAAAGACTGCTCAGAGCTCAAATTTAATACCGCCATTGCCGGCATGATGGAGTGGATGAACTATCTCGGTAAATCTTCCTCCGTATCGGTAATCGAATACAAAACCCTCTTACTCCTCCTTGCGCCGTTTGCACCTCATATCACCGAAGAGTTATGGGCGGAGCTTGGAGAGAAGTCTTCGATCCACCTTCAGTTACAACCAAAAGAAGATCTCAATGCAGTGGCACATGAGCTTGTGAGGATAGCGGTGCAGGTAATGGGGAAGACTCGCGCCGTGCTTTCGATGCCACAATCTGAGCTCGAAGAAGCAAATGTAGTGGAAAAAGCATTAAATGAGGGCTCTGTGACAAGGCATATTGGTGGTGAGAAGTACAAGGTTATCTACGTGAAGGGAAAAGTGCTTAATTTCGTCTTTACTACATAATAAAGCAAGATCAGGCTGTCCTACCAATATAAACCAAAATCAATTTATTTG
>CAYZRL010000041.1:0-4791 GCA_964480835.1 uncultured Gammaproteobacteria bacterium
AAAAAGAGGTAGAAGGTAGAAAAATCAACGTAAACTTTGCAAAACCACGTGAAGAACGATCAGATTTCCGAAATGGAGGTCGATAATATCGAATCTTCCACGTATTCAAGAGCCGGCCGAAAGGTCGGCTTTTGTCATATCGGGAGACGAAACGCCTTCATCTTCTCAAAAATCTTAAGTACTTCCTTAAAGAGCTTTGTGAGTGATGCTCTTCGCTTCACCGATTCTTTTCGACTGTGTTTTTTCACAAATCTCACCACGTCGAGAAAGTCCTGACGTTCTTCCTTGTTTGAGATAGTGATCTGCTTTGCGAAGTTGTAAATCTCATCTTCCGACGCTGCCAAGTTCATTCCGTTAAACATGAGAAAGACGCCGGTCGCAACGATCGAAATACGCTTATTACCGTTGTTGAACGGATGAAATTTATTAATGAAGTAGAAGTAGCTCGCTGCCTTGTCGTAGAGTGAGGGATAGAGCTCTCGTTTATCAAAGGTTTTTTTTGGTGTATTAATGACACTGTCGAGTTTATCGAAGTACGACTGTTCGTATACCGGAATTGGATCATTATGTTTACGAAAGAATGTTTGTAATTCGGTACAGATTGTCCGAAAGTCCTCAAGTGTGAGGTATACCGTTTTTGCCATTATTCCTTCGAAAGCTTACGCAATGTTGTACCGTATTTTTTGATCATGTGACGCGTATACTTTTTTGTCCTTCGCTCACGCATATCAGGAGCGCACCAAAACTGAATAACCGCCTTTCTGATCCTATGGAGTGTTTGCATGGTCGCGTCTGTACACAGTATAACAAATGTATATTCTATAATGATTATATGACGCTCACTCAACTTTCTGAATATCTTCGAAAATATTACCCATACGCAATTCTCGGAACGCTGTTCTTTTTCATTATCTTCTACTCGATCCAGCTCGTCACACTTGTACTTGAGTCGCGAAAGCCAGCGCCAATCTCCATAGACACGGTGTTTAATCAGCTTAAGCGCCCATATCTGAGTGAGGCAACGCCAAGCGGGAACATAAAGTATGTATTTGATACGATCGAGGGCGAACCTGAAACCGCAACGAAAACAGCGAAGGTGTTTTTTCTTCCACAGGCAGAAACAAAGTTTGGGTATCGTGAACGACTCTATCTTATCGCAAAGTCACTGGGATTCAATACCGAAGCGAGCGGATACCGGTTAGTGGGAAGCATGGCGACCTTTAATGAGCCGAATCAGAAGCTCTCGATCGATATAAAAAACTTCAACTTCGAGTACAAATACAGTATTGAGTCCGACAAGAGTCTCTTCGAGTCAGTGAGCGTGCCTACGCAGGATGAAAGTGTGAGTAAAGCGGTCGAGTTTCTTCAAAAGGCCGGACGGTATCCGGAAGAGCTTGCACAAGGAAAAACGAATGTGTTGTACCTTCGATATAATCCGGAGAACAACTCAATGGTCTTTGTCGACTCAAATCTACGAGCCAATGTTGTTGAGGTGGATTTCTATCGGCCCGACATCGAAGCGCAGCCTAATACATTGCCGGTTGTTTCACCCAAGTACTTTAATAGCCAGAACTATGTACTCATGGTATTTCGACCAGATGGTTCGTATAAGGTACTTCGATCTCAGGTTACGTTCTTTGATCGGTCATCCGATCAGGTTGGTGTTTACCCGGTGCGGACCGGACTCGAGGCATTTAACGACCTAAAGTCTGGGAAGGGGTATATTGTGTCAGGTCATATTGGTTCAACGGTTACTATCAAAAAGATGTTCCTTGGATACTTCGATCCCGATGTATACCAGGAGTATTTGCAGCCAGTTTATGTCTTTATTGGCGACGATGATTTTGTTTCCTACGTGCCTGCAGTGAGTGGAGAATATCTTGTTGAGTAGTCTACTGAGTAATGAACGTAGTATTTCCGTCGATCCATGAAACGAGTGTTTTGGTGTCCTCAAATCGATCAAGACTTCCGAGTACCACGATGATGAACTCATGACCATCGCGTGTTCGATAGAGACTAATGAGATTCTCACCTGACTCAGGTGTATACCCCGTTTTAAGACCTCCTACTCCAGGGATTTCTCCTAAGAGTTTATTTACATTTACCAGTTTGTGAAAGATTCGATACTGCGTATCCGAGATCTCAATCTCTTTTGTAGAGACGATCTTTGCCAGGTATGCATTGTTCAGGAGTTCGCGACTGGCGAGCGTGAGATCGTACGCGCTCGAGTATTGGTTCGGATTGTGGAGTCCGGTCGGATTCTCGAAGTGTGTGTTGTTCATATGGAGCGATCGTGCCTTTTCATTCATCCGTTCGACAAATGAGGTTGTGCCATCGATCTGTGCGATAGCCGCTGCAGCGTCGTTTCCCGAATGAACCAAGGTGCCGTAGAGGAGGTTCTCAACCGTTATCTGCTCACCAGGAAGCAGTCCCATTGTCTGACCATCATCAAATGAAGACTGGATTGTCACGACTTGATCCGTCTTGTAGATGTCATACGCGACGAGCGCAGTTATGATCTTCGCGGTCGATGCAGGATACCATCGCTGATGTGCCGATTTTTCATACACCGGTGTGAAGCTTTTGCGGTCGACAACATAGACCGATGTCGCCGTTGTTTCAGGAAGGATCGACGTGGTTCGAACGGGGATAGGATTATTTGCATATGCAATAGACCGATCTTGATGTTCAAAGAGCGCTCGGTGGTAGGAAAAGGTATGCATGAGCTGTCCATCTCCAGGGTAAAAAAGAAAAAGGAGTGAGAGGAGTACAAAAACAATGATCGAGCGCGTGTTCATGATTGTTTCTTGGAGAGTCGGATGTCGACACGCTCCATATCTCGCGGGAAGAGTGAGCTTTCACGCACATTCCCAAGGTCGAGGAGCTGCTTGGTTACGCGTTCAAGACCGAATGAAAACCCACCTTCTGGTGGCATGCCGTACTTAAAGGCCATTAAGTACATCTCGAAGTCTGCAGGATTCATTCCACGTTTCTGGATAACGTCTACAAGTTGATCGTAGTTATCGATTCTCTGGCTACCACTGCTGATCTCAAGGCCTCGGAACAGCACATCATAACTGAGGCTATACTCTGGATCTTTCGGGTCAGGCATCGTATAAAATGCTCGCTTCGCTGTTGGGAAGTGAGTGATAATCACGAAATCAGACTGATGTTGTTCACGAGCCCACTTGCAGATATCTTGTTCATCTTCAGGCGATAGATCTTTCTCGTTTCGTACATCTCGACCAAACTCTTTAAAGATAACCTCCTGCGCTTCGCGTAACGTAAGTCGAGGGGCTTTGCCAAATAACACATCACGATGAGTAAATTCTTGGACAATGCTTTTACATGTTTGTTCAGCATGACGAACCATTCCTGTTCCAGCTCGCTCGAGCAGGTCGAGCAACTCTTCGAATGTAACGAATCCAAACTCGCAGTCCATCTGAACTGTTTCAGCAAGATGGCGAGTGGTAACAGAAGGCTCCGATCGGTACGCATGGGAGATGGTAAACACCCGTTCGAAGGCAGGAACGAGCATCTGTTTGTAGAGTTGTGGGCTCTGCGTTAAGGTAGCAGTGTGGTCGTAATACTTCACCTCGAAGACCTCCGCTCCACCCTCTGTAGAGCTTGCTGCAAGCGTTGGAACAAAGATTTCGGTGCATCCAAGCTCCTCCGAAATCTTTCGAAATCCTTCAGCTACTGCGTGCTGCACCTTAAATATTTTCTGCACCTTCGGATGTCGTAACGTAAGTGTTCGGTAATCGAGCAGTATTGGTAACGTAAGACCCAGATCTTCTTTTGCCATATCAAATGGGAGTGTCTGTGCCTTCGAGATAAGCGACACCTCTTTTGCCTCAATCTCGATGTCACCGTTTATTATTTTTGCATTCACAAGTTTTTCAGGGCGTTTTTTTACAAGACCTTGAATACGTACGACATCTTCAGGGGAGAACTGTGCCGCTTTCTCATCCGCGACAACCTGCACGAAACCGGTCGCATCTCGAAGGTCGAGGAACACGATCTTTTTATGATTTCGAATCGTGTTTACCCAGCCGTAGAGTGTTACTTCTTTATCAATGTGCTCGGAGAGGTTCTTGAGTGCGATCTTTTCCATAGTAGATATTGTACTATTCGCAGCTTCTGTTGTCATTACGAGCAAAGCGAAGTAATCTCAAATCATGATGTCTAACTATTTCGTGTACATCATGACAAATAGGTCAAATAATGTACTGTACACCGGTGTTACGAATAATCTTGCCCGTAGAGTTTACGAGCACAAAACGGGAGTCATGAAAGGGTTCACTTCAAAATATCGGATCACAAAGCTGGTGTATTATGAAGTATTTGGCAGAAGTATTAATGCAATCACGAGAGAAAAACAGATAAAAGCAGGTTCGCGGAGGAAGAAAATAGAGCTCATTACTAAACAGAACCCTGAATACATAGATCTTTCTAACGAAGTTAAATTATGAGATTGCCGCGTCGTCTTTGACTCCTCGCAATGACAGATTGATAGATCAATCAGTCAGTTTGTCGTGCTTTGACTTGAGAGAAAGCGAGTTGGTCGCGGTGATCTTTTGCCCAAGCGATCCGATATTTCGGGAGACCTGTGAGACCTGATTCATTGCGTTCGTGAGGTGTCGGTTGAGTACTCCCATCGACTCATCCACCTTTTCATAATCTTTTTTCATCGACTGAAGAATGGCAAGAATTTCCTTTGCCTGTGACTGAATTTTCTGACCCTCATAGGACATGAGGATTGCCTTCATATATGCGTAGAAACTCATTGGA
>CAYZRL010000042.1:0-4487 GCA_964480835.1 uncultured Gammaproteobacteria bacterium
ATACCCTGTTCCGGGTTCATGTAAAGGACTCCGACAAGACCTTGCTTTGCTATTTGTCAGGCAAGATGAGGAAGAATTACATCAAAATTCTTCCAGGCGATAAGGTGAAGGTCGAGATTACGCCCTACGATCTAGAGCGTGGTCGGATTGTATACAGAGTATGAAAGTAAGATCATCTATTAAAAAAATTTGCCCAAAATGCCAGCTCGTAAAGCGAAATGGCAGATTGTACATTATTTGTGCGAATCCAAAGCACAAGCAACGACAAGGATAATTTATGGCGCGTCTATTAGGACTAGTATTACCAGATAATGCTCGAGTAGAGTATGCTCTCACCCTGTTTTATGGAATTGGGTGGAAGGGATCGGGTAAGGTCCTTCAGCAAGCGGGCATCGACACGCATAAACGGGTGAGAGATCTCAACGAAGAAGATTTGAAGAAAATTAGCACCGAGATCGAGAAGTTGTACGTAGTTGAAGGAGATCTGCGAGAGCAGGTGAATGACAATATTAAGCGACTCCGTGAGATTGGTTCTTATCGTGGAGTACGTCACGTAAAGGGACTTCCGATCTATGGTCAGCGAACAAAGTCGAATGCTCGTACGAAGCGTGGTAAGAGAAAGACCGTCGGAGCACTGAAGAAAGAAGTCTGGGCAAAGCTTGAAGGCACCCAAACTGCAGCAGCATCTGCTGGAGCAGCAAAAAAATGACCGAATGGTCATCCTCGCGAAGGCGGGGATCCATGGATTCCCGATCGAGTCGGGAATGACAAATAAAACTATGAAAAAGAAAAAAGACCAAAAAGTAGTTGAGCGCGGACGAATCTATATCGTTGCAACGTTCAATAACACCTTAGTCACCGTAACCGATGAAAAAGGATTTCCCGTTGCCGTAGGGTCAACCGGACGTCATGGCTTCACCGGCACGCGTAAATCAACGCCTTATGCAGCAACCGTTACTACCGATAGCACCTTGAAGAAAGCAATCGAGATGTTCTCCATGCGCGAGGCGGCAATATTTGTAAAAGGTATTGGTCCAGGTCGTGAAGCAGCACTTCGTGTCATAAAAGGATCAAGTCTCGAAATCACAAAGATCGTTGATGTTACACCGGTTCCGCACAATGGCGTGCGACCACCAAAGTTACGAAGAGTCTAATCACCTATGAGATATACTGGACCACGAAATAAAGCAGCGAGACGTGAAGGTGCGGATCTTGGTATGAAAACCCCTGGATCAAAAGCACAGGCGTCGTTACTGCGAAAGATCACGCTGCTTCCTGGACAACACGGAGCAGGTACGAAGCGCCGAAGAAAGCAATCTGAGCGAGGAAAGCAGTTGCGCGAGAAACAGAAGCTTCGATTTATTTTTGGTGTCACCGAAGGTCAGTTGAAAAACTACTTTAGTGTCGCAAAAAATAAGAAAGGGAATACCGGAGTTATGCTCAGTCAGTTACTGGAGCAACGTCTTGATAATGTTGTGTATCGACTTGGATTTGCGCCAACCCGAGCGAGCGCACGGCAGTTAGTGAATCACGGCCATGTCACGGTGAATGGCAAAATGGTCAGCATTCCTTCATTCCAAGTTTCTGAAGGTATGCAGATTGGATTCAAGAAAGATAAAACAGCAAAAATCCCGTACATCGAATTACAGCTAAAGAACGAAACCGTTATCGTTCCAGAGTGGTTGGAGCGAAAGAATAGTCAGGGATTGGTAAAAACATTACCAACAAGCGAAAGTGTCGAGAAACAGGTCAATATGCGGTCTGTGATTGAGTATTATTCACGATAATAGCAACTGATGATCGCTCGGAAAACCGAGTGATTGTAAGTTTTTATTATTAATTCCCTGATCTAAGGGGACCTGTCTCGCCGACAAGGCGGACAAAAAACATTTTTGTATGGTTCAACCAAATTTTTTCACTAAAGTCGTAGAGGAAACCTCTACCTATGGAAAGTTCAGCATCGAGCCGTTGCCATTAAGCTTCGGCAACAGCATGGGTAATGCACTTCGCAGAACCCTTCTTTCTTCATTGAAAGGATCAGCAATCACTCAGATCCGTGTAGTCAATGCGGATCACATGTTCAGCACCATTAAGGGTGTTAAAGAGTCAGTTCTTGAGATCCTTCTTCACCTAAAGCAGCTCAAGTTTGAAACAAATCGTGAAGGAAGCTTCATGATGCATCTTGAGGTGAAAGGCGCAGGTAAGGTTACCGGGAAAGACATCTCTGGAGAGGCTAAGGTCGTTAATTCTGATCTTTATATCGCTGAGATCACCGATGATAAAGCAAAGATCGACATCGACTTTGTTGTAGAGACAGGTGTTGGATCACTCGGTGAAGACGAGATTGAAAAGAAGGACTCAGACTATGTTACGGTTGAAGCATTTTTCTCACCGGTCAAGCGAGTTAACTTCAAAATTGAAGAAGCTCGCGTAGGTCGAAAAACGAACTTTGATCGTCTTGTCATGGATATATGGACTGATGGAACCGTAAGCCCGTCACAAAGCTTAAAGGACGCAGCAACGATTCTTTCTGAGCACTTTAGTTACGTGCTTTCTGGAAAGGATAATCCTCAGAATAAAGAGGATCAGAATGTTGCGGTCGCGGTTACCAAGGAAGTAGATCAGAAATTGAATGACATCATCATCGATGAGCTCAATCTTCCATCACGCGTGATCAATGCACTGCTTCGAGAAAATATCGAGACAGTTGCAGATCTGGTACGCGTAGGAAAAGATAAGCTCATTGGCGTCAAGGGACTAGGAAAGAAGTCCTTTGTTCTCATCGAAGATGAGTTAAAGAAAATGGGCATCGACATTAAGTCTGAAGAATAATACATATGAGGCACGGAGTATCGAAAAAAACATTCGGGTATGGTGTAGACTCAAACCAGATGTTGTTACGAAAGTTGGTAACAAACTTCGTAACACACGGGAGACTCACCACCACGAAACAGAAGGCACAGTTTATGCGCCCATCTGTAGATAGACTAGTAACTCATGCGAAGAGCGAGTCGATGAGTTCACTCAACGTGCTGAAAAGTTTTTTTGGCTCTGACACGGTCGCGCGTAATCTGCAGAACATTGTTCGATCATCGTTTGCCGATCGAAGCTCTGGATTTACGAAGACGGTCACTATCGGACAACGATCAAGTGATGCGGCCACCATGGTTCAGGTCACGTGGTCAAGTCCGGTTACAGTGCCTGCTGCTGAGAAGCCCGTCGCGAAAAAGAAAGCTGCTGTCTCAGACAAGCCAGAAGGAGAAGTTGCCACCGCTCATCCAAAGAAACGAAGCGTGGCAAAGAAAAAATAATCTATGAAAATTACTCATGCAACGAAACCAGCGCGAACAGAAGATGTCGTACGGACATGGCATCTGATTGATGTGAAGGGTAAAATTCTCGGGAGAGTTGTCGGAACAATTGCAACGCTCCTCCAAGGAAAGCATAAAGCTACCTTTGCACCGAACATCGATGGTGGAGATTATGTAGTTGTGGTAAACGCATCGTCGGTCGCGGTTACCGGAAGAAAGTTGAAGACAAAGGTCTATACGCAGTATTCTGGATATCCTGGAGGTCTCCGTGAACAGGTTATGGCAACTGTCTTAAAGCAGAAACCAGCGGATGTTATCAAGAGAGCAGTATCGGGCATGCTTCCAAAAAACAAGCTTCGAGATAAGCGAATGACACGATTATATGTATTTGCAGATGCGCAACATCCATACGAAAATAAATTCAAGAAATAAAAAATTACGCATTACGCATTACGGATTAAATCGTAATTCGCAATCCGCAATAATTAATATTTAATAAACAACAAACTATATGGCAAAAGCAAAATCAAAATCAACGCAGTATCACGAAGCTGTTGGGCGACGAAAGTCAGCCGTTGCTCGTGTTCGACTCTATATACTGGGGAAAGAGAAATCTATCACTCTTGAAGGAGTCACAGTAAAGGTCGGCGACATTATGGTGAATCGAAAGAAAGCCTCAGAAGTTTTTTCGAGCGCTCATGAAAAAGTTCGCTTCCAAGAGCCACTCGCACTCACGAACTCACTTGAACGTTTCGTTGTGTCGGCACACATCACTGGCGGTGGACGATCTAGCCAGCTTGATGCGTTCATCCACTCACTTTCACGCGCACTTGAGAAGGTAGCAAAAGAAGAGTATCGACCGACGTTAAAGAAGGCAGGGCTTCTTACTCGAGATCCAAGAATTCGTGAACGACGAAAGGTTGGAACTGGAGGAAAAGCACGCAGACAGAAGCAATCTCCAAAACGATAATACCCTCACTCGAGTTAGGTATAATAGATGTACGTCTATGCCTCGACTCAGCATCATTATCGTTTCGTATAACACCGCTGAGGTCACTATTGCGTGTATCCAGTCGATCCTTGCCGCGAAGCAACTGCACCCCGTTGATATCGAAATCCTCGTTGTGGACAATGCATCTACCGACGACTCGGTAGACAAGATTCGTTCGTTGAAGA
>CAYZRL010000043.1:0-4400 GCA_964480835.1 uncultured Gammaproteobacteria bacterium
ATTTTTCAAAAATCTTGTTCTGTTTCCAGTAGTTGAGCGTCGCTTGTTCAAGCTCGGGAAAGTTTGGTACCGCAGGAACATCCTTAAACGTAGCCATACAGAAGATTATATCAGGTTCGAGTTGTCCTTCAGACTTGATATTCGATTGACTCTTGGGCAGCGTGGAGAGCGCTGAGAAAGCGCCTCTGAGAAATCGGCCTTGCATCCTCAAGCCGACGCATTTCTTCGGTAAACCGAACTGCAGGACCGCCATAATACAACGTTTGAGCTCTTGCTCGAACAAATGCAGAAGTGCTTCGTTTCAGTGCATTGACGAGTTTGTCGTAATCCTCCTCAGTCATTGTCGCACTCCGATTGCCATCGGTGGTTCTCAAATGTTCGAGTGCAAGATTCCAGTCCTCCAATCCAAAATCATTGAAGTATGCTCGATCCCCCATGAGCCTACGGATTATCTCATCGTATGGAACTATCCTGGGATCTAAAGGGTAGTTGTCATATGGTGCCCCAACCATCCATGATTGCTGATCGTCAAGTCCGTTCGCATACACCTTGTAGAGTGGGTCGCAGAACCCGTAAGGGAACTGCATTGCGACCGAGACGGTGCGAACTAGATCACCCTCGAGTACATCAGGCTCAAGACTCAACATTCGTTGAGGAGCTACGAAGACAACCCCGGATCCATTTCTTGTTTTTGAATCAATAGCGTATCGAAAGTCAGTAGCCCAGACAACGGTGTTTTCCGCGTCTCTACCCAACTCCTGAAATGCAACTCGTCCCGTTTGGACCAAACTGTATAGTTTTAATGCATTCTCACTAAACTCAGGTCTTGAGGTTCCAATGATTTGTGCAAGTCCGGAAAAAAAATGTTCTCGTGGATCTTTAGGTATATGCCTTCGCTCTGGAGCACTCATACGAGCCTATAGTATACCATATAATCAAGACTTATTCGAATCTACTAGACTAAAAAGATGTTACTTCTTTCGGAGGAATGCGGGGATGTCGAAGCCTTCTTCTGAATCGGTGGATTCATAATCTAGGTAAACGATGAAATACCCATTCCCGAAATCTCTAATCTTGTTGAGGGTTCACGAGTCTTTTTTTACATTCTTTCAAACCTGACGCTAGAATCTCAAAATCACCTGCTACTAATGGGCTTTTAATATATCCCGTCAATGGCCGTTGCTGAATCGATCTTGTTATGATGTCAGCCTCACTATACAGTCCCGCTGCAAGATCTTTAGCTAATCCATCCGGACTAGGAAGAACCGAGGTAAACTTAAAAAGTTTTGGGTCGGATGATGGCGATCTACCCAATATATAAAGTGTGCTGACCCAAGGCCGTTTTGTTGAACTTCGTGGTGTAAGATCTTGTGACAACGGATTATGAGCGAATCGTTCGTCGGTAACTTGACCAACCTCGATAAAATGCATTGATTTTAGATCAAACCCCTCTTCTGCGAGATGCTTTGCGAGATCGCTCTGCTCGGGATCAAAATCAGCTAAATTGAGCTGGTCTAGATCGAGATAGCCATCATACGATCCGTTTTGAAAAGCATCAAAAAGTGAAGCTTGGACGCGATTTGTATCTTCATCGAATGAAAGACGCGTATTCACGCTATCAAACAGGGTCATCCCTTGAACAGCGGATTCTAGAAGTGGTTGAAGTTGGTCGAGTTGATCAAGAAAGCGTTGAGTAGCTGTACGAACAATCTCTGGGTTAAGGGGTTTCTCTTGTGAACGAGGGTTATCAACTGGAGGGTGGTCTGTCATTTCTTTCTCAGGAATGCGGGGATGTCGAAGCCTTCTTCTGAGTCGGTGAACTCATCTTCGGGAAGATCGTCGTTGAGTTGGTGATCGAGCTCTTTCTTAAGTGGTGACTCATTTGTATTCGTTAGCAGCTCATCATCTTCTCGCTTCACCGTTGTCACTTCTTCCTTAAGTGTTGGTTTATAGTTGAAGATCTTCAGCTTTCCTTCATCGAACTTTGTTGCGATCAAGGTGATCTTAATCTGATCCATCATCTTCTCATCGATCACAGCACCGAAGATAATGTCGGCGTTTGGATCAACGGTCTTCGAGATGATTGATGCGGCCTCATCAACCTCACTCATGGTAAGGTCAGGTCCACCAACGATGTTGAAAAGAATTCCACGCGCACCTTCGATCGATACATCAAGTAGCGGTGATGAAATCGCCTGTTTGATCGCTGCCATTGCTCGCTTATCGCCACTGCCGATTCCCATTCCCATCAGCGCAGTTCCTGCATTACTCATGACCGTTCGGACATCCGCAAAGTCTACGTTAATGAGACCTGGAACGGTGATCAGTTCTGCAATACCTTTTACACCCTGATGGAGCACCGAGTCGATTCGCTTGAACGCTTCAACAATCGAGGTCTTCTTGTCTACCACTTGCAGTATTCGTTGATTTGGAACGATAATCAAGGTATCTACCTTGTCGCGAAGGGAAAGAATTCCATCGTCTGCTGCGTGTCGTCGCTTCGCACCTTCAAAATCAAATGGCTTTGTTACAACCGCCACGGTAAGCGCACCCGTTTCTTTTGCAACTTCGGCAAGAATCGGTGCAGCGCCGGTGCCGGTTCCTCCGCCTTCTCCACAGGTGATGAATACCATGTCAGCCCCGGTTAATTCTTCCTTGAGCTTCTCTCGTGATTCCTCTGCTGCCTGTCGACCGGTCTCGGGATTTCCTCCTGAACCGAGCCCTCGTGTAAGTGCATCGCCAATCTGAATTTTGATTGGTGCTTTGTTCGATAGGAGCGCTTGCGCATCAGTGTTCACAACCATGAACTCAACGCCAGGAATACCACCATCCTCGATCATCGAGGTAATGGCATTACCACCGCCACCACCGACTCCGATGACCTTAATTTTTGCTGGTTGTCCTGCTTTTGGCTTGATTAACATGTTATGGAATAAACTGCTTGATGAGCTCCTTTACCTTCGATACAGAACCGCCGAGTGAAATGTCCTTAAAAATCTTATTGAATTTAAGCATGCTCGACTCGTGGTCAATTATATTTTTTCCTCCAGATAAAATCAACCCAACCGTCGTCGCATACTGAGGATCCAAAACTTCATCGACGAGACCGGACACTCCAGAAGGATACCCGACTCGGATTGGGAGCCCAAGAACCTTCCTACCCATTTCGATCATACCAATGGTGTGCGCTCCGCCCCCGGTGATCACCAGGCCGGATGGAATGTTTGCAGCGAAACCACTCTTTTCAAGCTCTTCACCGATAAGTTTGTAGATTTCCTCTATTCGCGCACCGATAATGCCATCAAGAAGAAGCTTCGGGGTAACATCGCTCACCGACTCCGGTAGATGGAGTGATGAAAAATCAATCACATCATGTTTCTTCTTTGCGTTTTGAATCGGAAGGTCCTTCTTTGCATAGTCCTGAAACTCCTTGGTTAAGAACAGTTTAATTCGCTCAGCCGACTCCAGAGAAACACGAAGTCCAACCGCGATATCGTTTGTGACGTGCCGCGCACCAACCGCGATTGAGGCAGAGTGTGAGAGCGCACCATCACTGTACAAACAGATATCGATCTTCCCGCCTCCAATGTCTACCAGTACGACTCCAAGTTCCTTCTCAGTATCGGTCAGCACTGCTTCTGCAGATGCATATCCTGAGAACACAAAGCCAGCATTCTCGATACCAAGATCTGAAAAACATCGATCGATGTTTTTAAGATTCGTTAGCGAAGCGGTGATGATGTGCGAATCCACCTCAAGTCGCACCCCACTCATACCAACAGGGTTTCGAATTCCCTGTTGACCATCCACGATGTAGTCTCGGGGAGCAACGTCGATAATCTGTCGAGTTGTTGAGAGCGAAATCGCACGAGCAGCCTCAGCGACTCTGTCTACGTCTTCCTGTGAGATCTCCCCTTGCGGATTCGAAACCGCAACGACACCATGAGAGTTGAGCGAGGTAATATGTGGCCCTCCGACAGACGCGAATGCACGCGTTATCTTCTGACCGGCCATCCGCTCTGCCTTCTCAACACTTTGGTCGACTGCGCTCGTTACCTGATCGATGTCTACGACGAGACCTTTTTTTACTCCTCGTGATGGGGCTGAGTGAAAGCCGATAATTCGCGGCTCTCGCTCCTCAGGAGATGTAATGGCGACAAGGGTGGATATCTTCGAACTTCCGATGTCGATTCCACAAATGAGTTGGTCTGCCATGCTTATTGTTTTATGACCGGTTTATCAAATCGCACATCGAGACTCCGAAACTGAGTCCCATCTACCTTGAATTTCTTCAAGATTGAACGGATTTGATAGACCTGTTTATCAAATTGTTTCTCGGTTGAGATATAGATCTCCCGAGAGTCACTTAGTACTAATCGTATCATATAAAAACTTTCGAT
>CAYZRL010000044.1:0-3789 GCA_964480835.1 uncultured Gammaproteobacteria bacterium
TCAACACACTTCAAGGCACCATTATCGATAAGAACGGAGAACAAGCACTTCCAGGTACCAACCGATTAAAAAGCGGTGTTTGCGGCGCTGGGATAAAGTGGGCCGGACTCGACATGGTGAAACGTCTCCACTCGATTCGAATGAAGAAGAAGTACCGATTTTCGATCACCGGTGTTTGAGGGGTAACATCACCACAGGATTATATTCAGTACCGAAGAGCAGGTGCAGATGCTGTGATGAGCGCGACAGGCGCGATGTGGAATCCAAAGCTTGCCTTCCAGATCAAGCAGTACCTCAAGAAATAATTCTTCCTGTTCTCGTCACTCGTTTTGAAGTAGTACGGTAGACTAGCCTGCCTCGAAGTGTCACCGTCCGCACACGATAATGTAGTTTCCAACCTTCGAACGGTGACCAACGACACTTGGTGAAAAGCTTTGATCCCCGGACAATATTTAGTTTTCGAACTACTTCAACATAGGTATTCTTCTGCTCAGGAAGATGAAAGATGCGTAGCGGGTTTGTGTAACAGCGCTCAATAATTTGTTGAAGCGTGATCTTTTTTTGATCCATTGCCGTCAGAAGAAGCGGGAGCGTTGTTTCAAGACCTGGAACTCCAAACGGAGGTGTCTTTGATCGCTTCTCTTGCTTGGTATGGGGAGCGTGATCAGACTCAAACACATCGATGAACTCGAGATTTTTCCAGAGGAACTGCAGGTCGCGCTTTGTTTTCAGTGAGGGTTTCATGAGGCCGAACGCACCGAGTTTTTTTTCATCATTTCGGTTCAGGAAGAGGTGGTGAGGACAAACGCCACAGGTTATGGGGAGTCCTTTCTTCTTTGCTCTGATAATAGCAGACAACTCTTTCTCTGATGAAACATGACATATGTGCGTTGGATGCTTCACCTTAGAGAGAACTTCTGTAACCTCCGGCATCACATCATCTTCGGCATGGAGTAGGATTGGTTTCGTTTTTGTCAGGCGACGCCACGCTGTATAGATTTGCTTCATTTTTTTGACGTCTATCGTATACCCACCGGTCGTATTATTGAGGTAAAGCTTCAGTCCAGTAGCGAGCTTATAAACTTTTTTGAACTCGTCAATGTTGTCTCCCAATGAACCAAAATAAAATCCAAGATCACACGCTATCTTTGAGCGTGCTGCAGAGATCTTCGTATCAAGTGACCGTTTTGATGTTACGGGGAGTAGATTATTCGGCATGTCGAGAACCATCGTGAATCCACCAGCAAGCGCCGCTGTGGTACCGGTTGCAAAATCTTCTTTGTGCGTTTGGCCCGGCTCACGAAGATGCACGTGGATGTCAATGAGACCTGGAAGTTTAAGAACCTTCTGGTTACTGTTCATACTCGTGTCGAGGCTTCACTTTGAGATCCTCGATGCCCTTCTCGTGGATTGCCTTCACAAACAACTGAGCCTTTCGAAGATTCGTAATGATATGTACATTAAAGTCGACCGCAGCTCTTCTCATCTCAACGTGATCATCAAGATCTTTCTTTGTGTTTACATCAGTTACGCAAACTACCATATCGACCTTTCCTTGCTCAAATAAGGTAAGAATGTTCGGTTGATTGAGGTCCTGAATCTTATAGATCTTTGTCGTCTTGATACCGTGTTCCTTAAGAAAACGATGCGTATTCCGAGTGGTATACAGTGGAACATTCATTTGTTGAAGTCTGAAGGCTGTAGAGAATAGTGACATTTTATTTTCGATGCCGTTCACCGTAAGAAATGCGCCCTTTCGTGGCTCTTTTTCACCTACGCTGAGAATAGATTTGTAGAACGCCTCGTATACATCATCACCAAATGTTGCGGCTTCTCCGGTTGAGGCCATCTCGACATGGAGGACCGGATCGGCACCTGATAACTTACTAAACGAAAATTGTGCTGCCTTCACAAGTACATGGTTTGGGTAGCTCACTTGTAGTTTTTTCCCTTTATTGAAGTACGCGTCAACAATAAGTTTTGCAAAGTTGACTCTGGTACCACGAGAGATGAACGGAAATGTTCGAGAGGCACGCGCATTCATTTCGATAATGAAGACGTCGCTACTGAGTCCGAGAAACTGGAAGTTGAACGGCCCTGTAATCTGTAATTTTTTAATTAGCTTTTCAGCTGCCGCCATTACTCGTTTCTCGGTCAAGAGGTAGACTCGTTGGGCAGGATATACAATTGTCGCATCTCCAGAATGAACTCCAGCATCTTCTACATGCTCACTCAGTGCAGAAATGAGAATCTCACCATTCTGAGCTACTCCATCGAGTTCAATTTCTTTCGCATGAGTATAAAACTTCGATACCGCAATTGGATGTTCTTTGCTAATGAGAGTGGCTTTTGCGATGTACGTTCGTAGCTCTTGCTCATTATTGCAGACATTCATTGCCGCTCCAGAAAGCACATACGATGGTCGAATTAGTACCGGGTATCGAACCTTCTTAGCAAAGGTAATTGCGCCTTTCATAGTGTCGACTTTACGCCATGGAGGCTGTTGGATTCCAAGTCGATCGCAGAGAGCGGAAAACTTTGTTCGATCCTCGACAAGATCAAGTTGTTTCGGCTGCGTACCGATAATTGGAATGTGGTGTTCGTGGAGTGCTCGAACGATATTATGTGGCGCCTGTCCACCGACCGATACCACTATACCTTGTGATTGTTCAAAGTCATAAATATCGCAGACACGCTCATCAGACAGCTCTTCAAAGTATAGCCGATCTGACATGTCGTAGTCTGTTGATACGGTCTCCGGATTACAGTTGATGATGATGGTCTTCTTTCCATACTTTTGAAACTGTAGTGTTGTGTGCAAACAGCTCCAGTCAAACTCGACAGATGAACCGATTCTGTATGGTCCGGAGCCAAGCACAATTACCGCTTTGTTGCGGATAGGCTCAACATCATGATGATTTCCATTGTAGGTTACATAGAGATAGTTCGTTTTTGCCGGCACCTCACCAGCAAGGGTGTCGATCTGGAAAATTGAAGGGAGAACCTTCAGCCGCCTTCGGAGCATCCGAATATCGTGCGGTGTTTTATGGACGCTACAGGCAATGCGGCGATCTGAGAAGCCAAGTTGCTTGAGGGTTAGAAGAAATGGTCGATATGCAACTTTGCCTTGATGACGTTTTAACTGCTTTTCATATTCGACAATATTTTTCAGTCGATAGAGAAACCAAGGATCGATACCGGTGAGCGCGTAGAGTTGTTTGACGGTATAATTTCGCTTCAATGCATCGACGGTAGCGAAGAGTCGACGAGTGGTTGGAGCGGTTAGGTGATGGAGTAGCTCCTTTGTTGTTTTTGGTCGCCGATAGTCGGTGACACCATCTCGTCCGAGGTCAAGCATTCTCACTGCTTTCTGGATTGCTTCTTCGAACGTCCTACCGATAGCCATCACCTCTCCTACAGATTTCATACTTGAGCCAAGTTTATTTTCAACACCTTTGAATTTTTCAAAGTCCCAGCGTGGGAGTTTTACAACAATGTAGTCAAGTGCTGGTTCGAAGAAAGCCTTTGTAACCTGTGTGACCTTATTATCGATCTCGATAAGCGATCTCCCGAGTATCAGTTTTGCTGCAATATAGGCAAGCGGGTATCCGGTAGCTTTTGAGGCGAGCGCGGAAGAACGTGAGAGTCGAGGATTTAATTCAATTACATAATACTCAATTTCCTTACCGTTTGACGGTCGCGGTGCAAGCGCAAACTGCACATTACACTCCCCGACAATATTGAGACTGCGCACGATGCGAATTGCGACCGCTCGAAGCTGGTGATATT
>CAYZRL010000045.1:0-3760 GCA_964480835.1 uncultured Gammaproteobacteria bacterium
AAAACGGAGCGGTTACGATCGTTTGAAGATTTTCTTTCGGAGGTTTTGATCCGAAAGACCACGAACGAAGTATGCCTTTGCTTTTTGGAACTTCGCTTTCTTAACGAGTTTGATGTCTGATATAAACGGTGAGTTGAGTGGGATGATTCGTTCAACGCCGATTCCAGATCGAGTGATTCTTCGAGTGGTGATCATCTTCGAGGCAGCAGTTGTGCCACGGAATTTGATCAACATTCCAGAAAACTTCTGAATTCTCTCTTTGTTACCTTCTTTAATTCGATAGAAGATATCAAGCATATCGCCGATTCCGAAGCTGCTGTCTTTGTAGGTAATGCTGTTTGCCATGACTAAATTATAGCATAAACTTGCTCGTTTTGACTACTTTGAAGCGTGTTTAGCCGCTGCGTCAACGAATGCTGTGAAGATTGGGTGTGGGTCAAGTGGTCGACTACTGTACTCTGGATGTCCCTGAGTACCGATATAGAACGGGTGCATGTCCTTTCCGAGCTCAATAATCTCAACAAGGTTCTCTGCTTTGGATCGACCGCTGATCACAAGACCGTTCTTTTCGAATTCGGCAGCAAACTCATTATTGAATTCGTAGCGATGTCGATGTCGAATGACAACAGAGTCCTTTTTATAGATTTGATGCGCGAGGGTGTTCTTCTTTATCTTCTCTTCCCAGCCTCCAAGTCTCATCGTTCCTCCGTATGCACGTTTGGCAATCAATGACTTTTGGTTCTCAATAATGTGAATCACGGGGTGTTTGGTCTTTTCATCATTTTCGGTTGTATTCGCATCTTTATATCCAAGAATGTCACGAGCAAACGCGATTACCGCTAGCTGCATGCCGTAACAGAGTCCAAGATATGGAATCTTGTTTTCTCGTGCATAGCTCGCAGCAGCAATCATTCCTTCGGATCCTCGATCTCCCCACCCGATTGGTACGATGATTCCATCCGGCTTACCAATGATTTCAACCCCTTGCTTTTCTACTTTCTCTGCATTAATCGTGTTAACAGAGATCTCAACATTTTCACTCCAACCTGCGTGATCAATTGCGTCAAATAATGCGGCATACGCATCTTTGAGTTGGTAGTTTCCGGTGCCAAAGTACTTTCCGACAATCGCAAGCTCGACTTTGCGAGTCTTTGGTTTTTTGATCGTTGCAACGAGTGCTTCCCATTCTTTCAGATCTGGTTTTCTCACCTTGAGACCAAGCTTCTCCATGATTCTCTTCTCAAGACCTTGTTCAGAGAGGATCAGCGGGATTTCGTATACGTGCGGTACATCGGGGTTCGAGATGATATCTTCAGGGTGCATGTTACAAAAGAGCGCGAACCGATCCTTTCGTCGCTGATCAAGTGACTGTTTCGATCGTGCAATAATGAAGTCTGGCTGAATTCCCATAGAGTTTAGTGTTCGAACCGAAAGCTGTGTTGGTTTCGTCTTTGGCTCCCCAAGATGACTTGGTCGAGGTACATAGCTTACATGGATATGAACAACGTCACCGGGATGCTTCAAGGTGAGAATGCGTGACGCTTCGTAATAGAATACATTCTGATACTCCCCCGCCGTTCCACCCAGCTCAATGAGCACAATGTCGGCATTTTGTTTCTTTCCAGCGTGCTGAATGCGAGAGATGATTTCATTTGTGATGTGGGGAATCGCTTCAACATCTTCACCGTGATACTCAAATCGACGTTCTCGATCGATCACGGTCTTGTA
This sequence comes from uncultured Gammaproteobacteria bacterium, assembly GCA_964480835.1. Lineage (GTDB taxonomy): Bacteria > Patescibacteriota > Microgenomatia > UBA1406 > GWC2-37-13 > CAZLQR01. The sequence goes on from CAYZRL010000045.1 coordinate 1,729, forward strand.
GACCTGACCAAGGGTCATAAAATTATCTTTACCCATGTTTTCTCCGAGGATCTTTTCATAGGTGCCGAGATCCATATCTGCCTCGGTTCCGTCCTCACAGAGGAATGGATCACCGTGTTCAATTGGATTGATCGTACCTGCGTCTACATTGAGGTAGTTCTCACATTTGATGGGGGTTACTCGATAGCCAGCGTTTTTGAGAAGAAGTCCGACCGATGCAGAAGTGAGGCCCTTTCCTATGCCCGAGATGACGCCTCCTGATACAAAAATGTACTTCATGCCTTCACTAATTTGTTCCAGCCAAACTCAACATAATCACATTTAGGATAGTTTGAGCAGCCGTAGAACTTTCGCTTTGCTTTAGAATATCTTACCACAACATTCCCTCCACATTTAGGGCATTTTCGGTCCTTCACAACATAGAGGAATGGTTTCGTGAACTTGCAGTCGGGATAACCAGAACATGCATAGAATTTTCCAAACCGAGAGAAACGGATCTGTAATGGCTTACCGCATTTTGGACATGGCTCTGCATCTTCTTCCTTCACCTCGATGGTATCGTTGTTCTGTTCCTGCTTTCCAAGGATCTCTGCAAACGGTGTATAAAAGCCTTTCAGTACATCAAGAAGCTTTTCCGATCCTTCTGCTATATCGTCAAGATTCTGTTCGAGCTTTGCGGTAAAGTCGATACTAAATAATGTTTCGAACGCCGAGGAGAGGTAGTCACTAATCGCAGTTCCAAGACTCGTTGGCTTGAGATATCGTCCATCCTTATCAACATACGCCTTCTCGATAAGCAGCGAGATGATTGGGGCGTATGTCGAAGGTCGACCAATTCCATTTTCTTCCAGTGTTTTGATGAGTGACGCTTCACTATACCGATACGGTGGCCGAGCTTCCTTTGACTCAATGGTGAGTTCTTTGAGTGAGGCGGTACTTCCCGTCTTAATCGTGAGTCCTTCTGTATGTTTTTTACTAAACTCAGGCGAGAGGACTCGTAAGAACCCGTCAAAGACCACCTTCTGGGCTTCGGACTCAAACACATAACCCTTTGAGCCGGTAAGGGTTAGCTTGTACTGAATTAACGATGCTTCCTTCATCTGCGTCGCGAGCGCTCGATTATAGATGAGTTCATAGATCGTCTGATGATTCTTATTGAGCTTCTTCTCCTTCGCTACTACTGTAGGGGTATTCTCGATGCGCGTCGGACGAATTGCCTCGTGTGCTTCCTGCGCCGATGCTGATTTTGTTTTGTAACCTCGTGGCTTCTCAAGTGCGTACTCTTTACCATAGGTCTCTGCAATGTAATCCTTTGCCCGGAAAACATAACTTGCCGAAAGATTGAAAGAGTCGGTTCTATGGTAGGTAATGAGACCCCGTTCATAGAGGTCCTGAGCGATACGCATCACAATCTTTGAACTCAGACCGTACCGATTAATTGCATCTTGCTGGAGTAATGAGGTTGTGAACGGAGGAGGAGGATAGCGAACCGCATCTGACTCAGAGACATCGGTCACGGCGTACTGATCAGACGTCATCTCCCCGCGAAGCTGCTCCATCTGCTCTGCCGAGCGAAGACCTCGAGTATAGGTATACTCTCCCGAGAAAAGCTTCAGCGTCTTCTTTTCTTCTATGGATTCATCCCCCATCTTCATGAGCTTTGCGGTGAGCTCCTGCGATTCTGCATTGAACAGTCCAGAAACTACTGCGAACTGATCCTTCGGAAATGCGAGTACTTCTTTCTCTCGTTCGACAACAAATCGAAGTGCAACCGTCTGGACACGACCTGCTGAAAGCCAGTTTTTTGAAAGCTTCTTCCAAAGGAGAGGTGAGAGCTTGTATCCAACAATACGGTCGAGGATGCGACGAGCCTGCTGTGCTTTTACTAAGTTGAGACGAAGTTCATCGGTGTGCTCGAGCGCTTCCTTTAAAGCTTTTGGAGTAATTTCATGAAAGATGATTCTGCGCACCGATTTCTTGGATTTTTCAGGCGTAATTTCTGGCCAATCCTCATTAAGAAAGTCGAGGATGT
>CAYZRL010000046.1:0-875 GCA_964480835.1 uncultured Gammaproteobacteria bacterium
GAACCAATTCGCCGAAACGAACCTCTGAGCGCTCCAGCAAGAGCAATTTTTGCAGACCGCGTGATTCACTCCGTCTTAGATTCTGTTCGATCCACACCCGAAGCGCTTAAAGCAGTGTTTCAGGCATGGAAACGGCCAAACTTCGCAACCGACTTCACAGAAATGTATCGTGCAAACTTTAACCTTGAAGGTGTTCAATATACCGTAGATACTCGCTTGGTGGATATGCCAGGGCTCGGTGCCAGAGAAGGACTATCTGGCGCCCGACGTCACATTGTCTTAACGTCACTCGCTAATGTTGATGGAAAAATGAGACAAACCGTACTGGCAGCTAACTGTAAATATACCGGCGATCCACATGAAGTTGATGAGACCAAAAATGTCAAACGGTTCGTCGATGGTGATGTTACGGTTGTCGTGCTGGAAGATGGTGTTGTGAACGCTGATTTGGGGTTCGACTTAGCAAAGGTTGAGAATGATCCATCGGATGCAGGAGCTCACCTTTACGATACGGAGATCGCAATGCACTTCCTCGGGTTTCTCTGATCTCCCGACTCTCATCTTGTTCACGAACAGAACTCCAATTGAAATTCGCTACAATCGGTCCTATAATACCTCCATGCCAGCCGAACGACCCACTCCAGAAAGAAATCTTACACCGAAAGAGTACGGTCAGCGTGTACTCGCTCTGCAAGATTTAACATGGGATTTACTCAGAGGGAATCCAATGTATCAGCGCGCTCTTCATGAACGTTTTCACCAAGCAGGTGTAATTGGGGCAGGGAGACCAACTCCGAATGAATTGACGTTCGACTCTTCCGATAAGACCAAAAAAATAACCATCGAGCATGGGTTTAGACATAAACCTGGCGATG
>CAYZRL010000046.1:885-3616 GCA_964480835.1 uncultured Gammaproteobacteria bacterium
TTTAAGAATAAGTATTGCAGCCCGAAATCCTGACGGCGCGTATCCCACGACACACGCCATATCTCTTCAAACAGAATCTCCATTCTCCATTGGTATTCCAGATGTTCAGGAAGGGACAGTTCGGAGTGGGTCTGTGACTGCCTTGGTCGCCCCACTGAATGATGGCTATTTAGATGTGGAGATGGTTGTCCAAAACGAAACACAATTTGCTGGACTCGAAAGCTTACTTACCGAACTACTTACCGACCCCTCAGCAGGTCAGATTTCTCCGGAAGCCCTTCAATCAATCGCGTGGAATGAGCAGGTGGCATTATTCGAGTCCTTGGCTGGTATTCCAGAGGACTGTATTGTTTCCAGGCCACCCGATGGATTTGGCTTAAACACTCCCGAAGTCGGAAAACAAAATAATCAGCACGCGCTCTATAAAATTGGGGACACTGAGTATGCCATACAGTCACATTTCCTGGATTTTCTCACACCCGGTCACGATGACAGAGTAGAACATGCACAACATACCGTTCTTGTTGACATCACTACCCGAGCTCCAAACGGGCATGAACTTGTGGACTATCATCGGATAATAATAACATCGAACTATGCGCTCAGGGAAGGAGCTCTGTCTAAAATCACTGCAGGTCATATTAGTCTTCTCAACAGAGGAGACGATGATCCACAGATAAACACCGAAAAAACAGTTCGAACTGTACAACAACTTCTTCAACCACTTACCTCAGCTGCTGGCGGACATGGTCCAGAAACCCCCGCACAATAAGCTTTTTTGCATCTCCCACCAACAGCCCGCGCGACATTAGGTAATAAAGCTCATCTGGATTGATGCCACCAGTGGTCGAGCCATGTGTGCAGAATACATCGTTTGCCTCGATCTCGAGAAATGGCTCGGACTCAACTTTTGCCTGTGACGAAAGGACCAAATTCTGATTCTTCTGATATGCGTGTGATTGTTGCGCTTTCTTTTCGAGCTTTACCAATCCAGTGTAATGAAACTGCGAAGCATCATCAAAGACACCGCGTATGAGAAGGTTCGATGTTGATCTTGGAGCAAAATGATGTTGTACCGTATGAACGCGATACATATCGGTTCCCGTTCCATGAAACACTCCATAAATATTGAGATCGATATCCGCTGAGCGAAGTTCAAATGTAAAGTTGCCGGAAACATTTTCCATAAACGCAACATAGTTACCTGGTTTTCTCAGGATAATTTTTTGTTTTTTTGTTTTATTCAGGTCGATGAATTTCATACATTTAATTTATTCACATCCGATGAGTCTCCGGCGCATCTGATGTGAAACTAAATCGTCCTTCACATCCGACGTGCGCTAGGGCTATCCGACGCTCCCTGTCATCTCTAAATTAATTAATCGATTCAGCTCAACGGTATACTCGAGCGGGATCTCTCTCGTGAGCGGTTCAATAAAACCATTCACCAGCAAGCCCTCCGCGTCGGTCTTAGATATTCCGCGCGACATGAGATAAAAGAGCTTCTCTTCTCCGAGCTTTTCGACCGTTGCCTCGTGTTGCACCTCTATATCGCTTTCATGCATCTTCATATACGGATAGGTGTCGGAGCGAGACTGTTCGTCGAGAATGAGCGCATCACACGAAACGTAGACCGAGGATTTCTTTGCGCCAGGTCGGACCTGTACCAGCCCTCGGTATGATGTACGCCCACCGTCTTTTGAGATGGACTTTGAGACAATTCTTGACTTGGTTTCAGGAGCGAAATGGTACATCTTTGCACCTGCATCTTGATGTTGGTTCTTGCCAGCGAACGCAATCGATAAAACCTCTCCTCGAGCTCCTTTTCCCATTAAGAAACAGGAGGGATATTTCATGGTAAGCTTCGACCCGATATTGCAGTCGATCCACTCCATAAAACCATCCTCTTCTACCCGTGCCCGTTTCGTTACCAAGTTGTATACATTGTTACTCCAGTTCTGCACAGTGGTGTACCGAACCCGCGCGCCCTTTTTCACAAAAATTTCAACAACTGCGGAATGAAGTGAATCGGAGTCATTCTGGTAAATCGGTGCCGTGCAACCTTCTACATAGTGAACATAACTTCCCTCGTCTGCAATGATGAGTGTTCGCTCGAACTGCCCGATATTTTCAGCGTTAATTCTAAAGTATGCTTGCACCGGTAAAGTAACCTTTACTCCTTTCGGAACGTAAACAAATGAACCACCTGACCATACCGCCGAGTTGAGTGCTGCGAACTTATTATCACCCGGTGGGATCAACTTTCCAAAGTACTGTTGGAATAACTTGGGGAATTTTTTGAGTGCAGAGTCGGTGTCCATAAACTGCACTCCCTGCTTCACGAGCTCCTTCTGTACACTTTCGTACACAACCTCGGATTCATACTGCGCCGAAACACCTGACAGGTATTTTTTTTCTGCTTCAGGAATACCGATCGCATCGTATGTTTCCTTAATTTCTTTGGGTAGATCGTTCCAGCTCGATACACGATCTTTTGTTGGTCTGATGTAGTAGTAATAGTCCTTGAACTTAATTTTTGTGAGATCTCCTCCCCAGTTCGGCATCTTTTTTTTCTGAAAGATTTGTAATGATTTCAGGCGAAACTCGGTCATCCAAGTGGGCTCCTTCTTCAGCGCAGACATGGCAAGAACCACCTGACGAGAAAGTCCCTTCTTTGCTTTGTACTGGTAGTTCTCGGGTTTTGAAAACCCGTATTTGTAGTCGAATGTTA
>CAYZRL010000047.1:0-3363 GCA_964480835.1 uncultured Gammaproteobacteria bacterium
CAATAGGCATTTTAGCTTCAAAAATCTATGCATTGACTAACCAATGCATAGTTTTTGTTTTTAATCATTTAGCTTGGGACTTGACAAAGCCCCAAACCTACATTTCGCATTATTAAAACGCTTATTTTGCCTATTATTACCAATAACTGACTAACTAGATCAAAAAGGATCAATAAGCTGAGGATATTTGTTGTGAAAAACTGAAGTGATACAAACTCGGTATGCGGGAAATTTCATGAACTCCCCACTTTTTTTCTCATAGTAAAGCCCTTGATCCACTATTTTGAACACCCGGCGTAAAGAAGAATCACCACTAACCTACCCAATCGTAGTAACTCTTGTCGAAACACAACACCAGACACCCAAAATAACGACCTATTTAGATGGTTCAGAAGACATTATCAGTAACGCTCAGGGGATTAGACGACACGCACACAAGCGGTGCAATCTGTCAGATGGGCATGATAATTCTCACCATAGATCAGTATTGTTTCTACACTATCACCATTTCTAGAAACCGCTCTGATCTGGCTCATACACGAGCTGTTTTTTATGCTATTTGGTACGTTTTTTTAGGAAGAAAATATAGTAATTTGAAGTACCTTGGGTATACCGATGATTACTATATTTATTTTGTTGCTCTACCACTTAGCTTCAAATTTCTGTGCAAACGTTAAGCAATGCAGAGAAATTATATTACTATATATTTTTTGCTCGGTTTTTGCGTTGTTATTTCAGACCGAATATAGTATTTAGGTACACAGTTATTGGACCCTTGAAGACAAAGAACACAATCATACTGACAATCAAAAAGGGTCCAAATGCAATCGCCTGTTTCAGTCTTGCTCTTCGGAGAGCAAGAAGAATAATTCCGAGTATTCCCCCGCTTACAAATGAAAGATACAATGTCGTGAGTCCGCCCACGAACCCAAACCAGTAACCAATAATGAACGCAAGCTTCACATCACCAAACCCCATACCTTTTCCTCGACTCAGAATAAATATCAGCAGCAACGGGGCAAGAACAATAAATCCGTCTACTCCAAAACGAGCAAGCTCAGTAAAGTCAGATCCGGTCGAGAGATGGTACGCCGTTACGCTCAGAAACAAGGCTATTTGAACCTCATCTGCCAGAATACGATACTTAAGATCGCTCATGAGTAATACAAGCAGTGAACAAAACACGCCGATCATACTTACCTGAACAAACGGTCCCATTAATTCAAAGTACGACCAGATCGATACGAATAGTATTCCGGTGATCAGCTCAATTATCGGATACTGAATCGAGAGGCGATGTCCACATGATCTACATCTCCCACGTAGTACGAGAAATGAAAGAACCGGAACAAGATCCATGGGTTGGAGCGTTTTTCGACAGTGATCACAATGTGAACGTCCGAGCAGACTTTTATTCAATGAAAGACGGTCGATGACAACATTCAAGAAAGATCCGACGACAATTCCCATCACAAATAGATAGGATTGAAGCATAGATTAGACGACAAGATCGTCAGGATTAATATCTCCTTGTCCGCAAGGACCTATCAATGATAGATTGAGTTTTTCGCGCGTGAACACATCCTTTGCAACAGCGACGATTTCGTCCTTTGTTACCTTTGAAATTCGTTCTAACATCTCCTCTGGAGTGGTTGTCTTGTTCTGCAGTAACAACTCTATGCCGAAGTAAAGCGATACATTCTGCGAGTCCTCCATCGACAGTATCGTTCGTCCTTTGATAAGGTCTTTTGCTTTCTTAATTTCTTCGTCCGTTACATCTCCTGCTTTGATTTTTGCATGCTCTTCAAGTGTTACCCGTATCGCCTCCTTCGTTTTATTCAGGTCATTCGTTACTCCTGCGGAAGTTACAAAGTTTCCGACGTCTTGATAGCTCGTTCTACCAGTTGAAATATAGTAGCACAAACCTCTGCGCTCGCGCACCTGCATAAAGAGTCGCGAAGACATTCCGCCACCGAGGATTGTGGAGAGTACGGCTAACGGATATTTCCTCTCGTCCGTAAGATTATAGCTGTGAAAACCAAGACAAAAATGAGTTTGCTCTGTTTTTTTTGTGTGTACCAGCACCTGCGGTGCTTGTTGGACGGTAGCAAAGTCAGTATACGACCCTGTCACTTTCTTCTGTTTCCAGTGTCCAAATTTATCCTCCACCTTCTTGAGATAGTCTGCCTTGTCAGAACCAAAACCTCCTGCAACCACAAGAACGGCATTATTCGGGTGATATAACTCATCCATATAGCTCGTAAAGGTACTCCGATCGAACGCGGTAACAGTGTCCTTCGTACCTGCGATATCCATACCGAGCGAGCTACCCTTATACATCAGCTCCTCAAAAAGATCTCCACTCTTCCAGCGAGGCGTGTCCTCATACATATTAATCTCCTCTACAATGACACCTTTCTCTCGATTAATCTCTTCCTCGAGAAGAAGAGAGCTCGTGATCATATCCGATAGAACATCCAGTACGATGTCGAAATGGTCGTTTGTTGCTTTTATCCAGTAACCCGTATGGTCTTTTGAGGTAAATGCATTAAATACTCCCCCAAGACCTTCAATCGTTGAAGAGATAACAAATGAGTTTGGGAACTTCTTTGACCCTTTGAAGGCCATGTGCTCGAAGAAATGAGCTATTCCGTTGTTCTTCGCGTTCTCATATCGAGACCCCGCACCGACAAGAAGGATTGTTGTAAGGCTTGGAAATGCGTTTGTGTCGATGAATAATACCTTTAGTCCGTTAGGAAGCGTTGTGAGTTTCGGCTGCATGCTTCAAGTATACATTGCTCAGTCTCAATCTCAATCCTATTTTGAGTTATTACTATAAGTATCAAATTCACGCCGGCTAATTCAAAATTCAAAGCATCATTTAGACTATTTTATTGATCTATAGTATTACTTTTTACTATCGGTTATCATCAAAAAAACAGGCTATATGTTAGATAAATCGGCAGAATCACTATCTCGATGAAGGCCGCTAGGCATGCAAATCGGACGTAGGGCTTACTAACAGATCTATTGTTTTTTGTGATGGTTAGCACTACTTCAGTTTTGGCAAAAGAACGGTCGATCTGACAAGAGTCAGTATATGGTTTATAGATCTTTCTGTAGCCATGTTCAGGACACCATGTGCATCTTCCGATAATCCCCTCTTTCAGACGTGAAGAAACATGGTTATATTCAGCAGATATTCCATGATCAAGCGAAGGAGCAGTTAAAGTTCGATGTTAATTAGACAGATCAACCACTCGTGATAGCTAATGTGAGAAGAATGAAGTTATTCCGGTTGAGGTGGAGTGCTGCCCAGCAGGGATTCGAACCCCGATAACGACATCCAGAGTGTCGCGTCCT
>CAYZRL010000048.1:0-3200 GCA_964480835.1 uncultured Gammaproteobacteria bacterium
TGACGGAATCATACAAGAGGAGCTGAATGTGAAGTCGGTCTCCTACACAGAAGGTGCGGAGGAGTCGGTCATGTTTGATTTTAATCTGACTCAGGAACTCAAAGACGAAGGTGAGGCTCGGGTCATAATTCGAAAAATTCAGGCAGAGAGAAAGGTGTTAGGAACCGCTCGTGACGAGTATGTGAACGTATCACTTCCTGCATGGCCAGTGAGTTGGGAGGAGGAGATCAAGCGAAAGACCTTCGTAAAACATCTTACCAAAGGCACCTTTTTCGTTACCCGTATTTCATCGACATGAAGTTGAACGGCGGATTATTATTCCCTTCAATGCTTCTTTTTTGCATTGGCATCTTCAATCTCCTCGGAATTGGGAGTAGTTACATTCCAACCCAGACGGTTGCATTAGTGATTGGCGTAGGTATTTTTTTCGTACTACGTCAAATCGGAATAAACTTTTTTCGTTCGAATGCGCAGTTGTTCTACTGGTTTGGAGTGGGACTCCTCGTGCTCACCTACATCATTGGATTTGAGTCTCGAGGGTCAAAACGTTGGATCGATCTCTATGCGGTGAGCATCCAACCGTCCGAAATTCTCAAACCTTTTTTTGCAGTTTTTATTGCGCAGTATTTTGCCGAGAACAAGAAGTGGTTATTCCAAGGGAAGACGATCCTCATTTCGTTTATCTATCTCGCGATCCCCGCACTCCTCATCTTGAAGCAGCCGGACCTCGGTACAACGCTTGTGTATGTCATGATGTTTCTTCCGGTTTTGATTTACTCAGGTGTAGCTCGATCGGTTTTGTATAAAATCGCTGGTATGGCAGGGTTGGTTGCACCGATCCTATGGATGTTTCTGAAGGAATACCAGAGGACGCGACTTCTTACCTTCCTCGACCCTCAGGCAGATCTCCGTGGTGGGGGATACAACCTAATTCAGTCGATTATCTCCATTGGATCAGGTCAGTTTGTAGGTCGAGGGCTCGGGTACGGAACGCAGTCTCGACTCCATTTTCTCCCGGAGAATCATACCGACTTTGCGTTCGCATCGCTCGTAGAACAGTTCGGCTTTATTGGTGGACTTCTTGTCGTTGTGTTATTCGCTTCATTTGCGTATGCTGCATTTCGCCGCATGGCTCAGACGTATGGATCAAAGGACCCAGATTCTCGATTCACATTCCTTTATCAGGTAAGCATCACGGTTTCGGTGCTCTTTCAGGCAATTATCAACATGGGAATGAATATGGGTCTGTTTCCTATTACCGGAATTACGCTTCCGTTTATCTCGTACGGAGGATCATCGATCATCGCGCTCTGTGCCTCGCTCGCCTTTTTTCTCTAAGCAGCATTGCAGAATAGCCCTTGCTTGGGTATAATATACGAATGGCAACGAAAGCAGTCGTATCTACAGGCGGCAAACAGTATATTGTTGGTGAAAATGAAGAGATTACCGTTGGGTATCTTGAGGGGAACGTAAATGATACGGTGAGCCTCAAAATGCTCGCAACATTTGATACAGAAAAAGCGGCGGTCTCTCTCGGAGCACCCGAACTCAAGAATGTCGCAAGCGCAACAATCATCGAACAAGGTAAAGGAGAAAAGGTTCGCGTTGCCAAGTTTCGTGCAAAGTCACGATACCGAAGAACAACTGGCTTCCGACCAATGCTTACGAAACTTAAAGTTACCAAAATCTAATCACAATAACCTCCTATGGCACATACAAAATCACAGAAGGCAACGTCAGGTAATCGAGACTCACGATCCAAGCGCCGTGGTGTTAAGCGATATGGTGGACAGATCGTAACAACTGGAAGTATCTTGGTTCGCCAAAAAGGCACCAAGTTTAAAGCAGGTGAAGGAACAAAGCTTTCTGGTGATTTCACCATCATTGCAATGCGTCCGGGAAAGGTTGAATTTAAGCAGAAGCACGGAGTACAATACGTGCACGTATGGGAGACCAAGTAACGGAGCCGATCTTCAATCTCATTCTTCAAGAAAAGGACATCTTCAAAAAAGCACAGTTGATACTCGAGTTAAAAGATCGACATGGACTGAGACTCACGGACATTAGTAAACGACTGAAGCTGAAGCCGTCATATGTGAGTCATATTCTCAGATTGAATAAGCTACCTCCGTTAGTGGTCGATGGTTACTACTCGAACTCGGTGTCGCCGACGCATCTATACGTCCTCGCACGCTTAAAGACGCATGAGCAGATGATCGCAGCGTATGAACACGTCCTCGCACATAATCTTCCTGTCCTTGAGACCGAGATGCTGGTGCGCTCGGTGCTATACGGAATTAAAGGTATCGGCGAGTACTTGAACACGGATGATAGACGAGTCTTTGGGGTTTTTATGCGTCAGTACGGTATTGAAGCGAAGGTTATGCAGTCGCGCATTCGATCGAAGATGACGCTCGAAATGAAAGGGGATTTGTTAAAAACAGGGGTTGTGATGAAGGATATTATGCAACTCCTGCAAACGAAACTGAAGGACTTAATGACGATCGAGGAGAAGTGATCGACCCCATCTTATTGAATGGGAAGTATCGGTAGAAAACTTCTCCAATAAGCAATGTCTCCGGAACCGGTCCGAACTCTCGTGAGTCTGAGGATGCCCCACGATTATCACCCATCACAAATATAAATCCATCCGGAATCGTGAGCGGAACACCGTCCATAAGCGCACCTCCAGGAATGACGTACGTTGAGTCTTTGATGTACGGCTCAGAGATGATTGCATTGTTCACAAACACATCAGTTCCCTTCACCATGATGGTATCGCCTGGGAGGGCGATTACTCGCTTTATCAGTTCTATCTCGTTATTTTTTGGAGATTTGAAGATGACAACATCACCTTTCTTAATCTGGCGGAACTTATACGTTACCTTACTCGTAAAGATGTACTCACCAGAGTGAAACGTATTTTCCATTGAGGCGCCTTTTACCTGGTTTGGCTGAACAATGAAAAGGTAAAACACCAAGAAGATAGACGCAATAAAAACCACTGTCTCCAAAATGTCCATTACGAAGTCGATAACGGCCTTTATCATGTATTCCTTCATTGTAAGAAGCGAGATCGAAAAATGCAACAATCGGTCGACAGACCTTGACGGGCGAGGTCAGACAGAGTACCTTTACATTAGACATGCTGTTCAGAAAGCGCTTGTACTCCGGGTTTGTTGTGATCTTATTTATCACCT
>CAYZRL010000049.1:0-2201 GCA_964480835.1 uncultured Gammaproteobacteria bacterium
TTGGATATCTTCTTGCAGTACTTTATGATTTTTCATACGTGATTGTCGGTAATGAATTTAGTAGTAACTTCGGCAATACCACATATCAGGGAGTTGAGATTAACCACCAGTGGAGTAAGTCGCTGGAGTATGAATCGCTGTTTCAGGTTTTGATGCGAGAGATGGTGACGCCGGACATTACCTACTGTTCTATCGTACGGCCATTCTATGAAATTCGCATCGTCGAGCAGTTCACAAAGTACAAGCAGTATTTCAACTCTTTTACCAGCTGCAACCGGGCCTTTCGGGTTCAGAAACGAACCTCGAATCGGTGGTGTGGAGCATGTCCAAAATGTGTTTTTGCGACGATACTTCTTGCTGCGTTTCTCCCTCAGAAGGAGCTGGTTGAAATCTTCGGGCAGAACCTCTTTGACAATGCAGATCTCACCCCAATATTTCAGGACGTGCTCGGATTAGGGAGCATGAAGCCGTTCGACTGCGTGGGTACCTTTGAGGAGGCAAGAGTAGCATTCTCCAAAGCGCAGAATGCATACTCTGATACTGTAGTGTATCGTCGTCTCTGCTCCGAGGTTGTCGCTACGCCGGAGGAACACCGACGTGTATTTGCTACGAATAATGTTCCAACGGTCCCACATCATCTGAGACTGTGTGGAATGAAACGAGCACTAATCATAGGGTATGGAGCAGAAGGAAAGGCAACCGAGAAATATCTTGCCAATCATGCACCGGAGCTCATCGTAGGAATTGCTGATGAGAAGTCGCATCCAGACCAGTTTGACAATCAGTCAGCATACGACATTGCATTCCGAAGTCCTGGTATCCCAAAGGAAAAAATGAAGGGCTACTACACCACCGGAACAAATATCTTTTTTTCTCGTTCGGGAAACAAGGTTGTCGGTGTGACCGGAACAAAAGGAAAGAGTACCGTTGCATCATTGATCGGCCACATCCTCCAAACAGCCGGTCTGCCTGCACGTGTGCTGGGGAACATTGGCACCCCGCTTATTCAGGAACTTGACGCTATTCAAACCACCGAAGATATTATTATCGTGGAGCTTTCGAGCTATCAACTCGATGATCTTGCATACTCTCCTCAGATTGCCGTAGCGACCTCTCTGTACTCCGACCATCTGGATTATCACAAATCTCGAGAGCGATATTTTGAAGCAAAGCGAAATATCATGAGACACCAGACCGGAAGCGATCTCTATATTTACAATCCGAAGTTCGACATTCTTCAGTCATGGATAAAGGATGCTCATGGCAGAGCAAAGCCATATGACGCCGATCTATTAATTAATGAGAAAGATATACCGCTGAAAGGCGAACACAATCGAGATAATATCAATGCTGCGGTCACCGTTTGTCGAGAACTGGGTGTTTCGGACGAGGACATTTTGAGTGCGGTAAAAACATACAAACCACTTCCACATCGAATGGAAAAGATCGGCACCTTCAACAACATCACATTTTACGACGATGCTATCGGCGTCGTTCCCGAGGCAACCATCGCGGCGATTTCTTCACTCGAAAATGTAGATACGGTGCTGCTTGGAGGAACCGATCGAGGGTATGATTTTTCGGAACTGGAAGCTGTTATCCGTCAAAAAGGAGTGCGCAACCTCGTTCTATTTCCGGATACAGGGAGTCGAATGTTTGTTAATGACCGTTCTCAGTTTACGGTTCTCGAAACCGATCGTATGGAGGAAGCAGTCAGATTCTGTTATCAGCACACAAAACCAGGATCAATCGCGCTCCTTTCGACCGCGTCACCAAGCTATCGGCTCTGGAAGAGTTACGAAGAGAAGGGGAATGAGTTTCAAAAGTGGGTTAAGGAGCTTGGACTGAGGTAAGAAAGGATTATTCGTCGAGCATTTGAGCTCGTTTTACATATTTCTCATCTTGTTTTGGTGTAGTCTTCAGAAACACGTCAACAAGCTCCTTTGCTTGATCGAAGTTAAGGTAATCGGCAGCGAGACAGAGGATGTTCATATGGTCGTTTTCTCTCCCGTGTTGAACTTGATCGACGGTACTGCAAAGTCCTGCCCGTGCCCCTTTGACTCGATTGGCAGCTACGCTCATTCCAATTCCTGCGCCGCAGACCGCGATGCCAAAGGACTCGTCAGGATGTTGTGAGACTGCCATACCGACCTTCTTTCCGTAGATAGGGAAGTGATCGACCGGATCGTGGGTGTAGTTGC
>CAYZRL010000050.1:0-2011 GCA_964480835.1 uncultured Gammaproteobacteria bacterium
TCTATGAGTGCGTCAATCCGCTTCTTTACATCGGGAGCCTTGTCATACTTCATTATGCTAGTATTGTAACATGCGATCACTTCTCCGATTTTTCACCTTAATTACCCTCATCTTTGCCTCAATTATTTCGGTTCATGCAGAGGAGCGAATTCGTGATTTTCAGACAAACATCGTCATTCAGAAGGATGGGTCAATGAAAGTTTTGGAGACGATTCAGTACGACTTTGGGACCGCGTTTCGGCACGGAATCTATCGCGATATTCCAGAAATTGTCTATCGCGAAAACAGTAATCGCTATCTTCTCAGGTATCGAGTACTCGGAGTCAGCGATGAGCAGGGTATGGCCTATCGGTTTACTACACTTCATTCTGCAGACCATCTTCGAATTAAGATCGGTGACCCAAACCGTACAATCACCGGATCCCACACATACGTTCTTGCCTATGAAGTGCGAGGAGCGCTGACATATTTCAACGACCATACAGAGTTATACTGGAACGCAACCGGAGATCAGTGGGACGTGCCAATATATTCTGCATCCGCGACAGTTATTCTGCCGGGACAGGTTGTCGGCAATCAGCTCAAGCTCGCATGTTACACCGGAGTGTTAGGGTCGAGTCAGAGCAACTGTTCATTCCCAGATCGATCGGGTGAAATGAAGTTCACAACTTCACAACCGTTATTGTCGAAGGAAGGGATGAGTGTTGTCGTAGGATTTCCGAATGGAATGGTCGCGCGACTTGAGGCAGAGAAGTACGTCTCTTTTTTCGACCGATGGTATGGACAGCTTCTCCTTCTTGGACTCGTGCTCCTTGCGATACTCTGGTACATCGTCTATCCAGTATGGATTGTCTTCAAGTGGTTTCGATATGGGAGAGATCCGAAACCACTCGAAGGAGAGGTTCGAGCTTGGTTTGATCCGCCAAAGACCGAACTGGGGAGAGCGCTAACTCCGATTGAGACTGGATCGCTTGTCGATGAGCGAGTGGATAGTCGTGATGTCAGCGCGCTCTTTGTCGATCTTGCACGACGGGGCCATATGAAGATCGAAGAGAGGGGTAAAAATGATTTCTACCTCGTGAAGTCGAGTTCAGTTTCGAAGTCAGATCTTCTGCAGCCGTTTGAAAAGGAGCTACTCGATAAGGTTTTTGAGACGAAGAAAGAAGTGCGCGTTAAGGATGCGCGACTGTACTCTGTCATTCAGTCTACCCAGTCGGCGGTCTATGCTCGAATGGTCGATGATGGATTTTTTGCAAAAAATCCAAACAATACACGTACCTTCTACATTGTTATGGCAGTTCTCGGATTTATGACCTTCAATATGCAGCTCGCACTTGTCAGTGTTCTCTTCGGAATTCATATGGCGAGGAAGACACAGATAGGGGCAAATGCTGCAGCTGTTGCACGATCACTGAAGAATTTTCTCGGATCGCAGGAGCGACAGCTGAGCTTTCAGGCGAGTAAGCAGTTGATGTTCGAGCGGTTGTTGCCGTTTGCGGTAGCATTTGGGGTAGAAAAGATCTGGGCAGAGCGATTCAAGGACATCGCTCTCAAGCAACCAAGCTGGTACTCGAGCACCAGTCATGCTGCGTTCAATAGTGCACTGTTTGTATCAAATCTCGATTCATCGCTTCGAGCAGTTTCGGTCGCAGCCCAGCCTCCGCACTCATCCAGTGGTTCAGGTTTTTCGGGTGGGTTCTCCGGTGGCGGAGGTGGTGGGGGAGGCGGAGGAAGCTGGTAGCCGTTACTTTACGTACTTTTTTCCTTTGAGTTTGGTTGGGAGATAGTCGTTTGCGTCGTACATTTCATATCCTTTTCCGTATCCCAGCTTCTTCATGAGCTTCGTCGGGGCATTTCTCAGGTGGAGGGGAACGGGAAGATTACCGAGATCCTTTGCATCTTTGAGCGCCCCCATATACGAGTCGTAGACAGTACGGTCCTTTGGGGCTTTGCAAAGATATATTACTCCCTGGGCAAGATTGATTCCACATTCCGGAAGCCCAATCTTCGT
>CAYZRL010000051.1:0-1583 GCA_964480835.1 uncultured Gammaproteobacteria bacterium
GATTCGGACTGAGTGACTTTGAGAATGGACTGCTCTTTTCAACCTTTGCAATCTGTTCATTTATTGCAACGCCGGTGATTGGACGACTGTCCGATAAGTATGGTCGAAAACCATTGTTGACCATGTCGCTACTTGGTACTGCGGTATCTTTTTTTCTTGCGGCATTTGCGCCAAACGCAGCTGTATTGTTTTTCGCGCGTGCACTTGACGGAATCACAGCTGGAAATATCTCGGTAGCGAGCGCGGTCATTGCCGATACCACCGATGAGAAGAATCGAGCGAAGGGATTCGGAATTATTGGCGCAGCGTTTGGATTTGGATTTGTATTTGGTCCAGCAATTTCTGCCTTTACATCGCAGATCTCGGTCCATCTACCGTTCATTATCGCCGGATCGATTTCACTCATTGCAGTTCTCATTACGCAACTATTCCTGTCCGAAACGAATCAGCATATTGGTCAGGTCAGTCATAAAAAGTTATTTGATTTCCCTCGACTATGGCATGCGCTATTCGAAGGACAGGTTGGGCGGACACTACTCATCACGCTTCTGTATTCCACATCATTTGGACTGTTCATTTATACTTTTCAACCGGTTGCATACAAAGTTCTCCATCTCAAAATTCCTATGATTGCAACACTCTTTACGATCTTTGGGATTGCTGGTCTGATCACGCAGGCAGTAATCTTCCCTCGACTCAGTAAACGCGTTCAGTTAACCTCACTGTTCACCTTCGCCATCGCATGGGTAGGAGTAGCCTTCGCCATGCTCTTTTTTTCACGGGAGCTTCCATTATTTATCGTTTCGAGTATCGGTCTCAGTCTTGGAAATGGAGTAGTAAATCCACTGACACAGACGATACTTTCGAGAGAGACTGACGCGAAATCACAGGGATCAATCCTTGGACTGAGTGCTTCATACATGAGTATCGGTCAGATTATGGGCCCGCTGTTTGGTGGTGCAATCGCGCTCTATTCGTTGTCGGGACCATTTTTACTTGCCGCCGCGTTCTGTGTTGTTTGTTTTGTTCTTTCTCATAATATTCATCTACTCGCGAAGAAAGAGTCCGCATTCTAAGATCGCGTGAAGAGCGCCGAGCTGGTCTGTTACCATGTAGTATGGGATCTTCGCAAGATAACTTTCTTCAGTTGCAGAGATCATGGAGCGCGTACGAGAAAAAACTCCACGATCGACTTTGGGAGAAGCATGGCCACATCTTATCGCCGATGCAACAGCTCGTTCGGCATGTTGTTGCTGGATCACTTGCTATACTCCTGAGTGTAACTCAACCTGCCGCAACTGCAATTCTTGCGGAGGCGATTACCCCAGACGCCACCCCTGAGGTAACACACCATAGTCCAGAACAACTGCGCGAACGACTTCAGTCATCGCTCCCACTTCAGGTAAATCAACTTACGCCAGACCAAGAAATGCAGGTTGAGCACGTTCTGTCTGAATTTTTTGGCATGAAGGTATCCGCTGAGCTCAATGGCATGCGCCTCAACCGTAGTTATGGGTATATCGGTGCAGAGCAACACCTCATGAGATTTGCCGGTGACACCATTCTCTCCCACTTTGCTACCG